>NZ_JAMBEP010000002.1:0-300000 GCF_023374055.1 Luteimonas galliterrae | reverse complement strand
TTTCGGCCAGGAAGAAGGCCGCCGAAGTGGCGATGAAGGCGCCGCGCGCGGGGAGTTTCGCTTCGTCGCCTTCCAGCCGGTCCGGCTTGAGCGTCCACAGCGCCACGCCCAGGAAACTCGCCACCACCACCCAGCGCAGTACCTGCGGCGACAGCCACTGCGACACTGCCGCGCCGAACCACGAGGCCAGCGCGTGGTTGAGCAGGGTCGCGGCCAGGATGCCCAGCACGATCGGCACCGGCTTGCGGTAGCGCGCCGCGAGCAGCAGGGCGAGCAATTGCGTCTTGTCGCCGATTTCGGCGAGCGCGACCGTGGCGGTCGAGACCAGCAGGGATTCCATCGACACTCCGGGCCGGGCGATCGCGGCGAACGCGAAGGCCGACGCCACGCGGCCCGGCCTGGGTGCGCGTTGCGCCTGCCTTCGGTCTTGCCCGTGCCGCCGGCGTCGTGCGACGCCGCGCATCCACATCGCGCGCCATGGCCGGCTGGCCAAGTGTGTTGACGCGCGTCCCCGCGGTGGCGCTGCGGGTGGGCTACTCCCCGGAGGAGGAAAGTGCGCGCATTCTAGCGGACCGGATCCGCGCTTGCCGCAATGAGAACCATTCCAGCGCGGTTCTGTAGGAGCGGCTTCAGCCGCGAGCTCTTCCCACATGTTCGCGCCGATTTGATGGGAAGAGCTCGCGGCTGAAGCCGCTCCTACAAAGAGCGAACAGGCGCCGGAGTAGGATGTATACAAGTCCATTTCCGGTTCGCAGTCATGCAATACCGCCGCCTCGGATCCTCCGGCTTGCAGTTGTCCGCGCTGTCTTTCGGCGCCTGGGTCACCTTCGGCACCCAGGTCGGACGCGGCGAAGCGCGCGAACTGATCGCGGCGGCGTGGGACCACGGCATCAATTTCTTCGACAACGCCGAAACCTACGCCAACGGCGAAGCCGAGCGGGTCATGGGCGATGCGATCGCCGATCTGCGCCTGCCGCGCGACGGCTACGCGGTGTCGAGCAAAGTCTTCTTCGGCGCGGTCGACGGGCCGCGGCCCATGCAGAGAGGCCTGTCTCGCAAGCACGTGCACGACGCCTGCCATGCGGCGCTCAAGCGCCTGCGCGTCGACTATCTCGATCTGTACTACTGCCATCGGCCCGATCCGGAAACACCGATCGCCGAAACCGTGGCCGCGATGGACGCGCTGATCCGGCAGGGCAAGGTGATGTATTGGGGCACGTCGGAATGGCCGGCCGCGGCGATTCGCGAAGCGCACAAGATCGCTCGTGCGCAGCACCTGCATGCGCCGACGATGGAACAGCCGCAGTACAACCTGCTGCACCGCGAACGCGTCGAACTGGAGTACGCCGCGCTCTACGCCGAATTCGGCTTAGGGACGACGATCTGGTCGCCGCTGGCGTCGGGCCTGCTCACCGGCAAGTACAACGACGGCGTGCCTACCGATTCGCGGCTGGCGCAATCCCGCTACACCTGGCTGCAGCGCGGCGTGTTCGGCGACGAGGCCTCGCGCCGCACGCAACGCGCCCGCGCGTTCACGAGCGTGGCCGAGGAGTTCGGCGTGCCGCCCGCGCCGCTGGCCATCGCCTGGTGCCTGCGCAATCCGCACGTGTCGTCGGTGATCCTCGGCGCCAGCCGGGTGGCGCAACTCCTGCAGAACCTGGAAGCCCTAGATCTCTCCGAACGCCTCGACCAGATCGCCTGGGACCGGATCGAGGCCGCTACGGCATAAATTCGCGATTGGGACTTGACAGACAAATGAGAATCATTAGCATTTGAGTCTGTCGCCGCCAGGGAGTCGCCCATGCCCACGCTAAGCCCGTCACCCGTACGCGTCCTGCACGTGCCGCAAAGAAACTCGATCGCACCGACTGCTACGGCCTCCGCGCCCGAAGTCGACAGCGACCGGCTGTTGCAAGGCCAGCGCGAAATCCTGATCCGTCACGGCAACGAGTGCTACCGCTTGCGCCATACGCGCAACGACAAGCTCATCCTGACCAAGTGAACGCCCACGTGTGCGCAGGCACCGGTCGCCGACGGCCGGTGCCTGCGTGTGCGTTCTCCGCCTGCGCACGGTTCGAGCCGGATGCGGTGCGCCCATCTTCCCTTCACCGCGAGTACTTATGCGTCCGTCTCTGCTTTCGTTCGCCCTCTGGCTGGCGCTGCCCGGCATGGCCGCCGCGCAATCCGCGTCCCCCGGCCCTTCGGGCGAAGAAAAAAGCGCCATCGAGCTCGACCCGGTCGTGGTCACCGCCACGCGCACCGAGCGCGCGATGTCCGACGTGCCCAATACGGTCGACGTGATCGACCGCGAACGGATGGACGACACGCTGGTGCGCGACCTGCGCGACCTGGTGCGCTACGAACCGGGCGTGTCGGTCACCTCCAGCGTCGGCCGCTTCGGCCTGGGCGACATCCGCATCCGCGGCCTGGGCGGCAACCGCGTGCGCATCCAGACCGACGGCATCGCGGTGTCGGATGCGTTCGCCATCGGCAGCTTCTCCAACGCCAACCGCAATTTCGTCGACATGGATACGCTCAAGCGGGTCGAGATCGTGCGTGGTCCGACCAGTTCGCTTTACGGTTCCGATGCGCTCGGCGGCGTGGTTTCGTTCATCACCAAGGACCCGTCCGATTATCTGGACGCGGGCAAGGATGCCTACTTCGGTTTCAAGCTCGGCGCCGAAGGCGAATCCAGCGGCTTGTTCGCCGGCGCGACCTCGGCCTTCGGCGGCGAGCGCTGGTCGGGCCTGGTGACCGTGAGCCACCGCCAGGGCCAGGAAACCAAGAACATGGGCGAGAACGATGTTCTGGGCGCGGCGCGCACCACGCCCAACCCGCAGGATCGCGACGGCCGCAGCTTGCTGACCAAGCTCGTCTACGCACCCAGCGCGAACCAGCGTTTCAAGCTGACCGTCGAAGGCAACGAAGACGACACCGATACCGATGTGCTCAGTTCGCTCGGGCTGCAATCGCTCACTCGCGCCACCAACCTGCTGGTCGCGGGCGACGACCATCAGTCGCGTGCGCGCGTTTCTTTCGGCCATGAAGCGGACGCGCTCGATGCTGGTTTCGCAGACCATTTCGATTGGCAGGTCTACCGTCAGGACAGCGAAACCACCCAGGACACGCGCGAGGTGCGGCGCACCGCCGCAGGCGTGCCCGAGCAGCGTGACCGCAGTTTCGATTTCGACCAGCGCCAGTACGGCATGCAGGCCAACTTTTTCAAGTCGCTGAGCGGCGGCGGCATCCAGCACGACCTCGCCTACGGGCTCGACGTATCGCGCACGCAGACTCGCCAGAAGCGCGACGGCCGCGTCGCCAACCTCGATACCGGCCGGGTGAGCAACGCGATGCTGCCTGACGTGTTCCCGGTGCGCGATTTTCCGATCAGCCGCACGACCAACGCCGCGCTGTACCTGCAGGACGAGATGAGTTTCGCCGACGGCGCCTTCCGCCTGACGCCCAGCGTGCGCGTGGACCGCTACGAGCTGCGGCCGGAGGTGGACAACATCTTCGCCGAAGACAATCCCGGCGTGGCTGTCGTCGAACTCACCGACACCAACGTGTCGCCCAAGCTCGGCGCGGTCTGGCATTTCGCGGAGGAATGGTCGTTGTACGGCGGCTACTCGCGAGGCTTCCGCGCGCCGCCGTACAACGACGTCAATATCGGTTTCACCAATCTGATGTTCGGCTACACGGCCATCGCCAATCCGGATCTGAAGCCCGAAACCAGCAACGGCTTCGAGGCGGGCGTGCGTTTCGTCGGCGATGCGGCCTACGCCAGCCTGTCGGGCTACCACAACGACTACAAGGACTTCATCGAATCGTTCCGCTTCATCGGCCTCAACGAGGAAGGCTTGCAGGTATTCCAGTCGCAGAACATCGCCGACGCGAAGATCTACGGAGCAGAATTGAAAGCCGGCATCGATTTCGGCCGCGTCTCGGATCGTTTCGCGGGCTGGTCGCTGCGCGGCTCGGCGGCCTGGTCGCGCGGACGCGACGAAACCGACGATGTGCCGCTGCAATCGGTCGATCCGCTGACCGCCGCGATCGGCCTGGCTTACGACCGCGATACCTGGGGCGCCGAGCTCGCCGGCCGCTTCGCGCAGCGCAAACGCGACTTGGAGCAGCTGGGCCTGTACGCCACGCCCGGCTACGGCGTGCTCGACCTGCTCGCCCACTGGAATTTCGCGCCCGGCGCCAAGCTCAACGTCGGCGTATTCAACCTCGCCGATCGTAAATACTGGCAAGGCGGCGATCTGCCGGACGGCATCGCCGTGGCGACGCCGGCATCGGTGTTGGACCGCTTCACCAGCCCCGGCCGCAACCTGTCGGTCAGCGTGAGCGTGAATTGGTAAGGGCGTTCCGCATCAGCACCGCTCTACAAGATCCCCGCAATAGCGAATTTCCGCGGCCACGGCCGCCAGCCAGGAGTTATCCTATGAAATCGCGCTCCCAGCCCATCGAATCCGATATGAAAACCCTATTCGCCATAGTGCCGCTGGCGCTGCTCTCCTTGCCCGCCGTCGCGCAGGACACCGCGCAGGACCGCAAGTCGATCCTGGCCATGCAGGGCGAGTACATCGTCGATTTCGCCTTCGACGAAACCGTGCTGCTCAAGCCGGGCTACGAGCGCGGGCCGGCCCAGCGCAGCGGCGGCAACGAGACCGTGATCGTGGTGGAAGACACCCCGACCAAGGTCGTGTTGCAGCACATCCTGGTCGACGAGAAGAGCGGCCACGTCACCAAGCACTGGCGCCAGGATTGGGTGTACGAAGCGCCGAGCCGCTTCGAATTCAGCGCCGACCAGACCTGGCAGGTGCGCACGGTCCCCGCCGAGGAAACCCGCGGTGCATGGACGCAGTGCGTGTTCGAGGTGAGCGACGCGCCGCGCTACTGCGGCACCGGCCGCTGGACCTACGACAACGGCGTGGCCACCTGGACCAGCGATCAGACCTGGCGCCCGTTGCCGCGCCGCGAGTACACCAAGCGCAGCGACTACAACGCGGTGTCGGCGATCAACCGCCACACGCTGACGCCGGGCGGCTGGACGCACGAGCAATTCAACACCAAGGTGCTGCGCAATCCCGACGGCAGCCAAGTGGAACTGGTGCGCGAATTCGGCTTCAACGACTACCAGAAGACGACCGAAGTCGACTTCAAGCCCGCGTACAAGTACTGGGATGCGACCAAGGACTATTGGGCCCGTGTCCGCTCGCGCTGGGACGGTTTCCTGGGTAAGCCCCCGGGCGTGCATCTGAAGACCAAGATCGACGGCATGGCGATGATCATTCCGCTGTTCGAGCAGGCCGAGTCGCTGGAGCAGGGCAAGAAAGTGTCCGACAAGCAGATCGACGATGTCTTCGCGAAGTGGGTCGAACCGGCGAAGCCGGATGCGGTCGCCAAACGCTAAGTAAAGAGGCGAAGAGGCTGCGTCTGTTTTTCGCCGTCATTCCCGCGAAGGCGGGAATCCAGCGACTTTGCTTCACCTCCTTTGTAGGAGCAGGTTTGGGCGCGAGCCTTTGTCAGACAATCGCGACCCGAAAGAGCCCGCAGCCAAGCCGTTCCTGCAAAAGCAAAAAAAGCCCGGGCTTGGCGGCCCGGGCGAGGGGGTTTTCAGAATGAGGTTCAGCGTATGTTGACTTCGACCTCTTCGATGACCTTTGGTTCCGCATCGTCGGAACTCCAGGAATAGGAATGCGTTTTGCCGTCCTCCGAAACGAAGACGTAACTTACGTCTCCTGCCGCGGTCACCCATGACGGCGGCTCCGGTGGCGCGGGAGGCGCAGGCGGCGTGGGTATGGCCGCAGCGGGCGGTGCCGGTGGCGCAGGCGGAGCCGGGGACTTGGGCGGCTTAGGCGGTTTCGGCGGTGCGGGCGGTGCCGGTGGAACCGGCGGGAACGCCATCAGCCGCGGCACCTTGACCTGCGTGCTGGCGGTTTTGCGATCCCGCAGATAAGCGATGGCGGCCGTGGCGTTGGCGGGTTTGTCGCGCAGCAAGTCCATGGCTTCGCGCGGGCTGTTCACGGCCTTGCCGTCGATCTTCTGGATCACGTCGCCCGCCTGCAGGCCGCTCAACTCTCCGTTCGACAACACCAGCACGCCCTTGTCGGTGCCGAAATAGCGGCCGAGCTGCGGGTCGACGGCGGCCAGGTTCAGGCCGTTCCAACGGAATGCCGACAGCATCATCGGCGCCTTGCAGTCCTTGCCTTTGCATGCGGGCGAGATGCGGCGCAGTTCTTCGCGGATCTCCGGAGCGATGCCGGGCGGCGGATCGAAATCCATTCCTTCGAAGTCGAAATCGAAGTCGTAATCCAGATCTTCGGTTTTGATCTTGACATTCTTGACGATCTCGTTGATGCGATCGGTATTGATGACCACGTCATGCATGACCGTGCCCGGTTCGCCGTCGTCGAATACGAGGGTGTAGGCGCCGCTGACTTGCGGCGTGACGCTGACCACCGCATTGCGGCCGCCACGCTGGTAACCCAGTTTGGCGGCCGACTTATCGTCCAGCTTGTCGAGCAACTGGCGTGTGTTGCGCAGCCGCAGGTCGCTGGTATTGCCGAGCACTTGTACGCCGTTGACGCTGACGATCCGGTCGCCCGCTTGCAGCCCGGCCTTGGCGGCGGCGCTGTCGGGGGTGACGCCGGCGATGCGCACGCCTGCCTGGTCGTCCGGCGCCAGCAATACGCCGATCACCGGCTTGCGCGCTCCTCTGACCAGTTCGATCTGGGCGCGGTGCGCCCGCGCTTCGGCAGAATTCTGCGACAGTTCGGCGACGCGTTTGGCCGCCCGTGCGAGTTCGGCGCGCGCTTGGGCGAGTTCCTTCGCGTTGGCGGCGTCGCGTTTGGCCGATGTCTGCGCGCAGACGCCGCCGGTCGCCAGCGCCAGCGCCGCGGCGAGCAAGGTGGTGCGATAGGCGAAAATTTTCATGGGACAACCCCTGTGGGAGAGTTCTGGTTCAATCGACGCGCGCGATCGCGCCGTCGTAACGTTCGCCGTTGGCGGCCAACCAGCGGCGGTTGCTTTCGAAACCGGTGAGCGAGCGCAGGGCTTCGACGCGGCCGCGCCACAGCCACAGCTGCCGTTCCGGCGACAGCCCAGGCTGCATCAGCGCCGAATCGATGGCGGCGATGCGCGCATCGAGTTCGCTGGACATCGCCGCGGCCGTCGCGCTGGAAACGCGATCGTCGCGCGCGACTTGCAGCAGCGATTCCAACTGCGCCGATTCGGCGTACAACTGCTCGAGCGTGGCGGGCTTGGGCTGCGACGGCGAAGCGGACGCGATCGGAGCCGTACTCGCCGGATCGGCGCCCGGCATATCCCGCGAGTGGTACAGCTTCAAAGGCAGCGCGACCGCAGCCACCAATGCCGCCGCGGCCGCGAAACGCAGCGGCCACTGCGGCCGGCGCCGTGCCTGCAGGCGCGCGCTCAAACGCGACCAGCCGTCGGCCGGCGCCTGTTCCAGCGGCAGCGCCGCGAACGCGTCGTGCCAGCCGTCGGGAAGCGGACCGCGCTGCGAGTAGGCATCAGGCATGGATGGCGCCCTCCACAGAATGGGGTTCGGCCTGCAGCAGCGCGCGCAAGCGGCGGGTGCCGCGCGCGAGTTGCGACTTGGAGAAACTGGGCGTGCGTTGCATCAGATTTCCGATTTCTTCGTGCGTATAGCCTTCGGCGTGGTACAGCCACAGCACGCTGCGCGTGGCTGCCGGCAGCGTGGCCAGCGCGCGCTGCAGTTGCGCGGCGTCGGCAGCCGCCGGCGGCAATGGGCCGTTGTCTTCGGCCAGTTCGCCGACCAGGTCGTCGGAAACCTCCTGGGACAGCTTGCGGCCGCGGCGCAGGCGCATCAGCGCCTCGTTGACCGCGATCTGCCGCAGCCAGCCCCAGAACGGGCTGTCGCTGCGGCCGCTCTGGCCGCGGAAATCGGCGATTCGGTCGATCACTTTCAACATCGTCTCCTGCAGTACTTCGGCGGCCTCGTCCCGGTCGCCGCCGATCCGCAGCGCCAGGGTGAATACCGGTCGCTCGAACCAGCGGTACAGCTGCTCGAACGCCGCACGGTCGCCCGCCCGCGCCCGGACGAGCAGGGCGTCCGGAACGTCGATCGCGAAGCTGGACGGGCGTATCGGTTCGGGCGGCATTCCTCATCCTAGATGCGGGACCGGGCGAAAGGGTCGCAGGCCGTCGGGCGGTCATGGCCAAGCCCTATACTGGGCCGGTCAACTAAGGGAGGGGTCGTCACATGTCCATGGGTACGCTGCTCGCCGTCGTGCTGCTGTTCGCAGGCGTCGTGATCCTGTTCAAGGCCGTACGGATGGTGCCGCAGGGCTACGAATGGACGGTCGAAGCCTTCGGCAAATACACCCACACCATGACACCGGGGCTGCACTTCCTGATCCCGATCTACCAGGGCGTCGGCCGCAAGATCAATATGATGGAGCAGGTCCTGGAGGTCCCGTCGCAGGACGTGATCACCAAGGACAACGCCGTGGTCAAGGTCGACGGTATCGTCTTCTTCCAGGTGCTCGACGCGGCCAAGGCCGCCTACGAAGTCGCGCAGCTGGAAATCGCCACGCTCAACCTGGTGATGACCAACATCCGCACCTCGATCGGTTCGATGGACCTGGACGAGTCGCTGTCCAAGCGCGACGAGATCAACGCCAAGGTGCTGGTCGCCGTCGATCAAGCCACCCATCCGTGGGGCATCAAGGTCAACCGCATCGAATTGAAAGATATCCAGCCGCCGCGCGACCTGATCGAGTCGATGGCGCGGCAGATGAAGGCCGAACGCGAGAAGCGCGCCAACATCCTCGAAGCCGAGGGCTTCCGCCAGTCCGCCATCCTCAAGGCCGAAGGCGAGAAGCAGTCGACCATCCTCGAGGCCGAAGGCAACCGCGAAGCCGCCTTCCGCGAAGCCGAGGCGCGCGAACGCCTGGCCATGGCCGAGGCCAAGGCGACCGAAGTGGTCTCCAACGCGATCGCCTCGGGCAACGTGCAGGCGATCAACTACTTCGTCGCGCAGAAGTACATCGAAGCGTTCAAGGCCCTCGCCGAAGCGCCCAACCAGAAGTTCGTGATGATGCCGATGGAATCGGCCGGCGTGATCGGCTCGCTTGCGGGCATCGGCGAACTCGCCAAGGAAGCGTTGAACCAGCAGCCGGGCCGCGCCGTCGCGCCGGCGCCGCGCACGGGAGGCTGAGCCATGCGTTGGGACGTCTTTACCTGGGCGGCGCTGGCTTTGGTGCTGTTCGCCGCGGAAACGATGGCGCCCGGCGCGTTCATGCTGTGGCTGGGCTTCGCGGCGGTGGTGGTCTTCCTCGGCGTGTTGCTGATTCCCGGCATCCCGTTGCTGGCGCAAGCCGCCGCCTTCATCGTGCTCAGCTTCATCTCGATCCAGGTCTACCGCAAATGGTTCCGCGGCCGCGAGCGGCAGAGCGACCAGCCGGCATTGAACCGCCGCGCCGCCGCGCTGGTAGGCCGGGTGGTGCCGCTGGAGCGCGGCATCGTGCAGGGCCACGGCCGCGTGCAGATCGCCGATGCCTATTGGGATGTGGCCGGTCCCGATCTTCCGACCGGCGCGACGGTGCGCATCGTCGGCGCAGAAGGCATGACCCTTCAGGTCGAGGCCGTCTAATCGTAGGAGCGGCTTTAGCCGCGAGCTCTTCCAGTCATACGCTGCTGGCCGAAAAGCTCGCGGCTAAAGCCGCTCCTACAAAGGCAGAGCAGCGGGGCAAGTCCCGCTCTGCAGCGCAAAGCAGGCGGCGGCCGGCGCGGTCTGGGATAATGGCGTTCTTTGCCAGAGACCGCCGCAATGACCCAGAAGACCATTCTCAACGACGCCCACCGCGCGCTCGGCGCCAAGATGGTCGACTTCGGCGGCTGGGACATGCCGCTGCATTACGGTTCGCAGGTCGAAGAACACCACCAAGTGCGCCGCGATGCCGGCATGTTCGACGTCAGCCACATGACCGTGGTCGACCTGCGCGGCGCGCGCGTCCGCGAATTCCTGCGCTACCTGGTCGCCAACTCGGTCGACAAGCTGCAGAAGCCGGGCAAGGCGCTGTACACCTGCATGTTGAACGCGCAGGGCGGGGTGATCGACGACCTGATCGTCTATTACCTGGCCGAGGATTTCTTCCGCCTGGTGGTCAACGCCGCCACGCGCGACAAGGATCTGACGTGGATCGTCGAGCAGGCGGCGCCGTTCGCGGTCGAAGTCGCCGAACGTCCCGAGCTGGCGATGATCGCCGTGCAGGGCCCGACGGCGCGCGAACGCGTGATCGGCCTGTTGTCGCCCGACACCGCCGCCGCGGCCGGCAAGATCGGCAAGTTCGTCGCCACCGAAGCGGTCACGAACGATGGCGCGCCGCTGTTCGTCGCGCGCACCGGCTACACCGGCGAGGATGGCTTCGAGATCGTCGTGCCCGAAGACCGCGCCGTCGCCTTGTGGGACGCGTTGCTGGCCGCGGGCGTCAAGCCGGCGGGCCTGGGCGCGCGCGACACGTTGCGCCTGGAAGCCGGCATGAACCTGTACGGCCAGGATATGGACGACACCGTATCGCCTTACGAGGCCGCGCTGGCCTGGACCGTCGCGCTCGACGAGGGCCGCGATTTCATCGGCCGCAGCGTGCTCGAAAAGCAGAAAGCCGCCGGCGCGCCGCGGCAGATGATCGGCGTGGTGATGGACGAGAAGGGCGTGCTGCGCCACGGCCAGAAAGTGCTGACCGCCAACGGCGACGGCGAGATCCTGTCCGGCACGTTCTCGCCCACGCTCGGCAAGGCGATCGCGTTCGCGCGCGTGCCAGCCGGCGCGCCGGGCGACGTGCGCGTGGACATCCGCGGCCGCGAAGTGCCGGTGCGGGTGGTCAAGTTCCCGTTCGTGCGCGACGGCAAGCCGCAGGAAGGCATCTGACGGCGCCGGCGCCATGGCCACCGTCGACTACTACTTCAGCCTGCTGTCGCCGTACGCCTACCTGGGCCACGCGGCCGTGACGGCGATGGCGCGCGACACCGGGGTAACGCTGGCCTACCGCCCGGTGCGCATCTTCGGACTGTTCGCCGCCAACGGCGGCTTGCCGCTGGGCCAACGCGCGCCGGCGCGGCAGCGCTACCGTCTGGTCGAACTGCAGCGCTGGCGCGAACAGCGCGGCCTGCCGCTCAATCTGCAGCCGCGCTACTTCCCGGTGGATCCGTCGCTGGCCGATCGCGCTGCGATCGCGCTGGCGCAAGCCGGCGCCGATGCGTCGCGTTATGTCGATGCCGGCTTCCGCGCGGTCTGGGCGCAGGACCGCGACATCGCCGACCGCGCCGTGATCGCCGAACTGTTGCGCGACGCCGGCCACGATGCGCCGGCCGTGCTCGCGGCCGCCGATGGCGAGGCTGCCGCCACGCGTTACCAGACCAACACCGCGGACGCCATCGCCGCCGACCTTCCGGGTTTGCCCGGTTACGTCCACCAGGGCGAAACGTTCTGGGGGCAGGACCGGATCGAGCAGCTGCGCGATGCCATCGTCAGCGGCCGCGCGCCTTACCTTTCACACTGACGGCCGTTCTTTCTGTGTGGCGACGGCCGATTCCTTCGCTAAACTAAAGCCCCACCCGACCCCCGACCGAACTTTCCGGTTGACAGCACCACGGAGCCACCGATGAGCGAGATCCCCGGCGATCTGAAATTCCTGAAGTCCCACGAGTGGGCCCGCGTCGAAGGCGACGGCAAGATCACGGTCGGCATTTCCGACCATGCGCAAGGCCTGCTCGGCGATCTGGTCTACGTGGAGTTGCCCAACGTCGGCGATCGCGTCGAAGCCGGCACCGCATGCGCCGTGGTCGAGTCGGTGAAGGCTGCTTCGGACGTCTACACGCCGGTGACGGGCAAGGTGGTGGAGGTCAACAGCGCGCTGTCCGACAAGCCCGAGACGATCAATGAGGACGCTTACGGCGACGGTTGGATCTTCGTCATCGAGGCCGAGGAACCGGACCAGCTCAACGAGCTGCTCGGCCCGGACGACTACGCCGAACTGCTGGAAGAAGACGACCACTGAGCGCGCTCGCCGGTCCGGATGCGTTGCGTCCGCGACCTGCGCGAACCGACGAACCCGCGGCGGCGACGCTGCGGGTTTTCTTTTTCCGTCACGCCGCGCAGACGTGCGCGGTCCGGAAAAAGTTCGCGCAATTTCGCGCAAATCGACTTGTGCGGGGCAAAAAATCGGCCCGTCGCGAAAATTTTTTTAGGGGTGCGCAGGAAGGGTTGCGGCGGTTGCGCGACGCGTTCCGAGCAATCGCGGTCCGAGCGCCTCGCCACGCGCGCGGCTGCGGTGCGTGCGAAGCAGAGCGCTTAAAACAAAGCATTTTTGTTACAAGCGATCGGCGCGCGGCGGATCGACGCGACCGAAAATGCAATCGTGCGGCGCCCGATCGGCGCCGCGAGCGGGCGAGCGGGGCGGCCGGGGAGGCGAAAAAAATTACGCAGGGGGTGTTGACAGTGGAAAAAACCGTGATTAGGTTTCGCCCAGCAGACGTTGCCTGCCGAAGCGAGTGAGTCGAATTAAATCGAAAACACGAAGCAAAACACAGTGCTCCGCCCGGACGTTCTATACGGTGGACTCAGGCTTCGTCTCCCCGCGAAAACGTATTGCACCCGATCCCGACACCCGCGCCGCCAGCCGCGCCGCGGGTGTTTTTGCGTCAGGCGGAACCTTCCGCCGGGGTCTGCATGTAGCGATGCAGGCTCTTAACAAATCCGTCCCGTTGCGCCTGGCGCAGCGGCGGTTGGTCGCGGGTCCGACTCCCGCGATGTTGTTGTCCCTGGGCAGTTGTATCCGATAGTCCACTGACGAGGAGCCATCCCATGGCTATGAAGAAAGCTGCTAAGAAACGCCCCGCCAAGAAGGCGGCGAAGAAATCCGCTAAGAAAGCTGCACGCAAGACCGTCCGCAAGGCCGCCAAGAAAGTAGCCCGCAAGCCGGCTAAGAAGGCTGCCAAGAAGACGGCCAAGAAGGCTGCGAAGCGCCGTCCGGCCAAGAAGACCGCGAAGAAGGCCGCCAAGCGCCGTCCTGCCAAGAAGGCCGCGAAGAAGGCGACCAAGAAGGCCACCAAGAAGCGCGCCAAGAAGGCCGCCAAGAAGAAGCCGGCGAAGAAGGCTGCCAAGAAGGCCAAGCGCAAGCCGGCCCGTCGTTCGAAGAAGGCTTCTCCGGCCACCATGCCGGCCATGCCTGCTCCGATGATCTAAGCAGATCCAATAAGAAAACCCGATTAGCCGTAATACAGACTCTCCTCCGCGCCCAGGCGGGGGAGAGTTTTTTATTGGCGGATCTTTGTAGGAGCCGGCTTTTGTAAGAGCGGCTTCAGCCGCGAGCTTTTGCCCGCAGCGACGAAAACAGAGCAAGAGCTCGCGGCTGAAGCCGCTCCTACGAAGAGCGAGCGGAGCGGGTCAGTCGGGCGCGGCTTCGGAAGTGGATGAGTCCACGCCGGCGGCCGGCGCCGGCCGGCCGGCGATCATCGTGTCGGGCCGCTGCGGACCCAGGTCGATCCAGGCCACGGCCGGCAGGCCGATCGCGCTGTCCAGAATAGTCGGCAGCAAGCCTGACGGCAGCGAGCTCTCGCTGTTCCAGAGGATCGCGATGCCCAGATCGCGCTCGGGCAGCAGCGCCATCATGCCGCGATAGCCCTGCACGGCGCCGCCGTGGAAGACCACTTCGTGGCCGGCGTAGTCGTACACGCGCCAGCCCAGCGCGTAGCCGGCCGAGAACACACGCTCGCGGCGCCAGGGCGAACCACGCAGCTCTCCCGGAGTATCGATCAGCGGCGCATGCAGCGTCGCCAGCAGCGGTGCCGGCAGCACGTCGGGGCGGTGCCCGGTCTGCGCGAGCAGCCACTGCGCCATGTCGCTGATGCTGGCGTTGACGCCGGCCGCGGGCGGCACGCGGTAATAGGTGGGCTTGGGCGTCAGCGACACCCAGCCGCCGCGCGCGCGCACGTGCGGCCGCGCCCAGCGCGCGCTGGCTTCGATGCCCTCCAGGCCGTAGCTGGCGTCGTTCATGCCCAGCGGCTTGAAGATGCGGCGCTGCACGGTCTCGCTATAGAAATTGCCGGTGGCGGCGAAGACGATATCGCCGATCGTGCTGAAGGCCACGTTCTGGTACGCATAGCATTCGCCCGGCGCGCACTTCATCGGCGCGTAGGCCAGCTTCTGCAGCAGGCTGCGGTAGTCGGCGTCGCGCTCGATGTCGCGGTCGTAGGCGTTGTGGGTGAGGCCGACGCGGTGGCTGAGGATGTCGGCCACGGTCAGCCGCTGCGCGGCCGTCGGATCGGCCAGCCGGAACTCGGGCATATAGTCGATCAGCTTGCTGTCCCAGCGCAGCGCGCCCTCGGAGACCAGCATGCCGGTGATCGAGCCGGCGAAGGATTTGGACAACGACGCCAGCCGGAAAACGGTATGCGCATCGACCGGCTCGGCCGCGCGCACGTCGGTGATGCCGTAACCGCGCGCGGACAGCACGCGGCCGTTCTGGACGATCGCCAGCGCCAAGCCGGGTACGCGCTGGTTGGCGACCAGTTCCTGGGCGATGGCCTCGAACTGGCGCACGTCGAAGCCCGCTGCCAGCGGCACGGCGGGCACCTGCGAAATCGGGGTCGCGAATGTCGGCTGGGTCGTTTGCGAGCCGACCGTCAAGGTCGTGGCTTGCGGCGGCTGCACGCCCTGCGAAGCGCTGTTCCAGCGCAGGGGCGTCTGCGCCCCCGACGTCAGCGCCAAAGGCAACAGCAGGCCGACCAAACCCATCCGCCAATGGCGCCGATGCGGTCGGATGCGGTTGCCTTTCATCGGAGGTCTCCCCTGCGTATGCTGCGGCTTCAGCCGTCTTCTGCCGGATACTAATCGGTATTAAACGGACTTTGCATGAACAAGGGGAACTTTGATGCTTACTCTGTTGATCCTGCTGGGTATTGTGGTGGTGTTGGCATTTTGGGCGGTAGGCATCTACAACGGCCTGGTGACGGCCCGGAACGCGTTCAAGAACGCCTTCGCCCAGATCGACGTGCAATTGCAGCGCCGCTTCGACCTGATCCCCAATCTGGTCGAGACCGCCAAGGGCTATCTGAGCCACGAACGCGAGACCCTGGAAGCCGTCATCGCCGCCCGCGGCGCCGCGGTGTCCGGCCTGGCGGCGGCCAAGGCCAGCCCCGGCGATCCGGCCGCGATGGCCGAGCTGGCCAATACCCAGGGCGCCCTTAACAGCGCGCTGGGCCGGCTGCTGGCCGTGTCCGAAGCCTACCCGGACCTGAAAGCCAACCAGAACATGATGCAGCTCACCGAAGAGCTGACCAGCACCGAGAACAAGGTCGCATTCGCGCGCCAAGCCTTCAACGATTCGGTGATGGCCTACAACAACAAGCGCGAGGTGTTCCCGTCCAGCGTGGTCGCCGGCATGTTCGCTTTCGCGCCCGCCGCACTGTTGGAGATCCCGGAAGAGAAGCAGGCCGAAGTGCGTGCGGCGCCGAAGGTGGAGTTCTGAGGAGTGCTTTAGTCCCTCTCCCGCTGGGAGAGGGGTTGGGGTGAGGGTGCGGCGGAGTGACGACGCAACACGATCGCCGTAGCTTCGCCGAACCCTCATCCGCCCTCCGGGCACCTTCTCCCGAGGGGAGAAGGGAAGAGCAGGAGCATCGCACCCGATGAACTTCTTCGAACGCCAGGCCGCCGCGCGGCGCACTTCCACGCGCCTGATCGTGCTGTTCTCGCTAGCGGTGATCGGCATCGTGCTGGCGGTGGATCTGGCCATGTTCGTCGTATTCGGCGGCGGTGCCGGAGGATTGGCGCTGACCACGATCGTCACGCTGGCCATCATCGGTTTGGGTTCGCTGTACCGCATCGCCTCGTTGCGCGGTGGCGGCGAATCGGTCGCGCTGCAGTTCGGCGGCGTGCCGGTGCCCGAGGGCGCTACCGATACCAAATTGCGCCGCCTGCGCAACGTGGTCGAAGAGATCGCGATCGCTTCGGGCGTGCCGGTGCCCAAGATTTACGTGCTGGAGCACGAAGCGGGCATCAACGCGTTCGCCGCCGGCTATTCGCCTTCCGATGCGGTCATCGCGGTGACCCGCGGCGCGCTCGAGCAACTCAATCGCGACGAACTGCAGGGCGTGATCGCGCACGAATTCAGCCACGTGCTCAACGGCGACATGCGGCTCAACATCCGCCTGATCGGCGTGCTGTTCGGGATCCTGATGTTGGGCCTGATCGGCCGCAAGATCCTGCAGCACGGCGGCGGCCGCGGCCGCGGCGCCGGCGCGGTGCTGGTCGCAGCGCTCGTCGCGCTGGCGGTCGGCTATATCGGCCTGTTTTTCGGCCGCATGATCAAAGCCGGCGTTAGCCGCACCCGCGAATCGCTAGCCGACGCGTCCGCAGTGCAATTCACCCGCCAGACATCGGGCCTGGCCGGCGCGCTGAAGAAGATCGCCGCCGGCGAAACCGGCTCCGCGCTCGCCCAGCGCGGCGATGCCGAGGAAGTCAGCCACATGCTGTTCGGCGACGGCGTCGGCTTCTCCGGCCTGTTCGCCACGCATCCGCCGCTGCTGCAGCGGATCCAGGCGCTGGAGCCGTCGTTCCGCGCCGACGATCTGGAGCAGCTGCGCAGGCGCTGGCGCGCGGACCCGCCGAGCGCCTCCGACGAAACGCCGGCCTCCGGCGCGGCATCCGAGCGCCGCTCGCCGCTGCCCATCGCGCCGGTGCTGCTGCCTGCCGCCGCTGCGGAATTGAGTCTGACTCCGCCGATGGTGGCCGAGCAGGTGGCGCGTCCGTCGCCGGACGATTACCGGCGTGCCGACAGTATCGTCGCCTCGATCCCGGACGACCTGCGCGACCTGGCCAAGCAGCGCGACGCAGTGATTCCGTTGCTGCTGGGCCTGCTGCTCGACGCCGAGCCGCAAGTGAAAGCCAAGCAACGCACCGAGATCCAGGCGAGGCTGGGCGCGGACACGGCGACCGCTGCCGATCGGCTGAAGGTCGAGCGGCTCGATCCCTTGCATCCGATGCTGCGCCTGCCGCTGGCGGCGTTGGCCTTCCCGGTGCTGCGCCTGCGGCCGCGGCCCGGGCTCGATGCGTTCATGGACACGGTGCACGCGGTGGTCAATACCGATGGCCGCGTGTCGCTGTTCGAATACTGCCTGGGCCGGCTGTTGGAAGTGCAGGTGCGCGAATCGCTGGACCCGTCGCGCTACGCGCGCTTCGGCAGGCGCAAGCCCGGCAACGTGAAGCAGGAGTTCGCGACCTTGCTGGCGGTGGTCGCCCAGGCCGGCCACGAGAACGCCGCCGACGCGCAGCGCGCCTATCTGGCCGGCATGCAGCGCGTGCTGCCGCGGGACCACTTGCCTTATGCGCCGCCTGCGGCAGGCGCGCTGGCGCTGGATGCCGTGTGGGAACCGCTGGACGCGCTCGACCCGCTGGCCAAGCAAGTGATGGTGGAGGCGATCACGGCGGCGGTCAGCCACGACAATCGCGTCACCGTCGCTGAAGCCGAGTTGCTGCGCACGATCTGCAGCGTGCTTCATTGCCCGCTGCCCCCGATGCTGGAACGCAGCTAACCGCTTTTTTGTCGAGCGGGCTCGCCCCGCCGCGCTTGCTCCACCTCTGTAGAGCGGAGCTCGCTCCGCTGCTCTTCGCTCTTGAGCCGTTCGCTCTTGAGCCGTTTGCCCTTGAACCGTTCGCCCTTATGCCGTTGCTCTCATGCCGTCATCCCAGCGAACGCTGGGACCCATCTTGCTTGTGCTCCTCAAGCCGTCATCCCGGCGAAGGCCGGGACCCAGGCCCGCGCCCTGGCCAGTTGCGCTGCGACTCGCGCCATGGACAAAGGCTTCCGGGCTGCGCCCGGGTCACTTTCTTTGCTGGCCCAAAGAAAGTAACCCAAGAAAGGGCCTGAACTGCGGTGCGAAGCGTCGCACCTGAAGTCCGCCAGCGGCCCGGCTTTCGTCGTGGGTGACCTTCTTACGCAGGTACTAGATTTTGATTCGTAGCCTATGGGTGACGCGGCTTTTGCGGATGTGCGCTAAGGAGGCGTTCTGATCGATCGCCTCGGATCTAAATGTCGAAGCGACGGAGGAATCACGAGAGCCGGTGAGAAGGGCCAAGAACACGGGGGAGCCCCATCGCCGGGATCCCTTCCAAAGGCCCTTTTTCTTTGGTTACTTCTCTTTTTGGGCCCCACAAAAAGAAAGTAACTCGGCCGCGGTTTGAGCGGACGAAACCCCGGCCTGAAAGGCCGGCAGATAGCCAGAACCCCCAAGCCAAGGCAGCGGAGCAAGCTCCGCTCTACACAGACCAACCGCAAAGGCGCTGGATCCCTTCGCGGGGATGACGGCTTGAAGGGCAAGAGCGGCGGGGCAAGCCCCGCTCTATAAAGAACTGACTACGCGGAGATCGCCGCCAATCTGAGCAATGCCGCGTCTTCGCTGCGTAGCTCCCTCTCGCTGCCGACCAAGTGGATCTCGTTCGTGCACACGCGCCGCTTGAGGCGATGCACCTGCACTCGCGAGCGGTAGGCGCGGCCCAGCGCCGAATCCAGCGGCACCACCGACCAGCCGCGGCTGTTCGCGACGCTTTCCAGGGCTTCCTCGAGCTCTTCGAAATGATCCGTGCGGTTCCAGGGCTGCGGCAGCGGGATGCCGTTGGCTTCGAACCAGCGGAAGAAGACGTATTCGAATTCTTCGTAGGTGACGAAGGGCAGGGCCGGGATGTCTTCGGGCGCAGGCGAGCCACGCCGCGATTTCGGTCCGACCAGCGCCAGTTCCTCCTCGCCCAACAACACCGAAGCGATGCCTGCAGTGACCAGCGGCCGATAGCTGACGCCGAGCGCGACGCGCCCGGTTTCCAGCAGCGTTTGCACGCCGCCGGCGGTGCGGAACAGCACTTCCACCGGCCGGTCGCGCGACAGCAACTGCAGCAGGCGCGGCACTAGGCGATAACGTCCGAATCCGGATACGCAGGCGATGCGCAGCGGCTCCAGACCATCGGCCTCGCCGATGCTTTCCCAGGCGTGCTGCAGGTCCAGATAAGCGCGTTCGATCGAGGCGGCCAGGGCCCGTCCGCGCGGCGTGAGGGCCAGCCTTCTCCCGGATTTGCGGAACAGTTTCGCGCCGAGCAGGCGTTCGAGTTGTTGCAGGTCGTAGGTGACCGCGGACGGTGATTTGTGCAACTCGCGCGCGGCCGCGATCACGCCGCCGCTGGCGACCACGGTGCGGAATACGGACAGGCGCTTGAAGTCGGGCTGCATGCGTCCATTCTAGGGGCTGGAACGCAAGCGCGGACATTTGAAATAGTCCTCGCGGCCCGTTGCGGCTAGCCTGATCGGGTCCGAAAAGAGACCGGCTCCATGAAACGCTTGATCCTCGCGCTGGCCGTGTCGGCGACGCTGTCGGCGGCGATCCCGGCCGCCGCGCAGACGTCCACCCGCGACAGCGGCGACGCCGCGCATCTGTACGGCTATTTCGCCAAGCCCGGCATGGAGGCGCAGTTCGATGAGGGCTATCGCACCCATCTGCGCTGGCACAAAGCCAAGCGCGATCCGCTGGTGTGGTACGGCTGGTACGTTGGCCATGGCGACCGCGTCGGCATGTTCATCGACGGCAGCTTCGGCGCGCCGTTCGCGGCCTTCGACCAGCGCGTCGACCCTGCCGGCGACGGCGCGGATGCGCAGAAGAATTTTTCGCCGCACGCGCAGACCGCCTTCCGCGCGAGCTATCGCCTGCGCCGTGAATTGAGTACGGGGTTTCCGTTGGAGCGGTGGAAGCCGTCGAAGAGCGTGCAGGTGTTCCACTACAGCGTGCGTCCCGGCAGTGCCGCCCGCTTCGAAAGGGCCGTGCGCGCGGCGCGCGAGTCGTTGCTGCGCCAGGCCGACGCGCCACCGCATACGTGGTACGAGTTGATCGTCGGCGGCGACACGCCCGGTTACATGCTGATGGTCGCGCGCGACGATTGGGCCGGTTACGACGCGCGCGGCGAGAGCCTGGAATCGCTGGTCGCTGGTGTTGCGGACACGACCCGCAGGCAGGGTTTACTGGAAGACCTGGCCGCTTCCTTCGCTGAAGCGAAAGTCGAAACCTGGGATTACCGAGAGGATTTGAGTCTCATACCGCAATCTTGATTTTCTCGTTTTAGCTGTCATCCCGAGCGCAGCGAGGGATCTACTCATCCGATCCCTGAAAGCAGATCCCTCGCTGCGCTCGGGATGACAGCTAAAAGAGAAGCGTCGGATCCGTAGGGTGGGCCTTGGCCCATCATCACACCATCGCATTTCGTCACGATCTTTCGGGTTCGCGATAGTGGGCGAAGGCCCGCCCTACATGCGGATCAGGTCTGCGGCGCGCTCGGCGATCATGATCGTCGGCGCATTGGTATTGCCGCCGATCAACGTCGGCATCACCGAAGCGTCGACCACGCGCAAACCGTCGACACCGCGCACGCGCAGCTGTGGATCGACTACCGACGCCCCGTCGCTGCCCATGCGGCAGGTGCCGATCGGGTGGTAGACCGTTTCGGCCTTGGCGCGGACGAATTCGGCCAGTTCGGCGTCGGACAGGTCGCTGCGCTCTGGGAAGATCGGCGCGCCGCGGTAAGGATCGAAGGCCTTCTGCGCGAACACTTCGCGCGAGATCTTCGCGCATTCCACCATCATCTTCAGGTCGAAACCTTCCGCATCGCTCAGGTAACCGGCCTCGATCCGGGCCTTGGCCGCGGGATCGGCGCCGTTCAGCCGGATTCGGCCGCGGCTGCGCGGACGCAGGAAGCAAGCGTGCAGGGTGTAGCCGTCGCCTTTCAAACGTTTCCTGCCGTGGTCGTCGAGCATGGCCGGCACGAAATGGAATTGGACGTCGGCGCGCTCGTCCGGTGCGTAACGCGAGCGCACGAAGCCGCCGGCCTCGGCGATATTGCTGCTGCCCGGCCCGCGATGGCCGCGCAGGTAGTAGTTGAAGGCGATCGTGGCGTCGCCGACCCGGTCGTAGCTGACGCCTTTCGTGCAGTGCTGCAGCGTGCAGATATCAAGATGGTCCTGCAGGTTCCGGCCGACGCCTGGCGAGTCGACCGCCACGTCGATGCCGTTTTCGCGGAGTTCCGCCGCCGGGCCGATGCCCGACAGCATCAGCAGCTGCGGCGAGTTGATGGCGCCGCCCGATAGCAGCACTTCGCGTTCGGCGCGTGCGAGCGTCTGCCTGCCTCCGTGCGAATAGGCGACGCCTGTCGCGCGGCCGTTGTCGATGACGATGCGCTGCGCCAACGCGCCGGTGTGCACGCTCAAGTTTGGGCGCGGCTTGACCGGGTCGAGATAAGCGACCGCCGACGAACAGCGCGCGCCGCCGCGCTGCGTGACCTGGTACAGGCCCACGCCTAGCTGCGTCGGACCGTTGAAGTCGGTATTGGCCGGGTAACCCGCCTGCTGGCCCGCAGCGATGAAGGCATGCGACAACGGGTTCGTATAGCGCAAGTCGGACACGGTCAACGGGCCATCGCCGCCATGCAGCGTGTCGCCTCCGCGGCTATTGCCCTCGCTGCGCTTGAAATAAGGCAGCGCAGAAGCCCAATCCCAACCGGTGGCGCCTTGCGTGGCCCAATCGTCGTAGTCGCCCGGCACGCCGCGGATGTAGCACATCGCATTGATCGAACTCGACCCGCCGAGCACCTTGCCGCGCGGCCACCACAGCATGCGGTGGTTGAGTTGGGGTTCGGGCGCGGTGTCGTAATTCCAGTTGACGCCTTTCTGGCCGACCAGCTTGGCCAAGCCCGCCGGCATGTGGATGAAGGGATGCCAATCGCGCGGGCCGGCTTCCAGCAGCAGCACCTTGATGGCGGGGTCTTCGGACAGCCGGTTGGCCAATACGCAGCCGGCCGAACCCGCGCCGATGATGATGTAGTCGTACGTCGCGGAAGAATCGGGCATCGGCGGAAGGTAGGTGGCGAAGTTAGAGCATATGCTCGGCGCAGGTGTCGGGCGCAGCGGTAGCGCGTCGCGCAGGCATCGGCTAACGTGCCGCGAACCTGACCAAGGCCGCGTGTCCCGCGCCACCCGTGAACAGCCCAGCTCCCGCGCATCGCCTATCCCGTTTCCGCGCCGCGTTAGGCGATTCGCCGCCATTGTGGTGGGCGATGCTGTACTTCTTCTGCCTGCTCACCGGCTACTACTTGCTGCGTCCGGTGCGCGAGGCGATGGGCGCTTCACGCGACGCCGCCACGGTATTCCCGCAATGGATGATCGATTGGTTCGCCATTCGCGGCATCGCGCTCGAAGAATTCATGCTGCAGGCGCTGTTCACCGGCACTTTCGTGATCATGCTGCTTCTGCAGCCGGTTTACGGGGCGTTGGTGAGCCGGTATCCGCGGCGAGTGTTCCTGCCGGTGGTGTACGGCTTCTTCATCGCCTGCCTGGTGGCGTTCTATTTCGCTTTTCGCGCCGAATTGCCCGGGCGCGGCATGGTGTTCTTCATCTGGCTGACGGTGTTCAACCTGTTCGCGGTGGCCGTGTTCTGGAGCTTCATGGCGGACGTGTTCAACAACGACGAGGCCAAGCGCGTTTACGGCTACATCGGCGCGGGCGGCACGCTGGGCGCGATGATCGGCCCCACCTTGACCCGTTTGCTGGTCGAGCGGATCGGCATCGCCAACCTGCTGCTGGTATCGGCGCTGCTGCTGAGTTTGTGCATCGTCTGCATTCTGCGGTTGCGCATATGGGCGGTGCAGCGCGAGCGCGAGCGCGGCCGCAAGAGCGGCGAAGTTCCGATGGGCGGCCAAGTGCTGGCGGGCCTCAAGCTGATCGCGCAGGAGCCGCTGCTGCGGGCGCTGGCGATGCTGACGTTCTTCGGCGTCGGCGTGGGCACTTTGCTCTACAACGAGCAGGCGGCGATCGTCAAAAAATTCTACGACACGCCGGAGGCGAGGACCGCGTTCTTTTCCAGCATCGACCTGGCGGTGAACGGCCTGACGTTGACGGTACAGGTGCTGCTGACGCGCTTCCTGCTGTCGCGCTACGGCATCGGCCCGGTGCTGCTGATTCCGGCTATGGCCATCCTGGTCGGTTTCTGCGCGCTGGCGGCCTCGCCTTTCCCGATGCTGGTGGCGGTGATGCAGGTAGTGACGCGGGCGAGCGAGTTTTCGCTGGCCAAACCGGCGCGCGAGACCATCTACACCCGCGTCGGCCGCGAATGGCGCTACAAGGCGGCCACCGCCATCGATACGGTGATCCACCGCGGCGGCGATGTCACTTTCGCCTGGGTGCACAAGGCGTTGTCGGCCGCCGGCTCGAGCATGGTGTTCCTGGCCGGCGTCGGCGTAGCCGTAGGCATGACCTTCGGCGCTTGGCGCGTGATCCGGGCGCAGCGCACGCTGCCGGACAATGCGGATGCCGCGGAAGAGACGCGACGATGAGTCGCTGCAGCAGAGTCGGATGAGGCGAGCTGCCGTTGGATTGTTTGCGCTGGCCGCATTTTTCTGCAGTCAAGCCGCCGCTGCGGAAGCGGACTTGAAGGTCGAGGAATCCACCGTCTATTACCCGGTGTACGGGCGCAATCCGGAGGAACTGTTGCGCACGCTGCGCGTGCCGGACGGCCGCGGCGCGGAGCACGGCCTGACTCGCTCCGATTTCCAGGTCGAAAGCAGCTTCGTCCAGGACAACCGGCGTTGCCTGGTGCGGGACCTGACGATCCGGCTGAAGATCCGGATCGACCTGCCGCGCTGGGACGATGCGTCGCCCATGCCCGCATCGCTGCAGGAAATCTGGGGAACGATCAGCGAACGCACCCGGCAACACGAGCTGCGGCACCGGCAGAACGCGCTCGATGCCGCCGAAGAGCTGCGCCGCATACTCGGCGAACGGCCGCCCGAGACGGACTGCGCGGAACTGTCGAAGGCGCTGCGCCGCGAAACCGGCCGCGTGCGGGCGCGCTGGGAGTTACGCGATCGGCTGCTGGACCAGCGCGACGTCCTGCATCTGCAGATCCGCCGCTCGCGCTGAAGGCGTAATATCGCCGCCATCCCGCATCGGATCCGGCCATGCAGATACTGGCCCAAGCCCTCACCGTTATCGTCGCACTGCTGCACGCCTATTTCCTGGTGCTGGAGATGTTCCTGTGGACCAAGCCGCTCGGGCTCAAGGTCTTCGGCCAATCGCGGGAAAAAGCGGAGCAGTCGAAGGTGTTGGCCGCCAATCAGGGGCTGTACAACGGATTCCTCGCCGCAGGCCTGGTTTATGGATTGGCGACAGACTCACGCGAGTTCTGCCTGTTCTTCCTGGCCTGCGTGGCGGCGGCCGGCGTTTATGGCGCAGCGACGGTCGGCCGCAAGATCCTGTACGTGCAGGCGTTGCCGGCCTTGTTGGCGATCGCCGCCTGGCTGTTTTGAATTTCGCGGGGAACGGCTTTCCGTGGGAGCGGCTTTAGCCGCGAGCTTTTTCAAACCAGGAAGATTCAGGTCAAAAGCTCGCGGCTAAAGCCGCTCCCACAAGCCGCTCCCACGGAGTCAGCGCGACGGCCGCGGCGACAGCCACATCAGGATCCGCGCGCGGAACACGGTTTCGTCGTCCGGGTCGGTGACGGTCACGTGCACCGGCAGCTCGTAACCTTCGTCGGACTCGACGATGCGCTGTCCAGGCAGCGCCGTGGCGCACATCGTACCGGCCGCCTTCTTCACGTATTCCACCGTCATGCCCTTGGGTATCCAGCGCATCGACGGCGGCAGGCTGGCATCGGTCATCAGGCCTGCGCTCAGTTCGGCGATATTGCACAGCGCGATCGCGTGCACCGTGCCGAGGTGGTTGGTGACGCGGCGGCGGTGCCGGAACGTAGCCACGCAGCGGTTCGGTTCCAAGGTCTTGATCAGCGGCGAGATGCTGGCGAAGTAGGGCGCCTTGAAGCAGACCGCGCGCGTGAAAAGCCAATGGCCGGCGGGCCAGCGGATGATGCGTCGGTACAGCGAAAGCACGTTGCTGGCCATCGTGGGCTCCTGCAATGAGAACGGCGAGCCTGGGCTCGCCGTTCGAGGGTTCATCTCCGTCGTCCCAAAGCGCTCACGCTGCAGCGCGCGACACCTGCTGCGCGTGCTGGTTGCGGTACGAGGCCGCGCGCAGCTCTTCCGGGTCGAAATCGTCGACCGTGATCGCATCCAGCGTGATCCGGCGCAACTCTTCCAACTGCGCGCGTTCCTCGGCCGTGATCCAGCCTTCCTTGACGCCCTCGTCGAGCTGCGCGTCGAACTCAAGCGCTTCGATATCGCTGTTCTTCAGCGCCTTGAGGAACTTGCGTTCGACTGGCTCGGCCAGGATCGCCGTCGGCAGGTAGCTGTTGATGCGGCCGGCGGGATTGTTGGCGCACGGCGTGAGGAACACGCCGGCGGCGAGGCGATCGCGCGCGTCGCACGGCGTCATCAGCAGCGCGGCGACGCGATGGCCCAGTCGGTCGCTCGGCGCTTGCGCGCGGCGGCCCCACGGGAAGATCAGCGCCCACAGCAGCCAGCCGACCGGGCGGATCGGGAAGTTGCGCAGCGCGCCGGACAGCGCCAGTTCGATCTTGTGCACGCTGTCGTGGAAGGCCCAGGCCAGCAGCGGCTGGTCGCCGGCCGGGTTGCCTTCGTCCTGGTAGCGCTTGAGCATGGCGCTGGCGATGTACAGGTTGCTGAGCACGTCGCCGAGCCGACCCGACAGCGATTCCTTGAACTTCAGCTTGCCGCCGAGCAGCAGCATCGAGGTGTCCGACATCACCGACAGGCAGGCCGAGTAGCGGTTGAGCTTGCGGTAGAAGCGGCGCGTGTAGTCGTCGCCCGGCGCGCTGCCGATGCGCGATGCGGTCAAACCGAACCACCAGCTGCGCACCGCATTGGAGATCGCGTAGCCGATATGGCCGAACAGGTTGGCGTCGAATTCGTCGATGCGCTGTTTCGGATCTTGCAGTTGGGCCGCCTTCATCTCCTTCATCACCCACGGATGGCACAGGATCGCGCCCTGGCCGAAGATCATCAGGCTGCGGGTCATGATGTTGGCGCCTTCCACCGTGATGCTGATCGGCGTGGCCTGCCAGGCGCGGCCCAGATAATTGCGCGGACCGAGGATGATGCCCTTGCCGCCATGGATGTCCATGACGTCCTTGATCACTTCGCGGCCCAGCTCGGTGCAGTGGTATTTCGCGATGGTCGACGGCACCGCCGGGTTCTCGCCGCGCGCTACGGCCGCGGCGGTGGCCTGCGACAGCGCGCTGGCCGCATAAGCCTTGCCGCCGATGCGGGCGAGCGCTTCCTCGACGCCTTCGAAACGGCCCACCGACAAACCGAACTGCTTGCGGATGCGCGCGTACGCGCCCGACACCACCGCGCCCATCTTGACGCCGCCGCTGGCGGTGGAGGGCAGGGTGATCGAGCGGCCGATCGACAGGCATTCCATCAGCATCTGCCAGCCGCGGCCGGCATAGTCTTCGCCACCGATCAGCTGCGACAGCGGCACGAACACGTCCTTGCCGTGGATCGGGCCGTTCTGGAACGGCGTATTGAGCGGGAAGTGGCGGCGGCCGATCTCCAGCCCCGGCGTGTCGCTGGGCACCAGCGCCAGCGAGATGCCGATGTCGCGCTTGTCGCCGAGCAGGCCGTCCGGGTCGTACATGCGGAACGCCACGCCGATCAGCGTCGCCACCGGGGCCAGCGTGATGTAGCGCTTGTTCAAGGTCAGGCGGATGCCGAGCACGCTGGCGCCGTTCCAGTCGCCCTGGCAGACGATGCCGTAATCGGGGATGGAGGTCGCATCGGAACCGGCGAACGGCCCGGTCAGCGCGAAACACGGCACTTCACGGCCGTCGGCCAGGCGCGGCAGGTATTGCTGCTTCTGTTCGTCGGTGCCGTAGTGCATCAGCAGTTCGGCCGGGCCCAGCGAGTTGGGCACGCCGACGGTGGAGCTGACCGTCGAGGAAATCGAAGCGAGCTTCTGGATCACCTTGTGGTTCATCAGCGCCGAGAAACCCAGGCCGCCGTATTCCTTCGGGATGTTCAAGCCGAAGAATTTATTGCGCTTGATGTAGTCCCACATCTCCGACGGCAGATCGGCGCGCACATGGGTGATGTCCCACTCGTCGATCATCGTGCACAGCTCTTCGCAGGGGCCGTCGAGGAAGGCCTGTTCCTCGGCGGTGAGCTGCGGCTTGGGCAGCGACAGGAGTTGGTCCCAGTCGGGCTTGCCGGAGAACAGCTCACCCTCGAAGCCGACCGTGCCCGATTCCAGCGCGGTGCGCTCGGTTTCCGACAGCGGCGGCAACAACTTGGTGTAGAACTTCAGCAGCGGCGCGGTGATGAAAGGCTTGCGGATCTGCGGCAGCAGCAGCGGCACGGCGATGAGCGCGACCAGCACGCCGGCGACGATGGTCGCCGCGGGACTGGCGCCCAACAACCAGCAGGCGACCAGCAGGCTGGCGGTCAGCGCGGCCCAGACCGCAAGACGCAGGCGGTGATAGGCGGCGAAAGCGCCCGCGAGCAGGAAAGCGATAAAGGGAAGCGCGACGCTCATGGCTATGCTCCGGCGAGCCCGCAGGCTCAGGCAAGGTTAGGGGCCAGCGCGTGAGGCGGGTGTTCGCCTTACGGCTTTACCATACGCATAAGTATGGATAGTATTCCAGGCTACGTCAACGCATTCAGTCAGCCGGGCTTACCCGGCAATGTTCGATACTGTCCCTGACCCTACCGTATGGATAAACTCTCGCCATGACCCTCGCCGCCGCCAAATCCGAACGCAGCGGCCGCCTCAGCGCCGACGATTGGGCCCAGGCCGCCTTGGATCTCATCGCCGAGCAAGGCGTCGCGGCCGTCGCGGTGGAACCGCTGGCCCGGCGGCTGGGGGTGACCAAGGGCAGCTTCTACTGGCATTTCCCGTCGCGCGACGCCTTGTTGGTGGCCGCGCTCGAGCGCTGGGAGAAGGTCGAGCAGGAAACCGTGTTCGGCCAGCTCGAGCCCATCCCCGATCCGCGCCAGCGCCTGCGTTCGCTGTTCCACCTGGTGGCCAACGAGGTCAAGTCGCACATCATCTATTCCGAGCTGCTCAAGGCGCTGGACCACCCGGCCGTGCAGCCGGTAATCGGCCGTATTTCCGAGCGGCGGCTGGAATATCTCACCGCCTCGTTCCGCCAGGTCGGCCTGAGCCGCACCGATGCGCGCTACCGGGCGCAGCTGCTGTACGCGGCCTACGTCGGTTTCCTGCAGCTCAACCTGCAGTTGCACCAGACCCGCATGCAGCACGACGAGTTCGAGGCCTATGTCGAACACATGATGGACACGCTCATCCCCAAGGCGTGAGCGCGGCAGGCCGGCAGCACGGATACCCCGTTTATCTCGAAGGATCGCTATGAGCACTTCCACAGAACATTTCGGCAAACCGGTACCGCAGCCGCTCGCAGCCGAAGCCAGCCAGCTGGACGCGCTCAACCAATGGGTGATGGAAGTCGCCCGGCTGACCGAGCCGGCGCGCATCCAGTGGTGCGACGGCAGCGACAGCGAACACGACGAGCTGGTCGAGCTGATGCAGGACGACGGCACCCTGCTGCCGCTGAATCCGGACACGCATCCCAACAGCTGGCTGCACCTTTCCGACCCCGACGACGTGGCCCGCGTCGAGCACCTCACCTTCGTCTGCACCGGCGACGCCGAGACGGCCGGCCCCAACAACCACTGGATGGCGCCCGACGAAGCCCACGCCAAGATGGACGCGCTGTTCGCCGGCTGCATGCGCGGCCGCACCATGTACGTGGTCCCGTACTGCATGGGCCCGATCGATTCGCCGCTGGCGCGTTGCGGCGTGGAGGTCACCGATTCGCCGTATGTGGTCGCCAATATGCGGATCATGACGCGGATGGGCGCGGCGGCGCTGGCGCGCATCGAGCGCGAAGGAAGCTTCGTGCGCGGACTGCATTCGATCGGCGAACTCGATCCCGAACGCCGCTTCATCATGCATTTCCCCGAAGAACTGCTGATCAAAAGCTACGGGTCCGGCTACGGCGGCAATGCGCTGCTGGGCAAGAAATGCCATGCGCTGCGCATCGCTTCGTACCAGGCGCGCCAGGAAGGCTGGCTGGCCGAGCACATGCTGATCGTCGGCATCGAGAATCCGCAGGGCGAAACGCATTACATCGCCGCGGCCTTCCCCAGCGCCTGCGGCAAGACCAACCTAGCCATGCTGATCCCGCCGGAAAGCTATCGCCGGGCCGGCTGGAAGGTATGGACCGTCGGCGACGACATCTGCTGGATGCGTCCGGGCGCCGACGGCAGGTTGTGGGCGATCAATCCGGAGGCCGGCTATTTCGGCGTGGCGCCGGGCACATCGGCCAAATCCAACCCGAATGCGTTGGCGTCGATCCAGCGCGACACTATCTTCACCAACGTCGCCACCACCGCCGACCGGCAGCCGTGGTGGGAAGGCTTGGATGACCGCGTCCCGGCCAAGGATTGGCAAGGCCGCGATTACGACCGCAACAACAGCCCCGCCGCTCATCCCAATTCGCGCTTCACCGTCAGCGCCAAGCAGTGCCCCAGCTATTCGCCGCATGCCGAGGACCCGCAGGGCGTGCCGATCAGCGCGATCGTATTCGGCGGCCGCCGCGCCTCGCTGGTGCCGCTGGTGTTCGAAGCGCGCGACTGGACCCACGGGGTGTTGGTCGGCGCTTCGATGGGTTCGGAGACCACCGCAGCGGCCACCGGCGCGGTCGGCGTGATGCGCCGCGATCCGATGGCGATGAAGCCGTTCTGCGGCTACAACTTCGCCGACTATTTCGCGCACTGGCTATCGTTCGACAAGCCGGGCGCGAAGCTGCCGAAGATCTTCCACGTCAACTGGTTCCGCAAGGGCGACGATGGCCAGTTCCTGTGGCCGGGCTTCGGCGACAACCTGCGGGTGCTGGAATGGATGATCGGCCGGGTGAAGGGCGAAGCGCGCGCCGTCGACACGCCCATCGGCGCGTTGCCCAAGGCCGACGACCTAAATCTGGAAGGGGTCGAGTTGACGCCCGAGGCCCAAGACAAACTATTCGCCTTCGAGCGGGAAGGCTGGCTCCGCGAATTCGACGGCATCGCCGGCTACCTGAACGAATACGGCGGACGGTTACCTTCGGCACTACTGGTCGAGCAGAAAAATATCGCAGCAACCCTTCGCGGGTAGTGTGCTGCAACGCACTATGCGTCTCGCAAGATGTTGAGACTTGATTAAAAATTTATAACTAGTTCAATAACTTAGACTTCGAAGCCTTATGGTTTTAGCGCCAAGCTAAAATTCTTATGTGAATTTAGCCTGAAAGGCTTGTTAATTATTTGTGTCGCCCCCTATAGTCCGATGGTCATGCCAACTTTGGGCATAGACGGACTGTTTTTTTGATCACTTTTGATCCGTAGGGGGTTACACAGAATGGCACGTCAATTTACAAAGGGCTTCAAGCGAAGCGCCTTGACCGTCGCGCTGGGTATTTGCTTCGCCGGCAGCGTCAGTGCGCAGAGTTCGGTGGGGTCGATCTTCGGCGAAACCGCTCCGGGCGGGAAGGTCACAATCCTAAACGTTGACAACGGCGTCACTCGCGAGATCACCGCCGGTAGTGACGGTAAGTTCACCTTCCCGCAGCTAGCGCCGGGACGTTACACGGTTACTTCTGCACAGGGTTCTCGCGACGTGCAGGTGCGCGTAGGCACGGGCACGCCGGTGAGCTTCACCACGCCTACGGGCGGCGGCGCGACCAACCTGGGGGCGGTAACGGTCGTCGGTGAGGCTGCGTTCAATCCGATCGACGTCTCGTCGGTTGAATCGACAACGATCTTCTCGGCTGAACAAATTCAGCAGTTGCCTGTGGCAAGGGACATCACAAACGTGGCCTTGCTCGCGCCAGGTACGGTCAAGGGCGATACGGGGTTCGGCAATCTCGCTTCGTTCGGCGGCTCGTCTGTTGCGGAGAACGGTTATTACATCAACGGGTTCGATGTCACCAATATCCATCGGTTTACTTCGTACGCGTCGATGCCCTTCTCTGCCATCGCCGAGCAGCAGGTGAAAACGGGCGGGTACGGGGCTGAGTTCGGCCGTTCGCTCGGAGGCGTGATCAACATAGTGACCAAACGTGGTACCAACGAGTGGCACGGCGGCGTCAGCGCAATCTATTCTCCTTCTTCCTGGCGCGAGCGAGGAAAAGACGTTCTGACTAGGAACGCGGCGCAGGTTGAGGCGAATCCGCTAGACAAGTATTACGCGTACCGTTCGCAAAACGAGTCGGACGATCTGACCTTCAACCTGTGGGGTAGCGGGCCTCTGATCAAGGACCGTCTCTTCTTCTTCGCACTGGCGGAAGGGCGGCGCGAAACTGACGACGTTTACCGTCGTACGACCAGCACCTCGACCAAGAACACCAAGCCGCACGGTATGGTCAAGCTCGATTGGAACATCACGGACAATCATCTGCTTGAGTTCACGGGCATTAGCAATCGTGACTACGATGAGACCGTCGATTATTCCAATCATGATCTTTACGACGGCGCGCATGGCGACGAATCGGCACGGTACGAGGTTCAGAATGGCGGCGAGGTCTACATCGGAAAGTACACGGGTTATCTCACCGATACCTTCACCGTCAGTGCGATGGCGGGCAAGCTTAAGAGCCTGAATAACGCGCAGTTTCCTGCGTCGCTTCCCGGCGCGGAGTGCAATGCGGTCTATGACAGCCGTGGTCCTAACGCCAACGTCACAAATCATCTAGGCTGCTGGAACGAGTCCCAGCTGCAGATCCGCGACCCGGACGCTGGCCCCGACTTCGATGAGCGCAAAGCCTATCGTTTGGATGCTGAGTGGCAGCTAGGCGATCATCGCCTGCGTTTCGGTTACGACCATGAGAAATTCACCTCTTTCCAGGCAGGTCTGACTTATTCGGGCACCAACGATTATTACCGGTACTTCACGGCGAACTCTGGCGTGGTGAACGGCGTCGCAGTGCCGGTAGGCACGGAATACGTGCGCCTGCGCCACTTCGTGTCTTCGACTGGCAGCTACGACATCATCAATACGGCGGCTTATGTCGAGGACAACTGGCAAGCCACGCCCAATCTGATGCTGTATCTGGGCGCGCGTTTGGAGTCGTTCGAGAACAAGAACGATCTAGGGCAGACGTTTATCGAAGCGGATAAGCAGTTTGGTCCTCGCCTAGGGTTTGCGTGGGATGTGAACGGGGATTCCAGTTTCAAGGTCTTCGGTAATGCAGGCCGCTACTTCATTCCCGTAGCGTCGAACACCAATATCCGTGCTTCTGCCGTCGAAGGCATCACTAACCAGTTCTTCACCTTCACGGGTATTGACCCTACTACCGGCGAGCCCATTGCTTTGGGTACGCAGCTGGGCCCCACGCAGATCAATGGTTCCACGGTCGCTCCGGATCCTCGGACGGTCGCCACTCGGAATCTAGATCCGATGTACCAGGATGAATTTATCTTGGGGTTCCAGAAGCAACTGTCCGCGAATTGGACCGTCGGCTTAAGGGGAATCATGCGCAAAGTGCGTAACGGCATGGACGATTACTGCAGCAATCAGGCTTTCATCGACTGGGCGAACGACAATGGCCACCCAGATTTCGCGCCCGACGACGGTGTGGGCACCGACATGGCCAGTTGTTTTGTGATGAACCCGGGCAAGGACGTCGAGTTGTCGATCGACTTGGACAACACGGGTAATCTGACCGAAGTTACGGTGCCGGCCAGCTACTTCGGCTTGCCGGAGTACAGCCGCAGCTACCACGCGGTGGAATTCTTCTTCGAGAGGGCAAAAGCCGATAACTGGTACCTGCAGGGCTCGTATACTTATGCGAAGAGCAGGGGCAACGCCGAAGGCTACGTGAACTCGACGCTGGAGCAGGGCGACGCTGGTCTGACTCAGGACTTCGACCATCGTTTATTCGAGGATGGGGCGTACGGTTATTTGCCTAATGACCGTCGTCATACGCTGAAGCTGTTTGGCAGCTATCAGATCTCAGATGATTGGCGCGTCGGTGCCAATTTCCTCATTCAATCCGGTCGACCTGTCAATTGCAATGGTTTCATTCCGCTCGATGACTTGGGCAATGATGAGGGAACGTTGTTCAGCTATTCGGCTTCCAGCTTCTATTGCATAAACGAGCAAGGTGTTACTACGCTCGGTCATCGTGGGGATCGGGGCCGGACTCCTTGGAGCCGGACGTTTGATGCCTCGCTGGCTTGGACTCCCAAGTTCGGTCCGGGTCAGCTGACCATCCAGCTGGATGTGTTCAACCTCCTCAACTCCCAAACGGTTACCGAATACAACGAAACGGGAGAGGTGAATCGCGCCGCGCCTACACGCGATCCTGATTTCTTAAACGAGCAGAACTTCCTCACCCCCCGGTCCGCCAGGCTTACGGTGGCGTACGAGTTCTAAGCAGTCGACAAAGTTGGGATAGAGACCCTAGCCGCTGGCTCCCCGCCAGCGGCTCTTTTGTTGGCGCCTAGCCCATTGGTCATGCCGGCTGAACATGTCAAACGTGTTGTGCAGTGCAGCAATTGGCGCTCTACCTCTACGAAGTGGGTGGGCTTTTGGGAGCCACGTCCTGAATGAATTCAAAGCTTCAGCCTGAATAGGTGGGTTATCTAGGTAAATTCCCGCTGAGGCCCTTGTTAAAGAATTGTTGGCTGTTCTATAGTCGGCCGGTCATGCCGCCTTTCGGCTCTTGACGTAAACGCATTTCTTATAGGGTCAACTGTCCCATGGGGGTTACAAACAATGGCTTCTAAGTACCTTGCCAAAGGCTTGAAGCGAAGCGCGCTGACCGTTGCACTCGGTCTGAGCTTCGTGGGCGGCGTCCAAGCACAGACCAATACCGCGGGTGTGGTATCTGGTCGTGCTGTCGCCGGCGATACCATCACCGTCGAGAATCCGGCTACCGGCTTCTCGCGTACCATCACCGTGGGTGCCGACGGCAACTATCGCCTGTCGCAAGTGCCGATCGGCCAATACACCGTTACCCGCAAGGGCGTCGACGGCTCGACCAGCAGTCGCACCACCAATGTCAGCGTAGGCACCTCTTCCAACGTCACCTTCGTCAGCGGCACCGGCGACGCGCAGACGCTGGATACCGTGACCGTCGTGGGTACTGGTGCTATCAATCCGATCGACGTGTCGTCGGTCGAATCGACCACCATCCTGACCGCGGAACAGATCGCCAAGATTCCGGTCGCCCGCGATGCCACCAGCGTCGCGCTGTTGGCCCCGGGCACCGTGCGCGGCGATGCCGCGTTCGGCAACCTGGCGTCGTTCGGCGGTGCTTCCGTGGCCGAGAACCAGTACTACGTCAACGGCTTCAACATCACCAACACGTTCCAGAACCTCAACTTCGCGCAGATTCCGTACGAAGCTATCGCCGAGCAGCAGATCAAGACCGGCGGCTACGGCGCCGAGTTCGGCCGTTCGCTGGGCGGCGTGGTCAACATGATCACCAAGCGCGGCACCAACGAGTTCCACGCCGGCGGCAACATCTTCTGGGAACCGGAAGACCTGCGCGAGGAAGTCAAGAACACTTATCTGACGACCGGTGTGCTGCGCCAGGATAATTCCAAGGATTCGCAGTGGCAGGCCGTCGCTTCGGTTTGGGCCAGCGGCGCGCTGATCAAAGACAAGCTGTTCGCCTACGGCCTGATCTCCTATGGCCGCAAGGACAATGAGATCTACGGCAACGTCTTGTCTTCCACCAACTCCAGCGATCAGACGGAAACCCCGAACTGGTTGCTGAAGATGGACTGGAACATCACCGACAACCATCTGCTCGAGCTGACCGCGTTCTCGGACAAGACGGAAACCGACAGCGACGTTTACCTGAATCCTGTGGGCGAGTTGAACCGCACTACGTTCCTCGGCACCAACTTCACAGAGCAGGGTGGTGAGAACTATGTGCTGAAGTACACCGGCTATTTGACGGACAACTTCACCCTGTCCGCCCTGGCCGGCCACAGCAAGTTCTCGCGCGGCCAGCGTCTGCGGACAGCGGGCGGCTTGGACGTGTCGTACGGCGGCGATATCAACAACCCCGCCACCGGCTGCCCGATCATCACGGATTTGCGACCGGGCTACCGCCGCGCGATCGACGGCACCCGTGCGAGCACCTGTAACATCACTGGCGCCCAGATCGTCCGCCAGGACGCCGAGGACACCCGTGACCAGTACCGCATCGACGCCGAATGGCAATTGGGCGACCACCTGCTGCGCTTCGGCTACGACGTCGACGATTTCGAGTCGGTCGATGGCGGTTCGTTCGAGGGCGGCCGCGTGTGGAGCTATCGCACTGACGATCCGGACGATATCCCGAACAACGGCGACGAAACCGATTTCGTCCGCGAGCAGATCGTAAACCAGGGCGCCACCGTCAAGGTCGAGCAGCGCGCGTACTACATCCAGGACAGCTGGAACGTTACCGACAACTTCGTCGCCTATATCGGCGGCCGTTGGGACAGCTTCAAGAACATCAATGGCCAGGGTCAGGCTTACGTCGATATCGAAAACCAGTTCGGCCCGCGTCTGGGCTTCTCCTGGGACGTGAACGGCGATTCCACGTTCAAAGTCTTCGGTAACGCCGGTCGCTATGCCTTGCCGTTGACGGCCACCGTGGCCGTGCGTGGCGCCAGCGCCTCGCTGTTCACTCGCGAAGAGTTCGACTACACCGGCTTCGACCCTGTGACGGGCGAGCCGACCGGTCTGACCTCGTGGGGTAACTTCCGTTTCGTCAATGGCGAATTCGGTACTGCCAAGAATCCGCTGACCATCGCCTCGAAGAACCTCGATCCGATGTATCAGGACGAGTACATCCTGGGCTTCCAGAAAGCGTTGAACGACAACTTCTCGCTCGGTATCCGCGGCATCTACCGTGAGCTGAAGGCGGCGATCGACGACAACTGCGATTACACCGCGATCCTGAGGGCGGGCGGTTTCGCACAGGATGACGACGGGCATTGGCTGCGCAACGGTCAGGAAGCTGTGTTGCCGAACGCCGGTTTCCCGTACTGCCGTATGTTCAATCCCGGCGAAGACGCAGTCTTCCTCACGGATTTCTTCAACACCGGCGTTCTGGAAGAAACCACGGTTCCCGGCGAGCTTCTTTCGCCGAAGGCCAAGCGCAAGTACGCCGCGCTTGAGTTCTTCTTCGACGGCAACTGGGACAAGTTCTTCCTGCAGGGTTCGTACACCTACGCCAAGAGCAGGGGCAACACCGAAGGCGGCGTGAAGTCGGATATCGGCCAGTCCGATACCAACGTGACCCAGGACTTCGACTACCTCGAACTGACGGTCGACAGCTACGGCTATCTGCCGAACGATCGCCGCCACAGCCTGAAGCTGTTCGGCAATTACGAAATCAGCGACGAGTGGTCGGTTGGCGCCAACCTGTTGGTGCAGTCTGGCCGTCCGATGAACTGCCTGGGTGTCCTCGACACTGACCCGGTTGAGCCGGGCGTCCAAGCTCACCCGTATGGTTCGTCGTTCTTCCGTTGCGATGGCATTCCGACCCCGCGTGGTACTGGCGGTCGTCTGTCCTGGAGCTCCAACGTCGACCTCAACGTGGCCTACCGCCCGTCGTACGTCGAAGGCCTGCAGTTCAAGGTTGACATCTTCAACCTCATGAACTCGCAGAAGGTGACCTCGGTGAATGAGCAGGTCGAAGACGGTACGTCCGGCACCCGCTTGGAAACGGCATTCCTGCCGGCGTCGTTCCAGGCGCCGCGTTCGGTCCGCTTCATGGTGCAGTACGACTTCTGATAAGCGGTAAAAAATCAGAGGATGTTGACCTTGACCGCTGGCCTTCGGGCCAGCGGTTTTTTATGGGCCGGCCCCGGCGATCGCATACGGCCGCTCAAGCTACAAAAAAATTTCGGATCCAGTCGCAAATGAGCCTGCGACGCAAATGGACGAAATGGCTTAGGTCGTCATGACCTTCAGATATGACTTCCGGCATAGAAAAAGCGTGCCTTCCGCCGCAAATGCCCCAAAACGCGACCGAACCGCGCGACCTATCGTTGTCTGTATGACTATCGGCACGGTGACCGATAGCACAAGCCACGACCTTATGGCTTGGCATATGTGGCTGATTTTAAAGAAAATTTTTGCCATTCGACCCTTGTTAAGGATTTGTTGACTGCCTATAGTCGGCCGGTCATGCCGCTTTTCGGCCCTGACTCCACTTGCAGTTCTTTTAGGTCAACAGTCCTACGGGGGTTACACCAATGGCTTCTAAGTACCTTGTCAAAGGCCTGAAGCGAAGCGCACTGACCGTTGCACTCGGTCTGAGCTTCGTGGGCGGCGTCCAGGCGCAGAGCAATACCGCAGGCGCCGTGTCCGGCCGTGCCACGGCCGGCGATACCATCACCATCGAAAACACCAATACCGGCTTCTCGCGCACCATCACGGTCTCGGGCGACGGTAGTTACCGCTTGTCGCAGCTGCCGATCGGCCAGTACACGATCACCCGCAAAGGCGTGGACGGCGCTACCAGCACGCGCACCGCGAGCGTCAGCGTAGGTACTGCATCCAACATCGACTTCGTCAATGCGAGCGGCGCGCAGACGCTCGATACGGTCACCGTCGTCGGCTCCGCCGCGATCAACCCGATCGACGTGTCGTCGGTCGAGTCGACCACCATCCTGACCGCCGAGCAGATCGCCAAGATTCCGGTGCAACGCGACGCCACCAGCGTCGCGCTCCTCGCGCCGGGCACCGTGCGCGGCGACGCCGCTTTCGGGAAATTGGCTTCGTTCGGCGGTTCGTCGGTCGCCGAGAACCAGTACTACCTCAACGGTTTCAACATCACCAATACGTTCAAGAACCTCAATTTCGCCCAGATCCCTTACGAGGCGATCGCCGAACAGCAGGTCAAGACCGGCGGTTACGGCGCCGAGTTCGGCCGTTCGACCGGCGGCGTGATCAACATGATCAGCAAGAGCGGTACCAACGAGTTCAAGGCTGGCGGCAACGTGTTTTGGACGCCGGAGTCGCTGAGCGAGCCCACGCCCGACCTGTACTACAACGATGGCCGCCTGGTATCCGACAATTCGAAGGACACGGGCTGGGAAGCGACCGCTGCCGTTTGGGCCAGCGGCGCGCTGGTCAAGGACAAGTTGTTCGGTTACGCCCTGCTGCAGTACGGCCGTACCCAGAAGGACGCCTATCCGGGTTCGACCGACGGCATCAGCGGCGGCAGGAACACGCTCGAAGAGGAGAAGTCGCCCACTTGGCTGTTGAAGATGGATTGGAACATCACCGACAACCATCTGCTCGCGCTGACCGCGTTCTCCGACACTCGCAAGACCGAAACCAAGTACTACAACACCGGCTTCGGCACCGATGCGGCCCCCAATGCCGCCAATCCGAGCCGCCGGGACTACGTCGGCAGCCTAAAGACGGAAGAGGGCGGTGACAGTTACGCGCTGAAGTACACCGGTTACTTGTCCGATAATTTCACCCTGTCGGCACTGGCCGGTCACGGCGAGTTCAAGCGCCGCAACTATGCGATTTTGCCCAACGGCTCGCGCATGCAGTACAGCGGCAACCTGAACGATCCGGTCGGCGGCTGCCCCATCGTCCGCGACTTCCGTCCCGATGCGGTGCAGCAGGCTACGGGTACGCTCGTCGGCTGCGATTTTGCAGGCTCGCTGATCCGCGCAGACGCCGGCGACGAACGCGACCAGTACCGCATCGATGCGGAATGGCTGCTGGGCGACCACCAAATCCGCTTCGGCTATGACGTCGACGATTTCACCACGGTCGACGGCTCGGTCTATTCGGGCGGCTACTACTATCAGTACTACCAGCTCGCCGGCCAGGATTTCGTGCGCCGCTACGACATCCGCCAGGGCGCCACCGTAGAAGTAAACCAGGAGGCGTTCTACCTGGAGGACAGCTGGCATGTCACCGACAACTTCATGTTGTACGGCGGCGTGCGCTGGGACAGCTTCGAGAACAAGAACGGGGCGGGCCAGAGCTATGTCAAGATCGACGACCAGTTCGCGCCGCGCCTGGGCTTCTCGTGGGACGTCAACGGCGATTCCAGCTTCAAGGTGTTCGGTAACGCGGGCCGCTACGCGCTGCCGCTGACGGCCAACGTAGCCATCCGCGGTGCCAGCGCCTCGCTGTTCGTGCATCAGGACTTCTTCTACGACAGCATCGCCACCGACGGCAGTTCGGCGCCGCAAGGGTTGACGCCGTGCACGTTGGACGCCTGCGATGCCGCGCCGTTCTACCATAACGGCGAAAGCGGGGCGGCCAAGGATCCGCGCGCCATCGCTTCGACGAATCTGGACCCGATGTACCAGGACGAGTTCATCCTCGGCTTCCAGATGCAGTTGACCGACCACTTGTCGGCCGGCGTTCGCGGCATTTATCGCAAACTCGAGCGTGCCATCGACGATACCTGCGATACGGCGCCGATCGAGAGCTGGGCGATCGCCAACGGCTTCGACCCCGATAGCATCGCTTACGGCAATCCGGCCTTCCCTTACTGCCGTCTCTACAACCCCGGCAGCGACGGCGTCTGGAACCTGGACGTGGACGGCAACGGCACCCTGGAAACTGTCACGGTCCCCGCCGATCAGCTCGGCCCCGAAGCGAAGCGCTCTTACAGTGCGCTCGAATTCTTCTGGGAAGGTAGCTGGGACAAGTTCTTCCTGCAGGGTTCCTACACCTATGCGCGCAGCAAGGGCAACAGCGAAGGCGGCGTGAAGTCCGACATCGGCCAGGGCGACACCGGCACCACTCAGGACTTCGACTACCCGGCATTGATGCTTGGCTCGTACGGCTATCTACCTAACGATCGCCGCCACAGCCTGAAACTGTTCGGCAATTATGAGATCACCGACGAATGGTCGGTGGGCGCGAACTTGGTCGTGCAGTCGGGTCGCCCGGTGAACTGCTTCGGCGTGTACGGCGACGATCCGACGGGTTACGGCGCGTCCTACTTCTCCTGCGGCAACACCGAGCCGGTGGGCGGAAGCAACGACAACGGCACCACCATCGTGCACCGCGGTTCGGCAGGCCGCACGCCCTGGACGAATACGGTCGACCTCAATGTAGCCTACAGCCCGGCTTACGTCGAAGGCCTCACGTTCAAGGTCGACGTGTTCAACGTGTTCAATTCGGACAAGCCTACTGCCGTAGACGAAGTGGGCGAAGACGATACGGGCAGCATCGTGGGTGCGGCCAGCACCTACCTGACCCCGTTGAACTGGCAGACGCCGCGCTCGGTCCGCTTCATGGTCCAGTACGACTTCTAAGCCGAGCGATCGGTTCTACGATGTCCAGCGGCCGCCTTCGGGCGGCCGCTTTTTTATTGGGTTCCTGCGCGCCGCCAGCAGGATCGGCGCCGCGGCGGTTATCCTATGCCGCTAGCCTTTCCGGGAAGATGGATGGATCAGCGACTGGCGCAGCATTGGGCCCAGGCCAAGGGCCACGAGGGCGCGCGCGATGTGGCCGCGGCCAAAGCGGCCTACGAAGCGATCCTCAAGCTGGACGCCGGGCAGGCCGCTGCCTGGCTGCGGCTGTCGGCGTTCGCGACGGCCGAAGACCGCTATCGCACCGCGCGGTTGAATGCGCTCAACGCCGCGAAAGCCGTCGCCGACAGACGCGACTGGAAGCATCTGCCTTTCGTCACGATGCGGCTGCTGAGCTTCGACGAGCGCAACACGATCCGCGACCTGATCCTGAACGCGGATTGGTCCGATCGCGAGGTCATCGGGCAATCCGCCGTCCTGTCGCAGCACCTGTGGCTGATCGGCGAGTACGACGCCTCATTGCGCTTGATCGACGAAGCGGAACGCTTCGTGCGCGGCCATCCGCTGCTGAGCTATTCGCGCGCCAATGCGCTGCGCTACTGCGGGCGCATGGACGAGGCCACCGCCGAATACGAGCGCTGCATCGCCCTGGCTCCCGGTTACGCCTACGCGCATTGGTCGCTGGCTTATCATCAGAAAGCCAATCCCCTCGGCAGCCGCGTGGACAGGATCGCGCGGGCAAAACGCGCCGCCGCCGAAGGTTCGCTGGAACGCATCCACCTCTGCTATGCGCTGTTCAAGGAGTTCGACGACGCTGGCGATCCGGACAAGGCCTGGCCGGAACTGCAGGAAGGTGCGGCCGCCATGCGCCGGCTGCTGCGGCACGACAGCGGCGAGGAAGCCCGGCGGCTTGCGGCATTGCAGACGCTGACCGACGACGACTGGTTGCGCGGCTCGGACGCGGCTGCCGATACGCGGATACCGGTGTTCATCGTGGGCATGCCGCGCAGCGGAACCACGCTGGTCGAACGCATCCTCAGCAACTACGAACAGATCGCCACCGGCGGCGAATTGAACGATTTCGGCCAATCCGCCAGCTGGGAAGCCGACCATTTCTTCACCAGCCCCTTGCGCGAAGCTTCGCTGGAGCGTTGGCTGGCGGCCGACTATGCCGCGATAGGCGCGGAATACGTGCGCCGGACCGAGCGGTTGGCTGCGGGAAAAAACTATCTGATCGACAAGAATCCGCTGAACTTCTTCAACGCCGGCTTCATCCGCAAGGCGCTGCCCCAGGCCAAGATGATCTGCCTGGTGCGGGAGCCGATGGACGCGTGCTTCTCCAATCTCAAGGAGCTCTTCTCCGGAGATGCCTACCCCTACAGTTACGACCAGGAAGAGCTCGCCGACCACTACATCGAGTTCGACAAACTAAGGTCGCACTGGGAAGAAACGATGCCCGAGCACCTGCATACGGTGCGCTACGAGGACCTGGTCAAGGACCCGGCCGGCGTGACCCGATCCATGATGGCGTTCTGCGGCGTGCCCTATGCCGCCGACAGCATCGATATCACGCGCAACGCGACGCCGGTGTCGACGGCCAGCAGTTCGCAGGTCCGGCAGCCGATACACGCCGGCAACGTCGATGCGTGGGAAAAGTACGCCGCTCGTCTGGAGCCGCTCAAGCGCAGGCTGAGCGCGGGGCGCATGCTGTGAGGCCTGCGTCTAGAATGCGCTTGCGCGCATGACGGCGCCTCCGGAATCTTTTGCGACCCTTCGATCACGACAGATGACAGTGCCTCCCGCCCAGATCCAAAAGCTGCTCGCCGACGCGGAATCGCACGCGGCCCGCCAGGAATGGCCGCGTGCCATCGCCAGTTACGAAACGGCCCTGAAGCTCGCGCCTGGCGATGCGAACGTGCTCGTTCAGCTGTCTTACGTGAATTCCCTCGCCGGACACTACCGCGCCGCGCGCGATTACGCCTTGCGCGCGGCGGCGGCCAAGCCGCGCGATCTGCAGACGATCAAGGAACTGATCGCGCGGCTGCGCACTTTCAACGAGGCGGGCGCGCTGCACGAATGCGTCGCGAGGCTGCCGCCGCTGGAGCAGGTGAGCATCCCGTTGCTGTTGGCGTTCGCGGCGCAATTGAGCTATCTCAACGAACAAGGGGCTGCGCTGGTTTTCCTGGACGAAGCCAAGCGCGCGGATCCCGATTTCCCGCCGACGCTGCTGTCGCGCAGCCAGGTGCTCACCTACCTCGGCCGCTTCGACGAGGCCGAGGAGGACTTGCGGCGGGTGTTGTCGCGCGCGCCGGAAATCGCGCAGAGCTACTGGCTGGTCTCGCGCCTGCGCAAGCAGAAACCGGATTCGAACCACGTCGATGCGATCCGCAAACAGCTGGCGCGCCCAGGGCGCAATGCCGACGAGATCGCGCTGCTCGCTAACGCGTTGCACAAGGAACTCGACGACCTGGGCGACTACGAGGGCGCATGGCAGGCGCTGGAACAGGCTTGCCGCGCCAAGCGATCGCGCCTGAATTACCACGCCGAGGATTCCCGCGCGCTGGTCGACAAGCTGATCGCGCTGCCGTTGCCGCCGCGCGGGCCTTCGTTCCAGACGATAGAGGGCGGGCGTACGCCCATCTTCATCATCGGCATGCACCGCTCCGGCACCACCTTGCTGGAGCAGTTGCTGGACGGGCACGGCGAAGTGCGCGGAGTAGGGGAGCTGTACGACTTCACCAGCCAGATGCGCAACGCCACCGACCATCATTGCCGCGGCGTGATCGATGCCACCATCGTCGAGCGCGCGCGCGGGATCGATTTCGGCGCGGTCGGCGCGGGCTATCTGAAAGGCATGGAATGGCGCCTGGGCGAAGAGCGCTGCTTCACCGACAAGCTGCCGTCCAACTTCCTCAATGCAGGCTTCATCTGCCGCGCGTTGCCGCAGGCCAAGCTGCTGCACATGGTCCGGGATCCCATCGAGACCTGCTTCTCGAATCTGCGAGAGCTGTTTTCCGACGCCAATCCCTATTCCTACGACCAACTCGAACTGGCCGACTTCTACCGGCAGTACAAGCGCCTGATGGCGCATTGGCACGAGGCCTATCCCGGCCGCATCATGGATGTCGATTACGCCGCGCTGACCCGCGAGCCAGAGGCGGCGATGCGTCGCACGGCGGCGTTCTGCGGTGTTGACTACCAACCGGCCATGCTCGACATGCAGCAGCGCTCGCGCGGCGTCGCGACCGCCAGCGCAGTGCAGGTGCGCGAGAAGGTGACCGCTCGCGAACAACCCAAGTGGCTGCCCTATGAAGCTAAATTGCGCCCTTTGATAGAGGCTTTGGAGGCGGGCTGAATCGCTCGCCAGGCGCTGATATCGCCTGAACTAATGGGCCCGCGAAGAGATTCGGTGCGAGTGAATGCTGAGCCATCTGCCGAAATAGCGTCCCGCGCATAGCCGCGAGGGTCGCTCGAACTGGATCAGAGATCCTGCTCGTAACGCACGTACGGCACGGTGCCGTCGTCGCTTTCGGTGCTGTCGCTGGGCAAGAAGGGGTTCTTGCCGCGGGTGACCACGTTCTCGGCGCCGACGGTCAACTGGCCGCTCCATGGCGTGCGCCAGGTGACGCCCAAGCCCAGGCCTTCCCACTTGCCGGCGCGACCGGGCACGTCGACGACACGGCCGATGATGTTGGCGCTGAAGGCGCCGACGCCGCCGCCGACGGTCAGGCTCTTGGTGTTCCAGCGGTCGGTCAACCCGGCGGGCAGGTCGGCCGCCGGTACCAGCCTGGCTTTGGCCGTGGTGCCGCCGATGCTGACCACGCCGTTGCGGCCGATGCTTTTTTCGGCGAACAGCGTCAGGTCGTTCTGTTCGAGCTTGGTGCTGTTCATGCCGTTGGCGGTGAGCCAACCCGGCAGGGTGTCGCGGCCGGCGCTGCTGGTGATGCCTAACCGGGCGCCGCCGCGATTGAGCACCGCGCCGATGTTGGCGCGCTTGCTGGCGGAGTCGTACTGGTTGCCGAGCGAACCGACGAAGCAATTTTCGGTCAGGCTGCCGATGGCGGTGGAGATGCCGGTCTTGCGATCGCACAACAGGGCCAGCGAATCGCCGGCACCGAGACCGACCATGGTGTCGAGCGAATACTTGCCGAAATGCCAGCGCGCGCCGGTGGCGGTGTCGCCGGTAGGTTCGAGATACAGTGCCGCTTCGACCTTGCCGCTGGCGTTGTTCCAGATCGGCAGAATCGCGGTATCGGCCGGATCCGCGGATTGGGATTGCGCATGCGCGCCCGCACTCGCGCCAAGCGCGAGCAGCAGGGCAAACGGCAGTCGTAGCAACAACGATCGCATGGCTCGATATCGACCCGTTTTTCGGGCCCGAAGTTCCCCTTCCAGCGGACGATCAGGCTAACCGATTTATGTTTCTTTAACAATCCCCGCGGAGGTTTCCCGCCCTCCGTTCGTCGGTTATTGCAGGCGGTCCGACGAGACCGCGTGAAGACCCGAAGATGCGAATAGGGCGTCTATTTCGTCCGGGTCGAACCGGTATTGCTGGCCGCAGAATTCGCAGTGGATTTCGGCCACGCCCTCCTGCAGGGCGGCCCGGGCCTCTTCCAGGCCCAAGGACTGCAGTACGGCCCCGACCCGCTCGCGAGAGCAGGAGCAGGCGAAGGACAGCGGCCGCTCGGCCAGCACGCGGGCCTCCTCCTCATGGAACAGGCGGGTCAGCAGGGTCGGTCCGGTCACCGCCAGCAGTTCCTCGGCGCCCAGCGTGTCGAACAGCGCGGTGGCGCGCGCCCAGCCGTCGTCGTCGCCGTGGTCGCCCGGCAGCTTCTGCAGCATCAGGCCGGCGGCGCGTTCTTCGTCGACGGCCAGCAGCAACCGAGTGGGCAATTGCTCGGATTGGCGGAAATAGTCTTCGAAAGCGCCGGCCAGCGCTTCGGATTCGATCGGCACCAGGCCCTGGTAGCGGGCCGGGTCGCGCCCGTGCGGGCTGGGGTTTTCGATGGTGATCGCCAGCACCGCGCCGCCGCCCAGTCCGCGCAGATCGCGCATGAACGGGCCGGCATCGCCCCCGATCTGGGCGATGCCGCGCAACGTGCCGGCGGCGGTGCATTCGGCGAACAGGGCGCGCAGCGGGCCTTCGCCACGCAATTGCACCGACAGCCGGCCTTCGACCTTGGCGTGGCCGGTGAACAGCGCCGAGGCCACGGCAGCCTCACCGAGCAGCTCGGAGACAGCGGGCGGATATTCGGCGCGTTCGCGGATCTGCCGCCAGGTCTGTCGCAGGTGCACGTGCACGCCGCGCACGCCGGCATGCGGCAGCAGGAAGCGGGTCAGGCGGTCTTGGTCGTCGGTCACGGTCGTCAGGATATTCGCGGAGGAAAGGCTGCGCATCGAAGATAATGCGCACGGCACGCATGTGGGAGTAGCCGTAGATGGGGGTGGGTTACCTGGACGACAAGCCGCCGCGACGGCGGCGGCTATGGCGGTGGCTGCTGACCCTGCCGCTGTTGCTGGCCGCGCTGTCGATAGCGCAGGTGGTGGCGCTGCGCTTCGTCGACCCGCCATTCTCGGCCTTCATGTTCAATCGCCAGCTGGTCGCCTGGACCGAAGGCGACTGGGACTTCCGCCTGGCGCACGATGCGCGCGACCTGGAGGACATGTCGCCTTATCTGCCGCTGGCGCTGATCGCTTCGGAAGACCAGAACTTCATCGTCCACCGCGGTTTCGACTTCAAGGCGATCGAAAAGGCGCGCAAGAACAACGCGCGCGGCCGCCGCGTGCGTGGCGCCAGCACGATCAGCCAGCAGGTCGCCAAGAACCTGTTTCTGTGGAGCGGACGCAGCTGGCTGCGCAAAGGCATCGAGGCCTGGTACACGGTGCTGATCGAAACCCTGTGGCCCAAACGCCGGATCCTGGAGATGTACGCCAATTTCGCCGAATTCGGCGACGGCGTGTACGGCGCGCAGGCAGCCGCACGCAGTTACTTCGGCAAGGACGCCAGCCGCCTGAGCGCCGCCGAAAGCGCGCGGCTGGCCGCCGTGCTGCCCAATCCCAAGCGCTACAGCGTGAACAGGCCCGGGCCGTACGTGCAGCGGCGCAGCAATGCCATCCAACGGCAGATGCGTGCCCTAGGCGGCACGGCCTACCTCCGCGAACTGTAGGTCGGGCCAACGCGCCCGACGCACGCTGAAAGAAGGCCGCGCGTCGGGCGCGTTGGCCCGACCTACAGGTCCACCCGGAGCCACGCCTCAGATACCATCGCGCCATGAGCTTGGACCGCCTGACCGTCGTCGTCGCCGCCTACAACGAGGCCGAGGTGCTGCCGATGCTGCACCCGCGCATCGTCGCGGCGCTGGCGCAGGTCGGCGTGGACGGCCGCGTGCTGTACATCGACGACGGCAGCCGCGACGGCACCTGGCCGACCATGCAGGGCATCGCCAACGGCGATCGGCGGGTGTCGCTGCTGCGGTTGTCGCGCAATTTCGGCAAGGAGGCGGCGCTGACCGCCGGCCTGGACCACGTCGATGCGGGCGCCGCGCTGATCCTGGACGCTGACGGCCAGGACCCGCCGGAGCTGATCCCGCAGTTCGTCGCCAAATGGCGCGAAGGCTACGACGACGTGCACGGCACGCGCGTGCTGCGCGAAGGCGAGGGCTGGCTCAAGCGCGTGACCGCGCACGGCTTCTACCGCGTGATCGGCCGCCTGTCGAAGACGCCGATCCCGCAGGACACCGGCGATTTCCGCCTGCTGTCGCCGCGCGCGCTGGCCGCGTTGCGGCAGTTGCGCGAGCGGCACCGTTTCATGAAGGGCCTGTTCGGCTGGATCGGCTTCAATTCGGTCGCGATCCCGTATGCGCGCGAGCCGCGCGCGGCAGGCCGCAGCAAGTTCGGCTTCTGGAAGTTGTGGAATTTCGCGCTGGAGGGCATCACCAGCTTCTCGACCGCGCCCTTGCGGGCCGCCACGTACCTGGGTCTGGCCACCGCGTTCGCGGCCTTCGTGTATGCGGTCTGGATCGTGCTGAAGGCGCTGTTGTGGGGCGATGCTGTCGCCGGCTGGCCCACGATGATGGCCGTGATCCTGTTCCTGGGCGGCGTGCAGCTGATCGCGCTGGGGCTGATCGGCGAATACCTGGGCCGGCTGTACGAGGAGTCCAAGCAAAGGCCGCTATACCTCGTCGACAGCTGGCAACCGGCGGCTGGGGTATCCTCGGCGGCAATTCCTGGCGAAGGAGACGGCCATGCGCAGCGTACGTCAACTGCTGGAATCCAAGGCGCCTGAAGTCTTCGCGATCGGGCCGGACGCCCCGGTAATCGACGCGATCCGGCTGATGGCCGAAAAACGCATCGGCGCGGTGGTGGTGATGGAGGGCGGCCGCTTGGCCGGCATCCTTTCCGAGCGCGATTACGCGCGCAAAATCGTGCTGCAGGGGCGCTCTTCGGCCAATACGCCGGTGCGCGACATCATGACCGCCGACGTGGTCACGGTGAGCCTGCGGGACAACATCGACCGTTGCATGCAGGTCGTCACCGAACGCCGCATCCGCCATCTGCCGGTGGTCGAGGACGGTTCGGTGCTCGGCGTGGTGTCGATCGGCGACCTGGTCAAAGCGGTGATCGAAGACCAACAACTGCAGCTCGACCAGTTGCAGCGCTACATCGCGAGCTGAGCGAACCGTTTTTTGATTTTGTAGAGCGGGACTTGCCCCGCTGCCTTGCCCTCAAAGCCGTCATCCCCGCGAAGGCGGGGATCCAGCGCCTTAGCTTGTCTCCCCTCTTTGAAAAAGAGTGGCTGGGGGAGATTTGCACTTGCTCTTGTAGAGCGGAGCTTGCTCCGCTGCTCTTTGCTTGGGGTTTGTGGCGACCTGCCGGCCCTTTGGGCCGGGGTTTCGTCCGCTCAAACCGCGGCCGAGTGACCCTTCGGCAAGCTCAGGGCATGCTTTCTTTTTGTGGGGCCCAAAAAGAGAAGTAACCAAAGAAAAAGGGCCTTTGGAAGGGATCCCGACGATGGCGCTCCCCCGTATTCTTGGCCACCGCTCGCCAGCCCTCGGGATTCCTCCGTCGCTTCGACATTCAGATCCGAGGCGATCGACAAGGACTACTCCTTAGCGCCCATCCGCAAAAGCCACGTCACCCATAGGCTACGAATCAAAATCTAGTACCTGCGTAAGAAGGTCACCTGCGACGAAAGCAGGGCCGCTGGCGGACTTTCAGGTGCGAGGCATCGCACCGCAGTTCAGGCCCTTTCTTGGGTTACTTTCTTTGGGCCAACAAAGAAAGTGACCCGGGCGCAGCCCGGAAGCCTTTGTCCATGGCGCGAGTCGCAGCGCAAGCCGTGAGGACGCGGGCCTGGATCCCGGCCTTTGCCGGGATGACGGCTTAAGAACGAGCGCAAGCGCAATATGGGTCCCAGCGTTCGCTGGGATGACGGCATGAGAGTAACGGCTTAAGAGTGGGCTTAAGAGCAAGAGCAGCGGAACTAGCTCCGCTCTACCGAGCGATGGCTATTGGATTGGCTTGCAATGCACGGCCACGCCGTCGTTCTGGATCAGCATGACCGCTTTCTCGCCGATCGCGAAGCGCAGGCCGCGGCCCATGTAGCTGGGCGGGCGGCTTTTCGGGACGTAGTGGATCGTGACGGTCTGGCCGTCGCTGAGCGTGATGCGCGCGAAGCGTTCGCCGACCAAGTCGACGCGGTGCGCGTCGTCGCAAACGTAGCTGGCGGTGACGGCGGGATCCTGGCTGGGGCCCAAATCGATCGGCGCCGGTTTCGCGGCCGGCTCGGGAGCCGGCGCCTGCTTGCAACCCGCCAGCGACAGCACGGCCGCGCAGATCGTCAACAAGAACGCGATGGACCGCATTTCGGGCGCCTCCGACAGCGTCGATTCAAGCCGTCGACAGCATATCGCGCCGCGAGGTCATTTCGCATACTGCCCGCCGCAATCGGCGTCCTCGCCGCCGCCCAATTCGGTGGTCGCCAGCAGCGCCGCCGGCGGCGCGATCGTGGCCAGCGCCAGCGCGGCGCCGCCGCGCAGGCCGATGCGGGCGTAGTCGGGCCGCACGTTCGGGTTCTTGAAGGTGCCGTCCACGTACAACGGCACGCGCAGCGACAGCAGGCTGCGGCCCTTCGGCCGCGGCCGCATCGTCAGGTCCAGCGTTTCGTCGCGCAGGTTGACCGTGCCCGAGCCCAGCACGATGGTGTCGGTAGTGTCGAAGGCCATCGAGCGCGTCGTCATCAGGCCGTCCTTCACCGCGAAATCGCCGAACGCGCAGCGGATCGGAATGGGTTTGTCGCCGGTCAGCTTGGTGCGTATCGCGCCTGCGAGATTCAGGCCCGCGAGCTTCATCAGCAGCTTGCTGACCTGGCCCTGGCCCATGCCGACCGCGATGTCGCCGTCGGCATTGCCGAGCATCGCGGCGATCGAATTGCCCTGCGTATCGACCACCATCTTGCCGCCGATCTTGCCGATGGACTCCTGCGCCAGCGTGCCTTGCGGCATCAGCTTGGGCAGGCTCAACCCGCGCAGGGCGACGTCGGCGCGCGTTCGGATCACCGACTGGCGCGCGTCCATGCGGATGTTGGAACGGATATCGCCGTCGGCGACGCCGAAATTCAGCGGTTCCAGCCGTAACAGGCCGTTGTCGAGCAGCAAGTGCGCATCCATGTCGTCGATCGGGAGCGACGGCGCGTTGATCCGCGCCGCCCTCAGCCGCACATCGGCATCCATCGCGCGCAGCTTGCCCAATTCGTAAGGCGTGTCGGGCAGCACCCGCGGACTGGCCGCTTGTTTGGCGGCGAGCGCCTGCAGTTCCGGATTGGTCGATTCGCCCCCTTCGGCCTTCGCCCCGGCGCCGACGAAACCGGATAGATCGTCGAAATCCAGGCGTCTGGAGCGCAGGTCGGCTTTCAGGAACGGCCGGGCCCGTCCGGTGGTCACGTGCGCATAGCCGCCCAAGTCGCTGTTGCCGACCTTGCCGGTGAAACCGTCGTAACGCCAAGTGTCGCCGCTGTGGGTCAGACGCCCGTCGAAGCTGTACGGCGGCGTCGGCGGAATGGCGACGCCGATCAGCGGGTACAGGTCGTCCAGGTTCTGGCCGGACAACGCCAGACGCAGATCGAAATCGCGCAGGCGCAACGGGTCGAGCAACGTGCCGCGCGCATGCGCGCGCGTCGGGCCGGCGGCGGCGCGCAGGTTGATGCGGTAGGGCTCCTCGACATTGGCCAATTCCAGCGGCGATTCGGCGCGACCCGCCAGCGCGAAACGATTGCCTTTCCAGCGCCCGCCGCCGTCGATTTCGATATTGGGCGCGGCGCCGGGCCTGCGCGCGTCGCGGCTCTGCAGATCGATGTCGATATCGGTTTTGGCGCGCGCATCGATGAAACGCAGCCGGCCGTCGTCGACCCACAGCCGGCGGAACTGCGGCGGTTCGCCGCCGGTATCCGGGCCGAACACCCAGTTGCCTTTGCCGTCCGGTCCGGTCTCGAGATAGGCATCGGGCTTGCTCAGGCGCAATTCGGGGATCAGCACTTCGCGCCGCTGGATCAAGGCGGGCCACACTTCCAGGCGCATTTCTACGCGGTCGGCCGCCGCCATTTGCGGTTGCTTGGACCAGGCCGCGTTGCCGAACTTCACCTGGTCGGCGCGGATCGTGACGGTCTTGCCGAGATCGACGTCGAGATCGCCGCCGATGTCGAAACTGCGGCCGGTGCGCGCTTCGACCTGGCGTTCAATCGGTCCCCGCAGCCAGTTCCAGTCCCAGAACACGATCAGCAGGATCAGCGCCAGGACGATGAGCACGGCCGCCGTCAGCCAGGGATGCTGGGTCACGTCGTCGACGAATGGCGTGCGCTCCCGTTGCGGCTTCGTATTCATGGCGAAGTGCAGTCCGCGACATCGCGCCCATCGCGATGGAGCTGCGCGCTGCGCCCTTGGCGCAGCACCGAGAGCGCGTCGCCTACGAACGCGTCGCCGCCGCCTTTAGAAGCTGACTCGGCGCGAGGCAGGGCGAACTTGCGGCCGTCTTCGAGGGTCACTTGCGCCTCCAGTCCATCCGCGGCGATGTCGATCGCGGCGCCGTCGTTGCAGGCGTAACGGGTGCTTTTCGCAGCCGCACTGGAAACACGCCCGGGCACCGGTCGTTCGGCGGGCGCCGGCGCGGTGCCTTCGGGCGCTGCAGGTCGGCTGCATGCGGCGGCGCACAGCGCGATCAGGACAGGCGGGACGACACGGCGCGGAAGCGAATTCATCGCGGATTTCCCAGGAATTCCGCAACACCATGGTCAGATGCAGGTAAAACGACGGTGAAAGCGTTGCGCGGCGTTCAGCCAGCCGGCAGCACCTGCGCCATGACCGCCACATAGTGGCAAACGCTGCCGGCGATCACGAACAGATGCCACACCGCATGCGAATAGCGCAGCGAAGGACGGTGGTAGAACACCGTGCCCAGCGTGTACAGCACGCCGCCCGCCAGCAACCAGCCGAAGGTCCAGTTGTCCAACGCCGCCAGCAGCGGCTTGATCGCCAGGATCACCAGCCAGCCCATCGCGATGTAGATGAGGGTCGACAGCAGCTTGAAGCGTCCGGTGTAGAACAGCTTGAACACCACGCCGATCAGGGCCAGCGACCAGATCGCCGCGAACAGCCACCAGCCGACCTGGCCGCGCAGGCCGATCAGCGTGAACGGCGTGTAGGTGCCCGCGATCAGCAGGTAGATCGCGCAATGGTCGAACACTTTCAGCCGCGCTTTGGCGACCGGATGCTGGATGGCGTGGTACAGCGTCGAGGCCACGTACAGCAGCAACAGGCTGATGCCGAACACGATCGAAGCGATCAGCTGCCAATGGTCGCCGTACAGCGCAGCCGCCGTGATCAGCACCGCACCGCCCGCCAGGGCTGCCGCGGCGCCGACGCCGTGGGTCAGCGCACTGGCGAATTCTTCACGCAGGTCGGCGGCGTGCTCCATGGATACAGAGTCTGCGCCAAGAATCGAGCAAATGCTCGACCCCGGTTTTTTTGTAGAGCGAAGCTTGCTCCGCTGCTCTGGCTTTAGCTTTATTGTGGGGGAGGCTTCAACTGCGAGCTTTTTTGGTCGGCGCGTACAAGATCAAGGGCTCGCGGCTGAAGCCGTCCTTGCGAAAAGCAAGGCAACGGCAGCGGAGCAAGCCCCGTTCTACAAAAGCCGCGCGTTGTCAGTCGACGCCGACGGCGTGGGCGTGCTCGCGGGTGGCCAGGAAAGCCACATCCGGCGCGCGTTCCTGCGCTAGCTGCAGGTTGACGCGGGTCGGCGCCAGATAGACCAATTCGCCCGCGGCGTCGATCGCCAGGTTGAGTGCGTTCTTGTCGCGGAACTGCTCCAGCTTCTTGGCGTCGTCGCAGCGGATCCAGCGCGCCGTGGCCACGCCGACCGGTTCGAAGCTGGCGTCGACGCCGTATTCGTCCTTTAACCGGTAGGCCACCACGTCGAACTGCAGCGTGCCGACCGCGCCCAGGATCAGGTCGTTGCTCATCAGCGGCCGGAAGAATTGCGTGGCGCCTTCTTCCGACAGCTGCGCCAGGCCTTTCTGCAGTTGCTTGAGCTTGAGCGGATCGCGCAGCCGCGCCCGCCGGAACAGCTCGGGCGCGAAGTTGGGAATGCCGGTGAAGGTGATCGCTTCGCCTTCGCTGAAGCTGTCGCCGATCGAAATGGTGCCGTGGTTGTGGATGCCGATCACGTCGCCGGGCCACGCGCTCTCGGCGATCTCGCGATCGCTGGCCATGAAGGTCAACGCGTTGGCCAGCTTGACTTCCTTGCCGCTGCGCACGTGGAAGGCCTTCATGCCGGCGCTGAACTTGCCCGAGCAGATGCGCATGAAGGCGACGCGGTCGCGGTGCTGCGGATCCATATTGGCCTGGATCTTGAACACGAAGCCGGTGAGCTTGGGTTCGTACGCGCCGACTTCGCGGCCGGTCGTCTCGCGCGGCTTCGGCGCGGGCGCGTGCTCGACGAAGAAATCCAGCAGCAGCTGCACGCCGAAGTTGTTGACCGCCGAGCCGAAGAACACTGGCGTTTGTTCGCCGGCCAGGTATTTGGCCGGATCGAACGGATGCGAAGCGCCTTCCACCAGTTCCAGCTCTTCGCGCAGCTCGCGCAGCATGTCCGCGCCGATGCGCGCTTCGAGCGCGGGGTCGTCGACCGAGGCGAAGATGGTCGAATCCTGGCGGGTGAAGTTGCGGCCCTGTTCGTACAGATGCACTTCGCCGCTGACCAGATGCACGACGCCCTTCAGGCGCTGGCCCATACCGATCGGCCAAGTGATCGGCGCGCACTGGATGCCGAGCACGCTTTCCACTTCGTCCAGCAGGTCGATCGGATTCTTGCCCTCGCGGTCGAGCTTGTTGATGAAGGTCATGATCGGCGTGTCGCGCAGCCGGCACACTTCCATCAACTTGATCGTGCGTTCCTCGACGCCCTTGGCCACGTCGATCACCATCAGCGCCGAGTCGACCGCGGTCAGCACGCGGTAGGTGTCCTCGCCGAAGTCGGCGTGGCCGGGCGTGTCGAGCAGGTTGACGATGCGGCCTTCGTACGGGAACTGCATCACAGACGACGTCACCGAGATGCCGCGTTCCTTTTCCAGCGCCATCCAGTCGGACGTCGCGTGGCGCGCGGCTTTGCGGCCCTTGACCGAGCCGGCCATCTGGATCGCGCCCCCGAACAGCAGCAGCTTTTCGGTCAGCGTGGTCTTGCCGGCGTCGGGGTGCGAAATGATCGCGAAGGTGCGGCGGCGGGCGGCTTCGGTGGAAACGTCGGACATGGCTGGGCGCGCCGTCGGGCGCCGGATTCGATGCGGGAAGAGGGGATTATAGCGGTTCGGCTGTCGTCCCGATCCCATCAACTTGTCATCCCGAGCGCAGCGAGGGATCTGCTGGCAGGTCCACGCGACCCGACAATAGATCCCTCGCTGCGCTCGGGATGACGGCTTTTTTAGCGGGCGATCTGCAGCACACCCTGCGGCCCGCGCATCCGGAACGGGATCGACTCCAACCGCATGCCCCGGTTCACCTGCACCGCGAAATGCAGGTGCGGGCCGCTGGTGAAGCCGGTATTGCCGGACAGGCCGATCTGCTGGCCCTGCCGCACCGCCTGGCCGACGCGCACCAGCGCGCCGTCGGGCTGCAGGTGCGCGTACAGGGCCATGGTGCCGTCGTCGTGCAGGATGCGGACGAAGTTGGCGCGACCGCCGTATTCTTCCTCGCTGAGCCCGGCCTGGGCGAAATCCGATTCCACCTGCATCACCACACCGCCGCGCGCGGCCATCACCGGCGTGCCGATGTCGGCGGCGAAATCCAGCGCATAGCGGTTTTCATTGCCGGCATGGCTGAATTGGCCGTCGAAGCCCTGGTCGACGCGCAGCGCCTGCCGCTGCAGCGGAATCAGGTATTCGAAAGGCCGCGGCTTGGCGCTGGGATCGCCCACCACCGCATCGAGTTCGACTTCGAAGTTGCCCGGGCGGGCCGCATCGGCGGTGAACAGGTTCGCCACTAGCGTCTTGCCGTTGGCGGCTACGGTGGCGCGCGCAGGCAGCAGCGGCTGGCTGGTCATGTTGTGGTTGCGGTCGAAGCGCAGCAGCACTTCCACCGGCCCCGCCAATGCGTTTTCGGCCCAGGCCGAATAGCGGCCGGCGCCGTCTTCGTCGATGCGCAACCTGACCGCAGCGTGCGGCCCGCTGGCCAACGGGATTTTCTGTACGCGGCCATCGGGCGATTCCGGCGCGTGGTCGCCGTAATGCACGGTGCCGGCGCGATCCTTCCAGCGATAGGCCTGGTCGCCGGCGATGGCGCCGACCGCGGCGATCAATAAGAACGCAGCAAGCGTCCAGCGCGATGGCGTCAGCGCACGCACGCCGGGTTCAGTTGCAGGCTATGGGCCACGTCGGCCAGGTCGAACGCGGACATCGCCTTGTCGCCGTGCACGGCGAACAGCGCGCCGGACGGGAAGCGCGGCGTGGCCGCCGCGTGCAGCGCGATGCCGTCGGTGTGGCCGGTGGCGGTGCCGACGAAGCTGCCGCGATACGCCAGCGTGGCGCGGTCGAACAGCAAGAACACAGTGCGCGGGTCGGCTTGGTCCACGGCGATCCAGTAACCCTGGTCGTTGCGGCAATCCCACAGCGCCACCCCTTCGGCCTGGGCGCGGAAACGGCCGGGCGCCAGGCTTTTGCCGACATAGCGGCCGGCCAGATCGTATTCGCGCAGGTCGGTGCCGACGCGCGTGTCCTCTTCGGCGATCAGCAGGCGGTCGTTGGCGGGATCGCCGCCGATCGATTCGACCATGCGCAGCGCGGCGTTGGGCGAGGTATCGCCGAACGAACCCAGCGACTCCACCTGCAGGGCGTCGTCGCCGATATGCACGCGGTAGCGGCGCACGCGCTGGTCGAGCTGGGCCAGCGGAGGCACCACGTCGAACTTCTTGCCTTCCATGAAGCTGTCGGTGACGTAGACGTCGAGCTCGTCGGGCTCGATCTCGTGCAGCCACAAGCCATAAGGGCTGCGCAGCTGGTCGGCGCCGAAGGTGGTCAGCGGTTCGAATTCCGGCAGCGACAGCACCTGCACGCGATGGTTGTCGCGCTCTACCACGAACAGGTAGTCGCCGAACACGGCGACGCCGTTGGGGCGGTTGAACCGGCCAGGCCCGGCGCCCTTGCCGCCGAACTCGCGCAGGCGCTCGCCGCTGTCGCCGTCGAACACCACCAGGCGATGGGTCGATTTGGCGGTGCCGATCACCCATAGCCCGCCGTCGTCCTTGGGCCAGGCCGCCAGCGAGTCGAGCTCGTCGGCGGGGTGTTCCTCGCTGATATACGCCTCGGTCACCAGGGTCGCATCCGCGTCCGGAACCGCATTCTGGGCGGATTTGCTGGACGGCTCCGGCACCGTGGCGCAGCCGGCCAGGCAGGCCAGGGCGAGCGCGGCGGCCGCGCGATACATAGGTTTACTCATCGGTTCAGTATGAAGGATCGGTCTTCGGAAAAATAATATCGCTTCATGCGAATGAAGCGATTGACAGCCCGGGAAACCGCTGGCAGTCTATGGCCATCCATCGAGACCGGCTGAGGGACAGGCCCTAAGACGCCGGGGCAACCTGATGGAGCGAAAGCTCCGTCATAGGTGCCAAGTCCTGCGGGGACCTGAGTGTCCGCCGTGAAGATGGTTGCGCCGTGCCCTTCGGGTGCGGTTCGACGTCCTAAGCGCCCGCATGCATCGATGGCTTTGTCCACTCTTCGGATATCGCCATGAGCCTCGTCGAAAGCGCCGCGCAATTCGCCTCCCATCCTTTGGTTTCCCCTTACGCGTTCGAGCCGGCGCAGGCCCGCGATGCCGTGCGCGGCACGGTCGAACTCGATCTGCCGCTGCGCCACGCCGGGCAGCGCAAATTGCGCGTCGGCTACGAGGCGGTGGGTCCGGCCGACGCGCCGGCCGTGCTCGTTGCCGGCGGCATTTCCGCCAGCCGCCACGTGATCGCCAGCGAGGCGTTCCCGCAGGCCGGCTGGTGGCAGGCGCAGGCGGAAACTTTCGATACGGCATCGCTGCGCGTGATCGCGATCGACTGGATCGGCGCCGACGGCACGCTGGACGCGCCGATCGACAGCGCCGACCAGGCCGACGCGATCGCCGGCGTGCTCGATGCGCTCGGCGTGCGCACGCTGGCCGCCTTCATCGGCTGCTCGTACGGCGCGATGGTCGGCCTGCAGTTCGCCGCCCGCCATGGCGAACGCCTGCAGCAACTGGTCGCGATCAGCGGCGCGCACCGCGCGCACCCGTATGCCAGCGCTTGGCGCGCGCTGCAGCGCAAGGTCGTCGCGTTGGGCCAGTTGCAGTGTGCCGAAGACCAGGGGCTGTCGCTGGCACGGCAGCTGGCCATCTTGAGCTATCGCACGCCGCAGGAGTTCGCGGAGCGTTTCGCTTCGGCGGCGGTGATCGACGGGCCGCGGGCGCGCTGCGCATCCGAGGACTATCTCGACGCTTGCGGTTCGCGTTTCGTCGAGCGTTTCGACGCCACGGCCTATACGCGCCTGTCCGAATCGATCGACCTGCATGCGGTCGACGCGTCGCGGATCTGCGTGCCGACCACGGTAGTGGCGGTCGAAGAGGACCAATTGGTGCCGATCGAAGATGCCTACGCCCTGGTCGAACGGGTCAAAGCGGACACCCGCGTGCGCATCCTGCGTTCCAAGTACGGACACGATGCCTTCCTGAAAGAGGCCGATGCGATCGCTGCGATCCTGCGCAGCGCCCTGGCTGACTGTTGCGAGGCCGCGGCATGACCGTCCAGGATCCGAAGTCTTCCGATTATTGTTCCGCCACGCGCGCGGTGCGCGCCGGCATCGATCGCGACGCCGCTTTCGGCGCGGTCACGCCGCCGATCGTGCTGTCCAGCAATTTCAGCTTCGCCGGCTTCAACGACAAGCGCCAGTACGACTACACGCGCAGCGGCAATCCGACCCGTGATCTGCTCGGCGAAGCGCTCGCCGAACTCGAGGGCGGCGCGGGTGGCGTGGTCACCGCGACCGGCATGGCCGCGATCACGCTGGTGCTGAACGCATTGCTGCAGCCGGGCGACCGACTGGTCGTTCCGCACGACGGCTACGGCGGCAGTTGGCGGCTTTTCAAGGCGCTGGCTGCGAAAGGGCAGTTCGAACTCGTGCTGGCCGACCTGACCGACCCGCGCGCGTTGACCGCTGCGCTGGAGCCGGCGCCGAAAGTGGTATGGATCGAAACGCCGTCCAATCCGCTGCTGCGCATCACCGACCTGCGTTTCGTGATCGAAGCCGCTCACGCCAAGGGCGCGCTGGCCGTGGTCGACAACACCTTCCTGTCGCCCGCGTTGCAGACGCCGATCGATTTCGGTGCCGACGTTGTCGTGCATTCGACTACCAAATACATCAACGGGCATAGCGACGTGGTCGGCGGCGCGGTGGTTTCCAAGACCCAGGAACACCACGAATTGTTCACGTGGTGGGCGAATGCGCTCGGCATCACCGGCTCGCCGTTCGATAGTTTCCTGACGCTGCGCGGCCTGCGCACGCTCGATGCGCGGCTGCGCGTGCATCAGGAGAACGCGACGGCGATCGCGTTACAGCTGGATGAGCATCCTGCCGTGTCCAAAGTCTATTTCCCCGGCTTGGAATCGCACCCCGGCCACGCGCTCGCCGCGCGCCAACAGAGCGGCTTCGGCGCGATGCTCGGCGTGGAACTCGATGGCGACGAGGAGGTGGTGCGCGCCTTCCTCGACGGCCTGCAATGCTTCACCCTGGCCGAGTCGCTGGGCGGCGTGGAAAGCCTGATCGCGCATCCGGCGACGATGACGCATGCGGCGATGTCGCCGGAAGCGCGCGCCGATGCCGGCATTTCCGACGGCTTGCTGCGTCTGTCGGTGGGGATCGAGGCCCTGCAGGATTTGCAGGCCGATCTCGCCGCCGCGCTAGAACGCGCCCAGCTCGTCATCGACGCCGGCAAACGCAAACGGGTGGATGCGTGACGCTCGCGGCGATGGCCACCCAAGCCCCGGCGCCCATCGCGCAGGCGCGCGCGCCGCAGCAGCCGCGGCTGGCGTTGCTCGGTACCGGCACGGTGGGACGCGCTTTCGTTGCCCGCCATCAGCGATTACTGCAGTGTGGGATCGCATTGCCTGTTTTCGAGCTGCTGGCGAACTCCCGCGGCAGTTTCGATTGCGATGGTGCGCCGGATCTCGCGCTGCAGATCGCGATCGACGCGCTGCGCGGCGATGAGCCGCATCAAGTCGACGCCGCACGCTTGCGCCGCGGCGACATCGTCGTCGACGCCACCGCCAGCGATGCGGTCGCATCCCGGCATGCGGAATGGCTGTCGCGCGGCATCCGCGTGGTCACCGCCAACAAGCTCGGCAACGGCGCCGACCTGCTGCGCGCACAGGCGATCGCCCGCGCGCAGCGCGAAGGCCATGCGCAGTACGGCGATAGCGCCACCGTCGGTGCCGGCTTGCCGCTGCTGCGTTCGATCCGCGAGTTGGTGGCCGGCGGCGACCGCATCCATGCGGTCGAAGGCGTGCTGTCCGGCTCGTTGGCCTGGCTGTTCGACCGCTACGACGGCATGCGGCCGTTCTCCAGCTTCGTGCGCGAGGCGCGCGAAGCCGGCTACACCGAACCCGACCCGCGCATCGATTTGTCCGGCGAGGACGTGCGGCGCAAGCTGCTGATCCTGGCGCGTGCGGCTGGGATCGCGCTCGAAGCGCACGAGATCCGGGTCGATTCGCTCGTCCCATCCGGGCTCGCCGCGCTAGCCGACGACACGTTCGATAGCGGCCTTCCGTCGCTCGACGCGCCATTGCGCGAGCGTTATCAGGAGGCTTATCGCGACGGCGCCAAATTGCGTTTCGTCGGCTGTTTCGGCTCCGATGGCGCAAGCGTCGGCTTGCAGGCCCTGCCGGCCGACCATCCGCTCTGCGGCGGCAGCGGCACCGACAACCGCGTCGCGATCCGCAGTGATCGCTACGCCGACCAGCCGTTGGTCATCCAGGGGCCCGGCGCTGGCGCCGAGGTCACCGCTGCCAGCCTGCTCGACGACGTCCTCCGGATTGCGCAGACACCGTAGGGTGGGCCAAGGCCCACCCTACAATCGCGAACTGTGCCGTTTGGCCGGGCATGGCGTAAATCCTCCCCGGCCCTCCTTTTTCAAAGGAGGGAGAACAGCCGATTACCGCTTGCTCCCAGTCCACCGAACTCCCCCTTTGAAAAAAGGGGAAACCAAAGGGAGATTTACGCTAACCCGCAAAAAAAAGCGCCGGTCTCCGTAGGGGAGACCGGCGCCGTCGTTAGCCGGCACGGGGGTGAACCGGCTATGCGATCACTTCAATCCATCGCTTACCGCCGTCGTCAAACTGCCCTGCGCATCGTCCCCGCTGAACTCCCAGACGAACGCGCCGCCCAGGTTCTGCGCTTTCACATAGGCCATCTTCTCGGTAATCATCGCTGGCGTGTCGTAGCTCCAGAACGTGTTGCCGTCGTACTTCCAAGTGGCGCGAGCGTTGGCGTCGGTGAAGATGGTGCCCGGCCGGTTCTTCAGCACCTTGTAGTCCTCGTTGCCGGCTTCGTACGTGCCGGGCGCGGGAGTGCCGTTCTGGTACAGGCCGTTGTTGGCGTTGGCCACGCCGGTCCAGCCGCGGCCGTAGAAGCCGATGCCTACGTTGAGCTTGGATGCGGGCACGCCGCGCGACAGGAAGGCTTCGATCGCATCGTTGGTGTTGTAGAAGCGCTGATCGCCCGTCGACGGATCGTTCGGTGAATCGAACAGGGCCGAGTGATGGTTGGTCTGCGCATCCCACGTGCCGTGGAAGTCGTAGGTCATCACGTTGATGTAATCGAGATATTGGTGGTACGCGGCAGGATTCGTGACCCGGACCTTGTCCACGCCTGCGCCTGCCGCGATGGTGAGCAACAGGCCCGGACGCACCGCGTTGAGCTGCGAGCGGAACTCGGCGAGCAGGGCGGTGAAGTTCGCGCTCTCTTCCGGCGTGCCGCAGGTCAGGCCGCAGGCGGCTGGATATTCCCAATCCAAATCGATGCCGTCGAACACGCCGGCCGCGGCTCCGGTGCCGCCGGCGCCGTCGGTGACGGGCAGGTTGCCTCGGATATACGCGTCGACGCACGAGGCGACGAAGGCCTGCCTGTTTTCCGGACGCGCCGCGCTGGCGAAGCCGCGCGACCAGGTCCAGCCGCCCAGCGAGATCAGCACTTTCAGGCCGGGATACTTCGTCTTCAGTTGCTTGAGCTGGTTCCAGTTGCCGCGCAACGGTTGGTCCCAGGTATCCGCCGCGCCGCTGACGCTCTCGCTGGCGCCGAAGGCCTTGGTGTAATCGGCGAACGCATCGCCGCCCGCGCCGGTGTTCGGATCGGAAGGCTGGGTCACGCCCACTTCGCAGCGGTTGTTGCGCACGTTGCCGAAGGCGTAGTTGATGTGCGTGAGTTTGGCGGCGGAACCGCTGGTGTCGATGTTCTTGACCCGATAGTTGCGGCCGTAGATGCCCCATTGGGTGAAATAGCCGATCACGCGCTTGTTGCCGCCGCCGCCGCCGGTCTTGGTGGTCGCGCTGATTTGCCCGCTCTGTGCCGAAGCATTGGCGGCGTTGTCGCGCGCGCGCACGCGATAGTTGTACGTGGTGCTCGCGGCGAGGCCGGCGTCGGTATAGCTGGTCGCCGTCGGCGAACCGACCAGGCTGCCGTTGCGGTACACGTCGTAGCCCGCTATGCCGCTGCCGCCGGCGTTGTCGGTCGACGCGTTCCAGGTCAGCGATACGCTGCTGCTGGTCTGCGAAGGCGATGCCAATCCGGTCGGCACGCTCGGTGCGGTGGTGTCGGTCGGCGGCGTGCCCGTGACGGTGATCGTCGCGGTGGCGGACGTAGTGCTCGCATTGCCGTTGTCGGTGGCGACGGCCTTGAAGGTGTGGCTGCCGGCAGTGGCGTTATTCCAGGTCACGCCGTACGGCGACGTGGTATCGACGCCGAGCGAAGCGGTGCCGCGGAAGAATTCGACCTTGGCGATGTTGCCGTCGCTATCGGCGGCCGTCGCGCTGACGGCGATATTACTGCCGGCGTTGTGGGTCGAACCATTGGCCGGTGCGGTCAGCGTCACGGTGGGCGGTTGATTGCTGCCGGTGCCGCAGGCGCCGAGGTCCTGATACCAGCCGCAGCTGGGGCAGTGCGTCGGCGGCGCGTTCCAGATCGGAACCAGGGCTTGATACAGCCGGTTCTGGTAGACGAGCTTGTCGCCGGGGTTGTAGATGGTCGCTGCATTCCAGGCCGGCACGCCGGCGCAGGACGCGGTCTGCGCCTGGGCCAGGGGTACGAATGAAATCAGCAGCAGGGACGACAGTAATAGCTTCCAAGCATGTGCGTGTCTCATGAGCTTTCCTCTCCCAAAGTTCACGATCGCGTGCGTTGATCCTGCGGATCAGGCGAGCCCCTGTCGTTTTCGTCGGATCTGTGTCTTCTCCGCGGATGGCCTCGGTGCCGGTCGTTCCGGCCCGCCTGACAACGTTGTCACAACTTATTTTAAGTATTTGCGAAATACCGCACGTTTTTAGTATGACAACGTTGGTTGTCGGTATGTCGTTCTGGGAGGCGATATGACTTGCCGTTGTCTTGCGCTATGTCCGCGGGCGCGGCGTTTTCGGAGCCGACATTAGGACAAAAATTGACGTACAGGGAGCGCGCGAAGGACTGCCCGGGACTCATTTGCTTTCGCGGTTGTCGTTGTCGCGCTGCGCGCACTCACCCAGCGGCTTTGCGCTCTGCAGAGCCGAGCTCGCTCCGCTGCCCTTGTTCCCGCTCTGTAAAGCGGAGGCTGCCCCGCTGTTCTCGCTCTTAAGCCGTTCGCTCTTAGGGCCGTCATCCCAGCGAACGCTGGGACCCATTTGCTTTTGCCCTTGCCCCTATGCCGTCATCCCGGCGAAGGCCGGGATCCAGGCCCGCGTCCTGGCGGCTTGCGCTGCGACTCGCACCATGGGAAAAGGCTTCCGCGCTGCGCGCGGGTCACTTTCTTTGTTGGCCCAAAGAAAGTAACCCAAGAAAGGGCCTGAACTGCGGTGCAATGCGTCGCACCTGAAAGTCCGCCAGCGGCCTAAGCTTTCGTCGTGGCTGACCTTCTTACGCAGGTACTAGATTTTGATTCGTAGCCTATGGGTGACGTGGCTTTTGCGGATGGGCGCTAAGGAGGCGTTCTGATCGATCGCCCCGAATCTGAATGTCGAAGCGACGGAGGAATCCCGAGGGCCGGCGAGCGGTGGCCAAGCACACGGCGTAACCCCATCGCCGTAATCCCTTCCAAAGGCCCTTTTTCTTTGGTTACTGTTCTTTTTGGGCCCCACAAAAAGAAAGTCACTCGGCCGCGGTTTTAGCGGACGAAACCCCGGCCGGAACGGCCGGCAGATCGCCAGAACCCAACAGCCAAGGCAGCGGAGCAAGCTCCGCTCTAAAAGTGTAGGTGCGAATTCATTCGCACGCTTTTCGACGTATCAAGAGCGTGCGAATGAATTCGCACCTACGAAAAGCAAGAGTATCGGGCAAAGCGCTGGGTTACTCGCTTCGCTCGCCCTCCGGGCCATCTGCTGACGCAGAGGTTCGCTCCGGCTTTCGGCCTCCGCAGTCCGTCTTCGCGGGGATGGCGGCTTCAGGACGAAAGGGCGGCGTATTCGTCAGCGCCTGGCGGAAGATCCATGCGGACCGCTTGCGCGCAGCTCCGCGACCGATGCTGCCGCGATCGCCTGCGGCTGGCCGCCATGGCGGTGGCGCAGCCAGGTGCTCAGCGCCGCGATATCGGCGTCGCCCAAGTCCTGCGCGAAGCCCGGCATCTCCTGCATGCGCTCGTTGCCGGGGAAGTCGTGTTCGGGCAGGCCGTCCAGGATCGCGACGATCAGGTTGTGCGGATCGGCATCGCGCACGCTGCTGTTGTCGCGCAGACTCGGCGCTACGTGAGGCACGCCTTCGCCGTCGCGGCCATGGCAACCTGAGCAGAGATTCAAGTAGTGGCTACGGCCGGAATCGGAAACCGCGGCGTTCGCCACTCGTACAGCGCGGGGCGGCGCTGGCCGGTCGCCGAGCAGATAGACGATCATGGCCTTCAGGTCGTCGGCGCTGAGCCGGCTCGTCGACAATCTGACCACCGGCAGCATCTCGTCGGAGGCCACCGCGCGTTCGCTCACGCCGGTAGCCAAATACTCGCGCAGCAGCGCCGCGTTCCAGCCGCGCGCGGCCAGTCCGGCTGGCGTGATGTCAGGCGCGGCGAAGCGCCCCATTTCATTGTTGCCGCCCAGCGGGCGGTCGCGATCGACCTGTCCCAACGCGCCGCGCGGGCTATGGCACTCGCCGCAATGGCCCATCGTCTCGACCAGGTATTTGCCTCGCCGCCAAGCGGGCGACGCGCCCTGCGACGCCGGCACGGCTTCGGCGCGCGCGAACAGCAGATTCCAGAGATGGATGCCGCTGCGGATATTGAACGGAAAGCCGACGCCGTTCTTTTTGTTTTCCTGCTTCACCGCCGGTTGGTTCATCAGATAGGCGTAGATCGCATCGCTATCCGCGCGCGCCATCGTCTTGTACGAGACGTACGGCATCGCCGGGTACAGCTGATGGCCGTCTCGGGCCTCGCCCTTGGTCATCGCCTGGAAGAAATCGTCCGGCGTGTAGCGGCCGATGCCGGTATCCGGATCGGGCGTGATGTTGGTGCCGTGGATCGTGCCGAAAGGCGAGGCCAGCGGCACGCCGCCGGCGAACGGCGCGCCGCCGTCTGCGGTATGGCAGGCCGCGCAATCGGCTGCGGCGGCCAGGTAGCGGCCGTGCGCGAGCTGTTGCGGCGTGGCGGCCACCTGCTGCACTGGTCCGCGGCTCGCGAGGAAACGCATCGCCGCCATCAGCAGCAACCATAACAGCAGCAGCACCAGCAGCCAGGCCGCAATCCTTCTCCATCCGACGCGGGTCATGGCGCTTTCTCCCGCACCAGGCCGGGCGTTTTCAGCACGAGTTCCTTCACCGCCTGGTAATAGCGCACGTAACCGGTGCAGCGGCACAGGTGCGGATTCAACGCGTCGGTGATCGTCGCTTCGACTTCGTCGGCGGCGATCGGCGATTGCGCCAGCTTTTCCATCAGCACCGTCGCCGCGTTGACGAAACCCGGCGTGCAGTAGCCGCACTGGAAGCTGAAATGGTCGAGGAAAGCCTGCTGCACCGGCGAAAGTTGGACGATCTTGCCGCTGTCGTCGCGCTTGGCATGGCCCTCGACGGTGCGGATGCGCTTGCCTGCGAACCAGTGCGCGCCGGTGATGCAGCTGCGCACCTCGCGCGGGCCGCCGTCGCCATCGACGATCACCGTGCAGGCATGGCAGACGCCCTGGCCGCAGCCGAAGCGGGTGCCGGTAAGGCCGAGGTATTCGTGCAGCACGTCGATCAGCATCATCTCCGGAGGCGCGTCGATCGGCCCGTAGTCGCGGCCGTTGATGCGCAGCGTCAGCCGATGGGTCAGGATCGGTATGGTCATGCCGCATCCTCCTTCGGCAGCGCCTCGCCGGACAATGCGGCCAGCACTTTCTCCGGCGTCACCGGCAATTCGCGGAAACGCAGGCCGGTGGCGTGGGCGATGCCGTTCACGATCGCCGGCACTACCGCGATCATCACCACTTCGGCCATGCCTTTGGGCGGATCGGTTTCCGACACCGGCGGCAGCACTTCGCTGCTCTGCGTCCACACGGCGACATCGCGCGCGCGCGGCAAGGCGTAGCGATTGAAATTCCAGGTGCCGTTGCCCGGGCCGTCCTCGTACAACGGCAAGTGTTCGTGCAATGCGTGGCCGATACCCATCGCCAGGCCGCCCTGGATCTGGCCCGATACCAACTCCGGCACGATCTGATTGCCGCATTCCAGGATCGAATGATGGTCGAGCAGTTCGACCCGGCCGCTGCCGGTATCGACGGCCACTTCGGCGATCGTGGCCATCGTCGCGTAGTAGACGACACCCGCGTTGTTGCGCTGCGCCGGCGGATAGTGGACGCGGCTGCGCTCGATCATGCGATAGCCGTTCGCGGTCGCGCGGCCCGCGCCGGCCGGCGATCCGTCGCCGTAACGCAGGGCCAGGCCGTCCAGAGGCAAACGCTGCGTGCCGGTGGCGAGCGGGAATTCCGCTTCGGCCCATTGCCAGCGGTTGAAGGTATGCACTACCGCACCGGTGACCAGGCCCAGTTCATGCGCTTTCGCGGCGAGCTGCGGCAAAGCCAGCGGCGCCAGTCCGCCTGCGGTGAGCTTGCCTTCGACCCAGCGCGCCTCTTCGGCGCGTACCGACAGCGGCGCCAGTTGGCCGCCGCCGAAGCCGGCGCTCCATATCGCTCGCGCCGCCGGCCACAAGCCTTCCGTGAACAGCAGGCGTGCGGCTTCGCGCGTGGCATGGCCGCAGAAATACGCCGAATTGCTGGCGCTGCTGGGGCTCATGTAGTTGGGCGTCCAGCGCGGATCGGCCTGGCGCGCGTCCTGCACGCTCTGCTGCATCAGCCACGGGTCGTCGGTGGCGTACATGGGCAGCGCCGACCAATCGGTTTCGCCGGTGCGCACATCGTCGGCCGGGCGGCCCAGCCATTCCGCGCACAAGGCCGCCTGGCTGGTGGCCGTGCCGGTGCCCATCTCGATCGCGCCATGGCGCAGCAGGATGCGGCCCTCTTTCGACACGGCGACTTCGACGAAAGCCGCCTCGGCGCCGGTGCCGAAATCCTTCTGCACGCAGCCGAAGCCGACGCCGTAGCGTTTGCCGGGATGGGCCGTTTCGTATTCGAGCTTGCGATTTTCGCGGTCGCGCCATAACGGATGCGTACGCGCTTTCGCCAGCACTTCGTCGGCGCGCATCGCGCCGCCGGGAATCGCGCCCTGCGTGTTCTTCATGCCGGTCTTGAATACGTTGCGCTGGCGCAGTTCGATCGGATCGATCTTGAGTTCCGCGGCGACCTCGTCGACCAGCATCTCGGTCGCGCCCATGCTCTGCAGCGTGCCGTAGCCGCGCGCCGAACCGGCGTCGAGCGCGCGCGAAGCGATCACGGTGCTGGCCAGGTCGCTGCGCGGAAAATAGTAGATCGACTGCGCCGCCGTCGCGGCGACCAGGCATACCGACGGCGAGAAATTCTGCCGGCCGCCGCCGTCGCCGACCATGTCGCCCTGGAAGATTTCGAACTTGCCGCTCTTGCGGTCCACGGCGATGCGGTAGCGCATGCGGAAACTGTGGCGCTTGAGGCTGGCTTGGAACTGCTCGTAGCGATCGTTGGCCAACCGCACCGGGCGGCCGTCGCCGTACAGCCCCGCCATCAGCGCATAGAACGGGAACGGATTATGGTCCTTGGAGCCGTAGCCGACCGTGTAGCAGGGATGCAGCACCAGCGTCTTCACGCCCAGCCCGCTGGCGGCGAGCATCTTGGCGCCGGCTTCGGCGACTTCCTGCGGCGACTGCGTCGCCACGACGAAATGGACGGTGGCATTCGCGGTATCGAACCAGGCGTTGCCGTTGTCCAATTCGAATGCGGCGGTGTCGATCGATTGCGAAAAATACTCGCGCTGCAGCACCAGGGTACCGTCGTCCGGCTTGTCGAGCGCGGCGGCGATCTGGCCGGCGAACGCCGCGCCCTGCGCATCCAGGCCGCCGTGCGGATTGGCCTGCGGCCATTGCGGCCGCTTCTTGCTGTAGCTCAGCGGGAACAGGGGCGTATCTTTCAGGCTGGAATACGCATCGTCGTCGAACGGCGTGGCGCCGCCGACGCGCACGTAGCGGAACGCGGCCCAAGGATCTCGTTCCAGCGGCCCGGTTTTCGCGCCCCAACGGATCACGCCGTCGCGGAACTTGAGCGCGCTCTTGGCAGTGCGGAAGCGGGCGAAATCGTGCCAGACCAGCAGTGCGACCGCGTGGCCCAGATACGCCGGCGTCTTGCCTTCCGGCAGCAGCATGTCCTCGCCGTAGAACTGCGGGAACTGCACGCCGTCGCGTTGCAGGTCGGCGGCGGTGACGATGCGGTCCGGCCGCAGGCCGTCGCCGAGCGCGGAGAGGTCGAAACCGGCGTAGGCACTGTCGGCGCGCGTCGCCCGCAACAGCATCGCGTGCGCCTGCCGCTGCGGCCAGCCGGGCAGGTCGGCGGCGCGCATGTCGTAGCTGAATATCTTCTCGCCGGTGACCTTGGCGGTGGCGTCGGTGCGGTAGCGGATCTTGCCGGTGGCCGCATCCCAAGGCATCGGCCGCAAGCGTTGCTGCTCGAAAAGCGCGGCCAGCGCGGCGCTGCCCGGTGCGGCGACATAAACCGAAATCCCGGCGATCACGCTGCACTTGAGGAAATCGCGGCGGGACAGGCTGGCGGTCATGCGGACATGCTCCGGCGGGCTGGCCCGATATTACCCCCGGGGCGTGTGAAGCCCGCTCAAGGCCCGTTTTGTCCGGCCGGTTCCAGTAAAATCGCGGTGTCGAGTCCCCCGGCTCGTTGCCGATATCGCGATGCCCCCGAACCATGCCGATAGCGCATTGCGAATCGCCTTGCTGGAAGACGATGCGATGCTGCGCGAGCGCATCCTGGTGCCGGGCCTGGCCAATTTCGGTTTCGCGGTGGTAGGCACCGAAACCGCCGCCGCGCTGCATCATCATCTCAACACCCAGCCGGTGGACATGGTCGTGCTGGACGTGGGCTTGCCGGACCAGGACGGCTTCACCGTGGCGCGCAACGTGCGCGCGACCTATCCGGAGATCGGCATCGTCATGCTCACCGGCCGCGGCACCACGCCCGACCGCGTGCGCGGTCTGAGCGAAGGCGCCGACGCTTATCTGTCCAAACCGGTCGAGATCGAATTGCTTGCGGCCACATTGCACAGCCTCGCCCGCCGTTTACGCGGCCAAACCGCGCAAGCCGCGCCCAAACGCTGGCATCTGGACGGCAACGGCTGGTGCCTGGTGTCGCCGTCGGGGCGCAACGTCGCGCTCACGCGCACCGAGCGCCGCGTAGTCGAGCGGCTGACCGCGGCGTCGGGACAGTTGGTGACGCGCGACGAACTCATCGCTACGCTCACCGACAACGTGTACGACTTCGACGCCCACCGACTGGACTCGCTGATCTACCGGCTGCGGCGGAAAGTCGCCGACAGTTGCGGTGAGGCTTTGCCGCTGGTGGCGGTGCATGGCGAAGGTTACGTGCTGAACGATGCCGGCTGACCGCAGAGGGGCGTTGCGGGGCTCGCTTCGTCGTATTTCGTAGGTGCGAATTCATTCGCACGCTTTTCGCTTCGTGCATAAAAGCGTGCGAATGAATTCGCACCTACGAAAAGCAGCGGAGCAAGCTCCGCTCTACAGAGCCGCAGGTTCGGTCTCGACCAACGGCAGGCGCAGGTAGAACGTCGAACCCTTTCCGATCGCGCTGTCGACGCGGATATCGCCGCCAGCCGCCGCTGCGATATCGCGTATGACCGACAAGCCCAGCCCGGTGCCGTCCGCTGCGGATTTCGTGGTGAAGAACGGCTCGAAGATGTGCCGCTGCACCTGCTCGTCCATGCCGTGGCCGTCGTCGGTCATCGCGATCTCCACGCTATCGCCCGCGCGTCGCGTCGCGACCAGGAAACGTCCGCCCTCGGGCATCGCATCGCGCGCGTTCGCGGCGATGTTGAGGATCATCAACTCCAGCTCGCTGCGGTCCATGCGGACCGGCAGCGGCGCCGTGTCCGTCACCGATTCCAGCCGTACCGTCGGCGGGAACAGCTGGCGAAGCATCGGCTGCAATTCCGACAAGGCCTGCGTCACGTCGAAAACCTGCAGCTTCAACAGGTCGCTGCGGCTGAAACTGAGCAGCTTGCGGGTGATCGCGGTGCCGCGTTTGGCTGCCACTTCCACGCCTTCCAGCGAGTCGGCGAGCGCATCGGAGCGTTCGCGGTCGCTGCCGACGTCCTGCAGCCGGTGCCGCTGATAGGAGAAACCCAGGATCACGTCGAGGATGTTGTTGAAATCGTGCGCCACGCCGCTGGCCAGGCGGCCGGTGGCTTCCAGCTTCTGCGCATGGATCAGTTGCGCCTGCGCGCGCTCGCGTTCGGCCATCTCGAGCTGCAGTTCCCGGCGGCGCGCGTTGGATTCGGCGAGGCTTTCGCGCAAAGCGGTCAGGGTGCGGTCGAGGATGATGGTGATGATGAGATAGCTCAACACCAGCGACGGCGCGTTTCGCATCGAATTGCGGATCCATTGCGCGGTCTGCTCCGCGTTGTTGGCGTCGGCGACGAAGCCGACCGCGAATATCACCATCAGCAGGGCGAACACGATCCACAGGGCGCGCCTTCCCAGCACCAGCCCGCTGATCACCAGGGTCAGGATCACCGACACCTGATCGATCAGTTGCGCCTGCGCGCCGAGCATGTGGTAGGCGAGCAGCAGCGATGCGAGCAACGCACCGACGAACAATTTGATGGCGAGCCTGAAATCGCCGCGCCGGATCAGGAACACGCTGAACAACGCCAGCGAGGCGGTGATCAGGTCGAGCACCAGCACGATCGTCCAGCCTTCCGGTATCGGGCGCGACGACAGGTGCCAAGCCCAGTTCGCCGGCAAGGCGATGCCGTAGAACAGCAACAGCAACTGCATCACCGGCGCATTGCGGCGATCGACCTCGTCGGTGATCGGCGCGCCGCGCAGCCAACGTGTGACGCGGTTCAACATCTTGGACGAGGGCCTCGAATGCGTGTTCGATCCGTCGAACGGCGTGGAGCATCCGGCTTGCCGCGCATGGCGCGGACCGAACCGGCCACGGTGAGATTTCCGTGAGTATTGGGTGAGAAGGCGCGCGTGACAAGCCGCCGGGCGCCGCTTTAGGTTCGCAAACAACCCGCCGCCGCCACTTGCTGACGTTTTTGGTCGGCGTGCGGCGCGGATACCGAAGTCCGCCTCGGGGGCGTGAGGGCGGACACCACCACTGCAACGGCTAGCCGGTCTCCCGTCCGCGGGCGCCGCCTGAAGCCCTGTTTGCACTTCGAAAACGCAATTCCGGGAGAGAGGTTCGATGAACAAGGTTTTCAGTCTGGTGTGGAGCCGGTCGTTGCAGGCGCTTGTGGTCGCTTCGGAACTGGCGTCGGCCAACGGCAAGCCTTCGGGCCGGCCGAGCCGCCTGCGCCGCGCCGCCCTGGGCACGGCGGTGCTGTCGGCGAGCTTCGCGCTGGCGCCTTTCGCGCAGGCTGCCGGACCGGCCAAGGACATCTGCACCATCACGCTTCCGGGGCAGCGCGGGATCGCGGTGGAATGCGCGCAGCTCGAAAAAGTCGTGGCCGCCGCCAAGGCCGACAAGGGCAGGAAGAGCCGCCCTGTCGAGGACAGTTTCGATTCGGACTATTTCAAGGCCAACGGCGCCGGCGACGGCAGCGACGATGCCAGCGCGCAAGGCGAAGGCGCCATCGCGATCGGCAGCGGCGCGCAGACGCGGCCATGGGTGAGCGACGAGCTCGGCGAGGCGTTCGAAGCCGACGGCGCCGTCGCCATCGGCAAACAATCCACGGCCGAAGGCTGGGAAGCGACGGCGTTGGGCGCCAACAGCTTCGCTTCCGGCAATTCCTCGGTCGCGGTCGGCGGCGAAAGCATCGCTGCCGGCATCGGCGCGGCCGCGTTCGGCCAGGGCTCGATGGCGTTCGGCCATGCCAGCACGGCGATCGGCCAAGGCGCGGCGACGTTCGGCTTCGGCAACACGGCGGTAGGCGCCGGCTCCGAAGCCAGCGCCGAACAAGCGGCGACCGCATTGGGCGCGTTGAGCGTAGCGGCGGGCATGGGTTCGACGGCAGTCGGCGGCAATGCGCAGGCTTACGGCGACGGCAGTTTCGTCGGCGGCTTCGGCGCCGGCGCCAATGGCGAGGCCGGCGTTGCGCTCGGTGCGCATTCGCGTGCGGTCGCGGGCGACTTCAACGTCGCGGTCGGGGGTTACAGCACCGCGATCGGGCAGGGCAGCGTCGGCGTGGGTTCCAACAGCCTCGCCAACGGCCAGCATTCGGTCGCGGCCGGCTACAACGCGGCGGCGAACGGCGAAGACACGGTCGCGATCGGCGGCAGCGAGTGGACCGATCATGACGGCGACGGCATGCCCGATGTCGGCGAAGCGACGCTGGCCGAAGGGCAGGGCGCGGTCGCCGTCGGCAGCATGGCCGGCGCCAGCGGCAACGATGCGCTGGCCATCGGCCACCAGGCGAGCGCGTTGGCCGCCAACGCCACCGCGACCGGCGCGCAAAGCCTCGCGCAAGGCGAATCCAGCACCGCCACCGGCGCGCTGAGCCAGGCCAATGGCGCCGAAAGCACCGCGACCGGCTATCAATCCGTCGCCGATGCGGACTATGCCACCGCGGCAGGCAGCGGCAGCTACGCCGGCGCGATGGGTGCGAATGCTTTCGGCGCGGGCGCGACCGCGTTGGGCGAAACGTCGAATGCGATCGGCTACGGCAGTGTCGCGACCGGCTGGGATGCGGTCGCCGTCGGCACATCTTCTTATGCGTCGGGCGTGAATGCGGTAGCGATGGGGTATGCCTCGAGCGCGAATGCCGATCTTTCGGTTGCGATCAATACCGGCGACACGGTGGGCATGTGGACCGACGCGGTTCCCGGCGTCGGCGCGAACGCCAACGGCGGCGTCGCGATGGGCGCCGGCGCTTCGGTCGGCGCAGATGCCACTGCCGGTGTCGCGCTCGGTCTCAGCGCTACGGTTGCGCAAGGCGCCTATCAGGGCGTCGCGATCGGCGTAGGCGCCAATGCGGGCGATGCGCAGAGCATCGCGATCGGCGGCTTGGGCGTGGATCGCGATTGGTTCCTGCGCCCGACCTACGCGGGCGGCGTCGGTTCGATCGCCATCGGTCTTGGTTCCAATACCTTCAACGATTATTCGACCGCGCTCGGCGCATTCAGCACCGTGGAAGCGGACAACGCGGTCGCGCTCGGCACCAATTCGGTGGCCGATCGCGACAACAGCGTTTCCATCGGCCAGGTCGGCGACGAACGCCAGATCACCAACGTCGCCGCCGGTACCGAAGCCACCGACGCGGTGAACAAGTCGCAATTGGATGAAGTGGCCGAAAGCGTCAGCGATTCCAGCCACTACTTCGCCGCCAACGGCGCCGAAGACGGCAGCGACGACGCCAATGCGCAAGGCGAAGGCTCGATCGCGATCGGCCGCAACAGCATGACCACCCAGAACGCCAGCACCGCGATCGGCGCGGAGAGCATGGCCGACGGCCTGGGCGCCAGCGCGTTCGGCCAGGGCGCGATGGCGTTCGGCGATTCCAGCGTCGCCATCGGCCAGAGCGCGGTGACATTCGGTTTCGGCAATACCGCCGTGGGCGCAGGCTCCGAAGCTTCGGCCGAGCAGGCCGCAACCGCGATCGGCGCATTGAGCGTCGCCGCGGGCATGGGATCCACCGCGATCGGCGGCGATGCGCAGGCTTACGGCGACGGCAGCTTCGTCGGCGGGTTCGGCGCAGGCGCGAATGGCGAGGCGGGTGTTGCGCTCGGCGCGCATTCGCGTGCGGTCGCCGGCGATTTCAACGTTGCGGTCGGCGGTTACAGCACCGCGATCGGACAGGGCAGCGTCGGCGTGGGTTCCAACAGCCTCGCCAACGGCCCGCATTCGGTCGCGGCCGGCTACAACGCGGCGGCGAACGGCGCAGACACGGTCGCGATCGGCGGCAGCGAGTGGACCGATCATGACGGCGACGGGATGCCCGACGTGGGCGAAGCGACCTTGGCCGAAGGGCAGGGCGCAGTTGCCGTCGGCAGTCTCGCCGGTGCAAGCGGCAACAACGCGCAAGCGGTCGGTTACCAGGCCAACGCCATGGCGGACAATGCCACGGCCACCGGCGCCATGAGCATGGCCGGCGGCGAATCCAGCACCGCCACCGGCGCGAACAGCGTCGCCAACGGCGTGCAGAGCAGCGCGTATGGCGCGATGAGCGATGCCGAAGGCGATTATTCGACGGCTGTCGGCAGCGGCAGCCTGGCTTTGAGCGAAGGCGCGACCGCGATCGGCAACGGCGCCAACGCACTCGGCACCCAGAGCGTGGCCAACGGTTACGGCAGCTTGGCCAGCGGCGAGTTGTCGATCGCTCAAGGCAGCGACAGCCAGGCGCTGGGCGAAGCTTCGATCGCGCTCGGCACGCAGAGCCTGGCCGAAGGCATCGACAGCATCGGCGTGGGCGCGGGCAGCTACGCCGGCGATTTCGGCACGGCCACCGGCACGCTCAGTCACGCAGGCGTATTCGGCGCGACCGCGTTCGGCCACAGCGCCTGGGCGGACAACTATTACGCCATGGCGCTGGGTACGGCCTCCACGTCGCTCGCCGAAGGCGGTATCGCCATCGGTACCGACAGCTATGTCGATGCCGGCGCTTACCAGGGCATCGCCATCGGCAGCGTCGTGTCCGCGATGGGGCATCGCTCGATCGCCATCGGTTCGCAGTGGACCACCGCCGGGGGCGACAGTTCGGTCGCGATCGGCGGCACGATGGCTTGCGCCGACTTCGTTTGCATCGAGCAGAACACCGCCGCCTGGGGCATGAACAGCGTCGCGCTCGGCGCAGGGGCGCAAAGCCAGGCGGATCGCGCGACTGCGGTAGGCGGCGGCGCGGCGGCCGGCGGCATCGATTCGGTCGCCGTGGGCCAGTACGCCCGTGCCTGGAACGATACGTCGGTGGCCCTGGGCAGCAACACGCTGGCGATGGCCAACGGCGCGGTCGCCTTGGGCGCCGACTCGCTCGCCGACCGCGACAACACCGTGTCGGTCGGCAACGCCGGCACCGGTCTGACGCGCCAAATCGCCAATGTCGCCGCAGGTACCGAAGCCACCGACGCGGTCAACAAAGCGCAGCTCGACGAAGTCGCCGACAGCGTCGGCGACGCCAACGACTATTTCGCCGTCAACGGCGCCGGCGACGGCAGCGATGTCGCCATCGCCGATGGCGAAAACGCCACGGCCGCAGGTGCGAACAGTTCGGCCAACGGAACCGAAAGCAGCGCTTACGGCTACCAGAGCAATGCCGCCGGCGACTACTCGACCGCGGCCGGCGGCAGCAGCCTCGCGCTGGGCACCGGATCGTCCGCGTTCGGCACCGGCAGCAACGCTATCGGCGAATTCAGCAGCGCTAGCGGTTATGGCGCGGTCGCGGAAGGCGACAACAGCAGCGCGGTCGGTGCGAACGCGTATGCGGCGGGCGGCTCCAGTTTCGCTGGTGGCGCAAGCGCGCAATCCAACGGCGGCGGCAGCGTCGCTTTGGGCGCCAACAGCATCGCCAACGGATCCAACGGCGTGTCGGTCGGCGCAGGCAGCGAATCGAACGGCTTCTTCGCGGTCGCCGTCGGCGGATTGGCATGGGCCAACGCGCCGTTCACCACCGCGATCGGCGCTTTCGCAACGGCCGACGGCTGGCAGAGTACGGCGATCGGCAACGGCGCATTCGCTACCGATTTCAATGCGACCGCGATCGGCTCGGGCAGCATGTCCGGCGTCGGCGGCGTCGCCATCGGTTCGGGTGCGGCGTCCGGCTACTGGTCGTTCGATGAAGAGACGGGCGAAAACACATTCGTCGGCACGCAGGGCACTGCCGTCGGCCAGAACGCCGCAGCGACTGGCCAATACAGCACTGCGCTCGGCGGCTTCTCCGATGGCTCCTTCAGTTCCGCCGGCGCCACCGGCCAGTACAGCACCGCGATCGGTGCGGGCGCTTACGCCGGTTCGTACGGGGACAGCGAACTGGTCGGCGATCGCACGACGGCGGTGGGCGCGGAGAGTTGGGCGATCGGCGGTTCCGCTACATCGCTGGGCTTCAACAGCTTCGCGCAATCGGAGAATGCGACGGTGCTCGGCGCCAATGCGTGGACCACGCCGGAGGCATCGAACAGCGTCGCGCTCGGCCAAGGTTCGCTGGCCGATCGCGCCAACAGCGTCTCGGTGGGCGCTGCAGAAGATTGGACCGATGCAGGCGGCACCGTGCATGCGGCCATCGACCGGCAGATCACCAACGTCGCCGCAGGCACGCAGGACACCGATGCGGTCAACCTCGCGCAATTGAACGAAGTCGCCGACGGCGCGGCGCAGACCAGCAAGTTCTTCAAGGCCAACGGCGAGGAAGGCTCGACGGCAGGCGGCGAGAACAGCGTCGCGGCCGGCGCATCGGCCAGTTCCGGCGGCGCATTGTCGGTAGCGGTCGGCGCGGCCAGCAACGCGCAGGGCGATCTGGCCACCGCAGTGGGCAGCGATGCGCAGGCGCAGGGCGTCAATAGCGTCGCGCTGGGCGCCACCAGCCGCGCTCAGGCGCAGGCGACCGCGCTCGGCGCCAACGCCAATGCCGGCGCCACCGGCAGCGTCGCGATCGGCCAGGGCGCCAGCGTGAGTTCGCTGGCCACCAATGCGGTCGCGCTCGGCGCGAATTCGATCGCCACCAGCGCCAACACGGTGTCGATCGGCAGCACCGGCAACGAGCGTCGCCTCACCAACCTGCGTGCGGGCACCAACGCTACCGATGCGGTCAACGTGGCCCAGATGCAATCCATCGCGAACGGGCTCGGCGGCGGCGCCGGATTCTCGGCCGGCGCGTTCATCGCACCGACTTATATGATCCAGGGCGGAAGCTACAACAACGTCGGCGCAGCGTTCACCGCGGTCGACAACAAGTTGAACGATCTGCAGGGCCAAGTGAACGACATCCAGGTCGGCACGCAGGGCAACGCATCGGAAGGCGCGGAAACCACGGCGCCGGCGACGGCCGTCGCGTCGAGCGATGCGGCAACGCCCGACACGGCTTCCGCTGCCGCGCAGGCATCGGGCACGGGCCCGGTCGCCATGGCCTCCGCTCCTGCGCCGTCGCGCAACACCACCGAGGCCGACGCTTCCGCGCAAACGCTGTCGTCGGCCAGGAGCTACACCGATCTGCGCTTCAACGCCGTCACCGACGACTTCAACCAGTTGCGCATGGACATGGAAACCCGTTTCGTGCAGCAGGACCAGCGCATCGACCGCATCGGCGCGATGGGCGGCGCGTTGACCGGCATGGCGATGAACAGCGCAGGCCTGTCCGGCCAGAACCGCATGGCGGTCGGCGTCGGTGCGCAGAACGGACGCCAGGCCTGGGCGCTGGGTTACCAGCGTGCGGTCGGCGAACGCGCCAGCGTGTCGCTGGGCGCGGCATTCTCCGGCAGCGAAAGCACCGTCACCGGCGGCGCAGGCTTCAGCTGGTGATCCAAACGCATCGCGTGTCCGCACGCGATGCGGTTCCACCCCTTCCATTCCATCCAACCGCGTTCCAACGCGAAGGCGTCGGGTGTCCGGTTCCCCCGAAACGGCACACGGCGCCTATCGCCCCACCTTCGTATCCACGGGAGAGAGCAACAGATGAACAGGAATACCCGCCACCTGGCCGCCGGTGCCCTGACCGCAGCCGTGCTGGTTGCGCTGACCGCCTACGCCGCAACTCCGGATCGCGGCGCCCCTCATGCGCCGGCAGCGATGGCCGCGACCGCGGCGATCGCAAGCCAAGCCTCGGCCACGCCGGCGGCGCGGTTGATCTCCAGCCGCAGCAAGCTGCCGCTGGCGCGCACGCAGGCAGCCGACGGCTACCAGCGCTTCATCGTCAAATATCGCGACGGCAGCGTCGCGTCGCGCGGCGCTTCGGCGCTGGTCGACAACGCCAATGCGGCGCTGCGCAGCGCCGGCATCGCAGGCGCCAGCGGCGTGCGCGCTGCCTTGTCGCTGTCGCACCTGCGCAAGACCGGTGTCGGCGCCGATGTGCTGCGCGCTTCGCGCCGCCTGAGCGCGAGCGAATCGAACGCTTTCCTGCAGCAGCTGCGCAAGGATCCGGCCGTGCTGTACGCGCAGCCGGACTACATCAAGCAGCGCTACGAAGTGGTGCCCAACGATCCGTATTTCTCGCAACTGCAGTGGGATTACACCCATCCGGTCGGCGGCATGAGCGCCAGCACCGCGTGGGACATCTCGCAGGGCGAAGGCGTCGTCGTCGCCGTGCTCGACACCGGTTACGCCGATCACAGCGATCTGAACGCGAACCTGGTGCCCGGCTACGACTTCATCCACGACGAAGCGGTCGCCGGCGACGGCGACGGCCGCGACGACGACGCGCACGATCCTGGCGATTGGTACGGCCCTTACGCCAGCTCCTGGCACGGCACGCACGTCGCCGGCACGGTCGCGGCGGTGACCGACAACGGCGCGGGCCTGGCCGGCGTGGCATACAAAGCGAAGGTGCAGCCCGTGCGCGTGCTCGGCCACGGCGGCGGTTACACGTCCGATATCGCAGACGCCATCGTCTGGGCTTCGGGCGGCACCGTCGACGGCGTTCCGGCCAATGAAAATCCGGCCGAAGTGCTCAATCTCAGCCTGGGCGGCAACGGTTCCTGCAGCCAGGATCCGGTCACGCAGGAGGCCGTCGACGGCGCGATCGAACGCGGCGTCACCGTCGTCGTCGCCGCAGGCAACGACAACCAGGATGCCGCATTCCATTCGCCGGCCAGCTGCCGCGGCGTGATCACGGTCGGCGCGAACGGCATCGACGGCGCCAAGTCTTGGTTCTCCAACTACGGCGCCACCGTCACGCTGTCCGCGCCGGGCGGCAACGCCACCAGCGGCTCTTCGCCGGACGACATGTGGATCTGGTCGCTGGGCAACAGCGGTGCGGAAGGTCCGGAAGAAGAAGGCCTGATCGGCATGATCGGCACCTCGCAGGCCAGCCCGCACGTGGCCGCGGTGGTCGCGCTGATGCAGAGCGCAGCCGTTGCCGCCGGCAAGCCGCCGCTGACGCCGGCGCAGGTGAAGAACATCCTGCGCGGCACCGCGCGTCCGTTCGCGGTCACGCCTCCGGTCAGCACGCCGATGGGCGCCGGCATCCTCGACGCCGCCGCGGCGACCTTCGCCGCCACCCAGGACATCGGCGACGAAGAAGCCGAGCTGCTGGTCAACCGCGTAGCGATCACGCAGCTCACCGGCGCCGCCGGCGACGAGCTGCTGTACAAGATCGAAGTGCCGGCCGGCACGCGCAGCCTCAACCTGCGCAGCTACGGCGGCACCGGCAACGTGTCGCTGTACGTGTCCTACGACAGCGCGCCGACCAGCACCGTATTCGACCGCAAGTCGGCCAAGCCGGGCAACAGCGAAGCGGTGGTCTACACCAACCCCGCCGCGGGTACGTACTATGTGCGTCTGGTCGGCGAACAGGCTTTCGCGAATGTGGCCGTGCTGGGCATCTATCAGTAAGCGATTTACCGTACCAAGCGGTTCTTGGTCGGAGGGGGCGGGTGACCGCCTCCTCTTTTTTCTGCCTGTCGCCGCAGTCACGTTTTTTTGTAGGAGCGGCTTTAGCCGCGGGCTTTTCCGTCCGTCGCAACCATGGGGAAAGAGCTCGCGGCTAAAGCCGCTCCTACGAAAAGCAGGCTAGCGCGCCAGCGATGCCGCCAGCCGCGCGTCCCACAGCGGCAGAGGTATTTTCTGCGATTGATTTTGCAGAGCCGCCGCCTGGTTGTAGGTCGACAGCAATTGGCCCGGATCGCAGAAGGCGTCGATCACTCGTTGCCGGCCGAACTGCGTTTCGATGGTCGTCGCCATCTTCCAGCCCACCGTGTACCAAGGGCCCTGTATGCCGAAATAGCCCATCATCTTCTTGCGGACAGCGGCCTCGTCGCCGGCCTTGCTGTCCAGCACGCTGAGGAAATACGCGTTCTGTTCGGCCATGTCCTCGCCGAAGCGGGCTACGTTGCGGTCCCAATCGGCTTGTTCCTTGCCGCCCCGGTCGGCCAGCGGATCCGGGCGCGGGCCGCCGGCGGCCGCCAACACCGCCAGGCCTTCGGAGAAGGATCCCGTCCATTCCCGCATCCGCTCGGTGTTCTGGTCCGGGGCGATTTTCTTGTCCGATTTCCGCGGGCATACCGAGTTCTGGCCGATGTGGTGGAGCTCGTGGATCATCGTATTGCGGGCCTTGGCGGCGGATACGTCCGGATCCAGATACAGGAAGATCGCCGGATCTCCATACGTGTCGTAGACGAATTCGTTCTTTTTCGGCTTGATCATCGGGAAGATGGTCGCCTTCATGCGCGCATCGGCCGGCAGATAGGCGAAAGCGACCCTCGCCGATGCTTCGATGGGCTGCGAACTCCATTCCCGCAACACGCGCCGCAGCGCCGCGATCTGCGCAAGCGTGCGCGGCTCTTCCATGAAAGCCTTGAACTCGGCGTCGGTGAAGCTGCGCCCCATGGAATCTTCCCGGTCTTTCAGGCGCCGGTAGCCGGCGGTCGAGAACAGCGCCTGCCAGTCGCGCTCCGTCACCGGGTCGCCCTTCGCCTGCTTTTCGAAGATGGCTAGCGCCGCTTCGGCCTCCGCGATGTCGAATTTCACATCCACGGCGCCGGCCGGCTCGGGTTCCGAGGACGAAGCGGGCATGGCCATGACTGCTGCCGCGACCAATGCACTGATGACTGTGTTTTTCATGGCGGTGCCCCGTCGGCGGCCCGGACTAGCGGGTCGGTTCCGCTATGGATGCATTCGGGCAAAAAAGAGTCGCAGCGGGCGCACGCTTGACTTATAGCCGTCATTCCCGCGAAGGCGGGAATCCAGTGTCTTTAGCTTTCCATTCCCGCCGAAGGTGAAGGAGCAAAGTCACTGGATTCCCGCCTTCGCGGGAATGACGGCCCTGAAATAACATGCCTAAGGCGCCAATGCCCTCAACAGGGCGGCGTTGAAGCGCTCGGGCGCTTCGACCTGCGGGGAATGGCCCAAATCGTCGAATTCGACCAGGTTCGCCTGCGGAATCAGCCGCGCCGCGCGCTTGCCCAATGCCGGATAGTCGCCAAGCCGCTGCGCCACGTCCGGCGGCGCCTGATCCTTGCCCATCGCGGTGCGGTCGCGCTGGCCGATCATCAGCGTGGTCGGCACGCGGATGCGCGGGAATTCGTACAGCACCGGCTGGCTGAGCACCATGTCCGAGGCCTGGGCCTGGTTCCACGCCACCGCCTCCTTGCCGGGCCCGGCATAGAGGCCGGCCAGCATCGCGGTCCAGTGTTCGTACTCGGGTTTCCATTGGCCGTGGTAGTAGACCGTCTGCTGGTACTTCTTGATGCTGTCGAAATCGGTCTTCAGTTCTTTCGCATACAGCGCATCGATACCGCTCCAGGGCACGCCTTCCGCGCGCCAGTCCTCCAGCCCGATCGGGTTGACCAGCACCAGACGTTCGGTGTCCTGCGGATATTGCAGCGCGTAGCGCGCAGCCAGCATGCCGCCCATCGAATGGCCGACGATGGCCGCGCGCTGGATTCCCAGCTTCCGCAGCAGGGCATGGGTGTTGTCGGCCAGCTGGCCGAACGAGAATTGATAGCGCTCCGGCTTGCTGGACTTGCAGAAGCCGATCTGATCCGGTGCGATCACGCGGTAACCTGCGCCGGCCAACGCGGAAATCGCCGACTCCCAGGTCGCGGCGCAGAAGTTCTTGCCGTGCAGCAGCACGGCGGTGCGGCCATTGGCCTCTCGCTCGGGCGCGATATCGAGATAGGCCATCGACAGCGCCTGCCGTTGCGACTCGAAATCGAAACGCTGCACCGGATACGGATAGTCGAATCCTTCCAGCTGCGGCCCATAGGCCGGCTGTTGCGCATACGCAGGGAACGCGAGGCCGAAGAGCGCAATGCCCAGGAACGGAACGGGGGAAATGCGAGTGCGCATCGCAGCCTCCATGAAAACGAAACGCCTATGCTAAACCGGCCTCGTTGGAGGTGCGGTGACGGGATGCGCGGCGCCGCTACTTCAGGGCGGCGGCGCATTCCAGCGGCTTGGCCTGCAGCAGGAAATGCGGGCCTTCGATCTCGATGCAGACCGCGTTGCGGCAGAGATCGCGGATGCCGCGCCAGCCCGCACCGCCGATCAGGCGGTCGCGGCTGCCTTTCAGATACAGCAAGGGGCAGTCGATATCCGCGATTCGCGGAGTCGCATCCGTCTCCGCTGCAGCGAGCAGACGGGCGCGCATCGCTTCCGCGCTCACGCTGCGCACCGCGTCGCGCACGCGGCGCGCCCAATCGCGCGTGGACCAGCGGCCCATGAGCCACGGCATCGCCGGAGCGATCGGCAGCTTGTTCGACGGCAGGATGCGCTGCATCGCGTCGAACGCGCGCAGCATCCGCGACCGCGGCGCGCGCGCGAACGAGGCGCAGAGCACCAGGCCGACCAGGCCTTCGGGCTTGCGCGCTGCGAGCTCGATCGCGATCGGGCCGGAAAACGATTCGGCGATCAGCACGTACGAACCTTCCCGCGGCAGCGATTCGGCGACCAGCGCGGTCAGCGCCTCGTACCCGAGCGCGGCGTCCCTGGGATACGAGACGACCTTCGCGACCAGCTCCGGCGCCAACGCCGTGGCGAATTCCGTCAGCAGTTCGCCGGTGCCGTCCATGCCCGGCAGGATCAGGGCGCGGATCATGGCGCCGCGCCTGGCGATATCGAACGTCGAGCGGGGGCTTCGGAACGCATATTCTGATGTCGCCGTGCCGGTGGACTGCGGTGGGGGGATTGTCACATTCTCCATGCCGGCATGCTGCGACCGTATGCGCAAAGCGACGGCGGCGTGCCCGTTCGGGCCGTCGGAACAGGGCGTGTCGGGACGCTGTCGTGATGCTGTCGTGGCGCCGGGCCATGCGGTGGACTAGCTTGCGAGACCTTCCTTATCCTTGGAGAGGTCGTTGCCGTGAGTACGGAGATGAAGATAAACGCGGAGCTGATCAAACGGCTGCGAGAAGAGCGCGGCTGGTCGCAGGAGCATCTGGCGGCCGTCTCGGGATTGAGCGCGCGCACCATCCAGCGCCTGGAGGCCGATGGGAAGGCCTCGCACGAATCCAGGCTGGCCCTGGCCTCGGCTTTCGGGGTAGAGCCTTCCGTTCTGGGCGCGGCTCAAGCGAATGTAGATCCGCTTACCTCGAAGCCAGCGAACCCGGCATCCGCATTGCAGGCGTGGCTCGAACATCCGTCCTGGCGGTGGTTTTTCGTGATGTTGGCCGCGTGGTTCATCTACCAGGCGGGGCGCGCGGCGGGCGAGGCCTGGTACTACATCATGCACTGAGCCGGCGCGGGCGCCGGCCGAAGATCAGCATTCGATCACATTCACGGCTAACCCGCCGCGCGACGTTTCCTTGTACTTGTCCTGCATGTCGCGACCCGTATCGCGCATGGTCTTGATGACCTTGTCCAGCGATACCTTGTGCTTGCCGTCGCCGCGCTGGGCCATGCGCGCGGCGTTGATGGCCTTCACCGCGCCCATCGCGTTGCGTTCGATGCATGGGATCTGGACCAGGCCGCCGATCGGATCGCAGGTCAGGCCCAGGTTGTGCTCCATGCCGATTTCCGCGGCATTTTCGATCTGCCCGGGCGAGCCGCCCATCGCGGCGACCAGGCCGCCGGCGGCCATCGAGCAGGCGACGCCGACTTCGCCCTGGCAGCCGACTTCGGCGCCGCTGATCGATGCGTTTTCCTTGTACAGGATGCCGATCGCCGCGGCGGTCAGCAGGAAATCGAAGATGCCTTGTTCGTTGGCGGCCGGGCAGAAGCGTTCGTAATAGTGGCCGACCGCGGGAATGATGCCGGCCGCGCCATTGGTCGGCGCCGTGACGACGCGGCCACCGGCGGCGTTTTCCTCGTTCACCGCCAGCGCGTACAGGTTCACCCAGTCGAGCACCGTGAGCGGGTCGCGCATCGCCGCTTCGGGCTTCGACGCCAGTTCGGCGTGCAAGGCGGGCGCGCGCCGCGCGACGTGCAAGCCGCCGGGCAGGGTGCCGGTCTCGCGGATGCCGCGGGCGACGCAGCTCTGCATCGCTTTCCAGATCTCCCGCAGGCCGTTCTTGATCTCGTCTTCGCTGCGCCAAGCCTTTTCGTTGGCGAACATCAGCTGGGCGATGCTCAAGCCATTGCGTTCGGCCTGCGCCAGCAACTCGTCGCCGCTGTGGAACGGATACGGCAGCGCGGTGGTATCGGCGACGATGCGGTCTTCGGCCGCTTCGTCCTGGTTCACCACGAAGCCGCCGCCGACCGAGTAGTAGTCGCGCGTGGCGATTTCGGCATCGTTGGCATCGTAGGCGGTGAAGCGCATGCCGTTGGTGTGGTAAGGCAGTTTCTGGCGCTTGTTCATCACCAGGTCGCGCTTTTCGTCGAAAGCGATCTCGTGACGGCCGAACAGGTTGATCTTCTTCTGGCCGCGGATGCGTTCCAGCGCGGCGGGGATGATGTCCGGGTCGATCTGGTTCGGCCAATGGCCTTCCAGGCCCATCAACACCGCTTTGTCGGTGCCGTGGCCGCGGCCGGTCAGCGCCAGCGAGCCGAACACTTCGGCGCGGATGCGGGCCACATCCTGCAAACGGCCTGATTCGAGTAGCCATTTTTCGACGAAACGCGCGGCCGCGCGCATCGGCCCGACGGTATGCGAGGAGCTCGGCCCGATGCCGATCTTGAACAGGTCGAAAGTGCTGACAGCCATGCCGCTATTCTATGCCTTATCCGCGTCCGCCACGGCCCCCGGAACCGCAATGCCGCTCACCCTTTACCAACGCGACGATTGCCCGCTGTGCGACCAGGCGCTGGCGGTGCTGGCGGCCGCGCGCGCGCCTGAATTCGATAGCGTATGGATCGACGACGACGATGCGCTGGAGGCCTTGTACGGCCACCGCGTGCCGGTGTTGCGCGACGATGCGGACGGGCGTGAGCTGGACTGGCCGTTCGATGCCCGGACCGTGCAGTCATTCCTCGCCGCCGCCTCGTAGAGCGCGGCTTGCCCAGCTGCCTTGCTTCGGCACTGTAGAGCGGAGCTTGCTCCGCTGCTCTTCGCTCTTAAGCCGTTCGCTCTTAGGCCGTTCGCTCTTAGGCCGTTCGCCCCTAAGCCGTTCGCCCTTAAGCCGTTCGCTCTCATGCCGTCATCCAGCGAACGCTGGGACCCATGTTGCTCTGGCGCTTGCCCCTTCAGCCGTCATCCCGGCGAAGGCCGGGATCCAGGCCCGCGTCCTCACGGCTTGCGCTGCGACTCGCGCCATGGACAAAGGCTTCCGGGCTGCGCCCGGGTCACTTTCTTTGTTGGCCCAAAGAAAGTAACCCAAGAAAGGGCCTGAACTGCGGTGCGATGCGTCGCACCTGTAAGTTCGCCAGCGGACCTGCTTTCGTCGTGGCTGACCTTCTTACGCAGGTACTAGATTTTGATTCGTAGCGTATGGGTGACGTGGCTTTTGCGGATTTGCGCTAAGGAGTAGTTCTGGTCGATCGCCTCGGATCTGAATGTCGAAGCGACGGAGGAATCCCGAGCGCTGGCGAGCAATGGCCAAGAACACGGGTAACCCCTCGCCGTAATACCTTCCAAAGCCCCTTTTTCTTTGGTGACTTCTCTTTTTGGGCCCCACAAAAAGAAAGCATGCCCCGAACTTGCCGAAGGGTCATTCGGCCGCGGTTTTAGCGGACGAAAACTCCGGCCGGGAAGGCCGGCAGGTCGCGACACCCCCACGCAAAGAGCAGCGGGGCAAGCCCGCTCTACACAGAGCAAGCGCAAATCTCCCCCGGCTTTTTTTCAACGAGGGAGAAAGGGGAGTGCGTTGAGCGCGGTTTACTTGGCGGGCTGCAGGACGACCTTGGTGCTGACCGCCACCTCGTTGGGGATGGCCTTGGTGTCGGCCCAGTCGCCGGTGCCGACGCCGAAATCCAGGCGTTTGACGGTGGCCTTGCCGGTCAGCACCGGTTTGGCGCCGGGCGTCCAGGTGAAGGTGAGCGTGACCGGCTTGCTGACGCCGTGCAGCGACAAAGTGCCGTCGGCGGCGTATTGGTTGCCGCCCAGCGCGCGGAACTTGCTGGCGGTATAGCGCGCTTGCGCATGTTTGGCGACGTCGAAGAATTCCGCGCCTTGCAGGGTCGAATCGCGATCGGCGTTGCCGGTCTTGGCGCCGGCCAGCGGGATCGTCACATCCAGCTTGGCATTGGCCAATTGCGCCGGATCGAAGCTCAGCTTGGTCGAGAAACCGGGGAAACTGCCGGTGAACGTCTCGCCGTCGTATTGGCTGGCGAACGCCAGCGTCGAGCCCGGCGCCTGCACGTAGTCGGCGGCGAGGGCGGGTGCGGACATCATCGCCACTAGGGCGGCGGCGACGGCGGCGGGTGAAGACAACTTATGCGGTTTCACGTTATCTGACATCGGGGAATTCCTCTTGGGGTCGGTCCGTCGCGACGGTGTCCGGCGGGTTTTGCGGCTGACCGCGCTTGCTCCAGCCTTTCGGCAGCATCCGCATCAGCGTGGCGTCGTTCTGGAAGACGTGGTGGTAGATCGCGGCGCCGGCGTGCAGCACGACCAGCACCAGCAATACCAGGAACAGCGTTTCGTGGACGTCGTGGGACAGGTCGCTGAGCGATTTGTCCGGCGGACTGAGCTTGGGCACCTCGAACAGGCCGAACCAGCGGAACGGACGCAGGCCGCTGGACGAGTCGTACAGCCAGCCGGACAAAGGCATGGCGAAGATCAGCGCGTACAACAGCCAATGCGTGACGCTGGCGATGCGTTCCTGCCAGGTCGGCGTGCCGGGCACCGGCTGCGGGGCGCCGGCGTACAGACGCCAGGCCAGCCGCAACACCGCCAGCGTCAGCACGGTGAGCCCCAGCGATTTGTGCAGCGTGTAGACCCAGAAATACTTCGGCGTCTTCGGCAGCTCGCCCATGGTCAGGCCGACGGTGGCGATCACCAGGATCAGCAGCACGATCAGCCAGTGGAACGTCTGGCTGACGCCGCCCCAGCGTTCGTCGGTGTTCTTCAAGGTCATGGCGTGGTCACCGGCTCGGTTTCGGGCGTGACGGGAGGCGCTTGGGCTTCATCCGGCTCCGTTGCGTCCTCAGGCGGAGGCGCATCGATCGCGGGTTCTTCTTCGGCGCCGCCGCGATCGCGTACGGCCTCGGCTTCGATGCGCAGTTCCACCGTGTCGCCGATGACCGCTTTCCACGCATCGATGCCGAAATCCATGCGGTCGAGCGTTGTCGTCGCCGAGAAACCCGCGGTGCGGCGGAAGGGCGGCATCGGATGGCGCTTGAGCGCGTTCAAGGTAACGTCCAGTTTGACTTCCTTGCTCACGCCGTGAAGTCGAAGCGTGCCGTAGACAGAGGCGCGCTGGGCGTCGATCGGTTCGATCCGGGTCGAAACGAAGGTGGCCTGGGGGTGATCCTTCACGTCCAGGAGCCGGTTGGCCATCGCTGCCTTGTTCCATTTCTCGTCGCCCAGGTCGATGCGGTCCAGCGGCACGCTGACCTCGAGCTTGGCGCTGGACCAATCGTCCGGATCGAACAGCAGCGTGCCGGTGCTGCCGGAGACGGTGCCGATGGCGTTCGAAAAGCCCGCGTGGGATACCGCGAACATCACCCGCGTATGCACCGGATCGAGCCGATATTGGACCGGACCGGCCGCGAGCGCGGCTTGCGCGCCGAGCAGCGACAGCAAAGCGAGTAGCCAGCGGGTGAGCGTCATAGGCGGGTGCCGGGGCGGTTCTGGGAACTACGCCCGGATTCTAGGCTGCCGGGAATGAATGCGGCAGCCACGGAAGACAGGGGCGTGGGCTTGCGGCCGCAACGCTGCGTTGCGAGCATTGCCGGGCCGGCGGAGCCGGGGAGGGGTTCATGTTGCGCATATCGATGCTGCTGCTGGCGCTGGTTTGGGCGGCAGCGGCGCACGCCGGCTTGCCCGAAACGCCGCAATTCCGGCGTTTCGGTTTCGAGCAGGGCTTGCCCAAGAGCGCCATCCATCTGGCGGTGGATCAGCAGGGCTATCTGTGGATCGCGACTCTGGACGGGCTGGCGCGCTACGACGGCGTCGAATTCAAGATGTGGCGGCAGCGCGTAGGCGCGGCCGATTCCCTGCCCGACAACGTGCTGCAAGTGGTGCATGTGGACGCGCAGAACCGCATCTGGGTGGCCAGCAGCACGGCGTTGAGCATGCTCGACAAGGACCGCCGCGGCTTCACCACGATCCGTTTCACGCCGGAAACCGCCAGTTGCGGGCGCGAGATCACTTCGATCGCCTCCACCTTCGACGGTGCGCTCTGGTTCGGCACCTACGACGGCGACCTGTGCCGCCTGGATCCGCAAGGCGCGGTCAAGCGTTACGCCGCCGATCCTGCGCAACCCGACAGCCTGCCGGTCGCGCCGGTGATGTCCTTGCTGGTCGATCGGCAGGGGCGTTTGCTGATCGGCACCGACGACGGGCTGGTGCGCTTCGAGCAGGGCCGTTTCATGCGGATCGCGCCGGCGGTGCTGGGCGGCATCAAGGTCGGCACCTTGAGCATCGAACCCGATGGCACGGTGTGGGCCGGCAGCGAAAAAGGGCTGCACCGGCTGACGGCGGACGATCGGCTGGTGCCTGCGCCATGGACGTTCCAAGCCAACGCCACCCACGGCGTGGTGGTGCGCGATCAGCGCGGCGGACGCTGGATCGGCACGATGGGAGGCCTGTACCGCGAAAAGGACGGCGCGTTCCAGATGATGGAGCGCGATACCAACATCGGATTGTGGGGTCCGGAAAGCGGCGTGCTGTGCATCGCGCAGGATCTGGAAGGCGGCGTGTGGTTCGCCACGTATTCGCAAGGACTGGTGTACCTGCCCCCGAATTGGGACCGCTTCGCGACGGTGACGTCGGTGGACGGCTTGATGCTGGACAACCTCGATCTGCGCGATGCCGTCGCCGACAAGGAAAGCGGATTCTGGGTCGCCACCGCGACCGATCTCTACCGGCTCGAACGCGACAGCCGCAAGCTGCGCAAAGTGGCCGGCGCGAAAGAGCTCGGCTTGCAGTGGATCCACTCGCTGAGCCGGCGCCACGACGGCAAGCTGTGGATAGGCCATTCCGCCGGGCTGGTTTTGTTCGATCCGGCCACGCGGCAGGCGCAACGTTGGCCGTTCGGCGCCGCTGCCGATCTGGGCTACACCGTTTCGCAGGCGATGGAATTGCCGGACGGACACGTCTGGGTCGCGTTGTTCGGCGGCGTCGTGCGCGAATACAGCGCCGCCGGCAAGCTGCTGCGCGAAGTGGATCCGGAAGATACCGGCAGCTGGCGCGGCGCCTCGATGCTGGTCAGCGGGCCGGACGGGATGCCGTGGGTGCCGTCGGGGCAAAGCCTGCAGCGCTGGGACGGGCAGCGTTTCGTCGCGGTGCCCGTCGCGCCCGGACAACCGGTCTACACCCTGGCGTTCGCGGGACCACAGCGCGTATGGGTGGCGCGCCTGGGCGCGCTGGAGGCCTACGACTGGAACGGCCGCGATTTGAAGCTGCGCGAGAGCATCGACAGCAGCGACGGCCTGCCGGACGTGGACATCGACGGCATGATGGTCAGCGCCGGCGGCCAGATCTGGCTGAGCACGATACGTGGCTTGCTGCTGTATTCGCCCGAACGGCATCGCCTGCGCATGTTCGGCGCGCACGACGGTTTGCCCGATCCCGATTTCTCGTTCACTTCGCCGCGGATGGGCGCGCAGGGTGACGCACTGGCGGTATCGGCCGGCGGCCTCGCCCTGTTCGATCCGGAAATGAGCATTCCCGAGCCCGATCCGCCGCCGCTGGCGATCGAGAGCCTGAGCGTGCTGCGCGACGAGGACGAAAGGCCCTTCGACCTGTCCGCGCCCGTGGTGCTGCAGCCGCGAGACCGCGATTTGCGCATCACCGCGCGGCTGCTGTCGTTCGCCGATCCGCGTTCGCACAAGTACCGCTTCAAGCTGGAAGGCTACGATCCGGACTGGATCGAACAGCCGGGCAACGGCGTGCGCGTTTTCTCGCGGCTGGAACCGGGCCGCTACCGGTTGACGGTGCAGGCGGCCAGCGCCGGCGGCGCATGGTCGCTGGCGCGCGATTTCGACATCACCGTGCAGCCGCCGTGGTGGCGTACGGCCTGGGCCATCGCCGCCTTCGTCGTGCTCGGCGTGGCATCGCTGGTCGGCCTGGCCTGGATCTATCAGCGGCGCTTGCGCGGCAAGCAACAATGGCAGCTGGCGCGGCACAAGCACGAACTGGCCGAACAGGCGTCCGAAGCCAAGACACGCTTCCTGGCCACGCTCGGCCACGAGGTGCGCACGCCGATGACCGGCGTGCTGGGCATGAGCGAACTATTGCTGGGCACGTCGTTGGACGAGCGCCAGCGCGGTTACGCGCAATCGATCCGGCGCGCCGGCGAGCACCTGCTGCGGCTGGTCAACAACGCGTTGGACCTGGCCCGCATCGAAGCCGGCCGGCTGGATCTGGATCACGTCGATTTCGACTTGCACGAACTGGTCGCCGACGTGATCGCGTTGATGGCGCCGGTGGCGCGGTCGCGCGGATTGCGCTTCGACGACACCATCCATCCCGACACGCCGCGGGTGCTGCGCGGCGATCCGATGCGGTTGCGGCAGATCCTGCTGAACCTGCTCGGCAACGCCATCAAGTTCACCGAACACGGCAGCGTCGGCCTGCACGTATCGCCGCTGCCGCCGCAAGGCGTGCGCATCGGCGTGACCGATACCGGGCCGGGTTTGAACGAAGAACAGCGGGCAAGGCTGTTCCAGCGTTTCCAGCAGGCGGAAGGCGCGCGCACCGCGGCGCGCTACGGCGGCAGCGGGCTGGGGCTGGCGATCTGCCAGGAGCTCGCCGCCGCAATGGACGGCCGCATCGATGTCGACAGCGATCCGGGTCTGGGCAGCCGTTTCACCGTCGATCTGCCCTTGCCCGAAGGCGACGCCGCCGCGCTGGCGCAAGCGCAGACGCCTGTGGCATTACCTGCCGTCGCCAAGCCGGCTTCGCTGCGCATCCTGCTGGTGGAAGACGATGCGACCGTCGCCGAAGTGATCGCGGCGTTATTGCGCACGCGCGGACATCATGTCGTCCATGTCGCGCACGGGCTCGCCGCGTTGACCGAGGCGGCGATGACGGCATTCGACCTGGCCATGCTCGACCTCGATCTGCCGGGCATGGACGGCTTCGCGTTGGCCCGGCAGTTGCGCCTGCAACGCTTCGCGGGCCCGCTGCTCGCTGTCACCGCACGCGCCGATGCGGACGCGGAACCGCAGGCGCAGGCGGCAGGCTTCGCCGGTTTTGTGCGCAAGCCGGTGACCGGCGACATGCTGGACGAGGCGATCCGCGCGGTGTTCGAGCCCGAGCAGATCTATGCTTAACGTAGGGTGGGTCGGGGCGAAGCGATACCCATCACCCACGCTCCCCGAACGCCCCATCGTAACGGGCGGTCATGACGCCGCCCCAATCCGGGGCCAGCAGTCCTTGTTTCATATCCCGATGGAATGTGGAGAAAGGCCAATCGTGGACGCGTACGACGCCGCGGCGCCGCTCGCCCTGCGGCATATGCCTTGAGAACCATGTCTTGATCAACCGCCACCTGAGCGAATGGTCAGCATCGGCGGGCGGCAATGTCCACACCGCGTGGATGTGTTCCGGCATCACCGTCATTGTGTCGATGGCGAACGGATGCCGGCGGCGGGTATAGCCGATGGCATCGCGGAGTGCGTCGATCCGGTCCACGAGCAACGTCGTGTCCCGATTGGCAGGGTTTACCGTGAAGAAATAGGTCGCGCCCGCGATGTAGACGCGACGATAGCTGGTCATCCTTAACCTTCCTTGGAGAAATGATGGTATCGCTGCGCTCAACCCATCCTACGAATGCCGCAGGATGGGTGAGCGCAAGCGATACCCATCGGTGCGAACTTACAACTCGCCGCCGAAACCGATGCTGGCCGAACGCTCCGAGCCGCTGAATGCGCCGCCCAGGGTGAACACGTGACGTTCGCCGATGCGCTTGCCCCAGCCGATCGCCAGCGCCTTCTCGCCGCCCTGTACCGCGGCGCCGATGCCGTACGAACCGCGCGCACCGCCGCCCATTGCGGCGATGGCGCTGGACTGGGTCATCGCTGCACTCAATGCGCCGACGCGGCTGATGCGGCGGTCCTGCTGGCCGAAGCGTTGATCGATGCGGTCGAAGCGATCGTTCAAAACGCCTGCATCGAAGCCGACGAATTTCTGGTCGGTGTAGGCGTTGGCGGCCGACAGCGTTTGCGCATCGCCGGCTTCCATATCGCCGCGGATCGCTTCTTCGCGGTTGTCGGTGTAGGCGTTGGCGGCGGTGCCGCCCAGCGCCACGGCAGTGTCGGTATAGGCGGTGGCTTGGACATATTTGGCTTCCAACTGCGCCACGTTGACGGCGTCGGTTTGCTCGGTGCCCGCGGCGACGTTCACGATCTGGCGCTCGTTGCCGGCGGAGCCCACCGACACCGTATTGGCGCGAACGGCCTGCGAACGGCTGCCGATGGCGACGCTGTCGTCGGCGAAGGCGAAGGCGCCGGAGCCGAGCGAGGTGCTGCGCAAGCCGGTGGCCCAGGCGGCGGCGCCGACGGCGGTGGCTTCCTGACCGGAGGCGAGGGCGGTTTCGGTGCTGGCGTCGAGGATGCCGTCGTTGTCGGTATCCGTGTCGAGGGTGATATCGCCGTCGTTGTCGAAGTCGATCCAACTGCCCAGGGCGATGCCGCTGGTGTTGCTGGCGACGCTGCCCGTTCCCAGCGCGGCGCTTGCCAAGCCGCCTGCGATGTTGAAGAAGCCAACGGCGCTGCTGCTGTCACCGCTGGCAGTGTTGCTGCGGCCAAAGGCGCTGCTGTCGGCGCCGCTGGCGGTGTTGCCGCGGCCAAAGGCGCTGCTGCTAACAGCGCTGGCCGTGTTGATGGAGCCAAAGGCGCTGCTGCTAAGGCCGCTGGCCGTGTTTACGAAGCCAAAGGCGCTGCTGTTTTCGCCGCTGGCCGTGTTGAGACGGCCAACGGCGTTGCCGCCAGAGCCGCTAGCTTCGTTTTGTAGGCCCACCGCAAGGGATAGGTTACCGGTGGCGCGAGTCGCCGCGCCAATGGCCGTGGACCTATCGCCGGATGCCACCGTCAACTCGCTGCTCGCATCGGGGATATTGTCGCCATTGGTGTCGAGATCTATATCCGCGATGCCATTGCCGTTGGCGTCCCAAAAGGTGCCCACGGCTATGGCTGAATCGCCTGGCGCGAAGGCGCCGGTGCCGCAAGCGAACGCATCGTCGCCTGAAGTGCTGCCGGCATTGCCTTCGGTGTTGGGATCGCCATCGAACGTGGCGCAAGTGTTGCCGGCCTGGGCCGGGGCGAAGGGCACCAGTGCCGCCAGGGCTAGCGCCAGCAAGGCCGGCCGCGCGAAGGCTGGGGAAATTGGGGTATTCATCTGGTCGGGCTCCGTCAGTTGGCTGCCGCAAGTCCGGCAGTGGGCTAAAAGACGGATTTCCAAGAAAAAATGGCCATGCAATGGATGGCAGATTGCGTAGGGTGGGCCTTGGCCCACCGTCACGACATCACACGCTCGCCGTGGGTCAAGGCCGCCCTACTAGGCTTGTCGGTTTGTGGGAGCGGCTTCAGCCGCGAACTCTTGGCACAAGCGAAAAGCTCGCGGCTGAAGCCGCTCCCACAATGATGCTGGCTCAGCGCTTGCTGTATTCGTGCACGGCATCGACCAGCGCGCGAACGTGCTCCGGATCCATATCCGGCGACAGGCCATGCCCCAAGTTGAAGACATGGCCCTCGCGCGAACCGCCGTTGCCTTCGGCGTAACTGTCGAGCGTGCGCCGCACCTGCGTGCGGATCGCGTCGGGCGACCCGTACAACGTCGCAGGATCGATATTACCCTGCAGCGCGATCTTGCCCTGCGTGCGGCGCGAGGCTTCGGACAATTCCACCGTCCAGTCGACGCCGAGCGCTTCGGTGCCGCTCGCAGCGAGTTCTTCGAGATAAGGCGCGTTGCCCTTGCCGAACAGGATCAGCGGCGTATCGCCGCGATCGAGTTCCTTCGCGATGCGGGTGAGATACGGCAGCGAGAACTCGCGATACATCGCCGGCGACAGTACGCCGCCCCAGGTGTCGAACACCTGCAGTACCTGCGCGCCCGCGGCGCGCTGCGCTGCGAGATAGGCGATCACGGCATCGGTATTGACCGACAGCAACTGATGCAGCGCTTTCGGGTCATTCAACGCCAGCGCCTTGATCTTCGAGAAATTATCGCTGCCGCCGCCTTCCACCATGTAGCAGGCCAGCGTCCACGGGCTGCCGGAGAAACCGATCAGCGGCACGCTGCCGTCCAGTTCGCGGCGGATCGTGCGCACCGCGTCCATCACGTAGCGCAATTCGGTTTCCATGTCCGGCACTGCGAGCTTCGCGATCTCGGCGGCATTGCGCACCGGATGGCGGAACTTGGGGCCTTCGCCGTCGACGAAATACAACTCCAAGCCCATCGCATCGGGAATGGTGAGGATGTCGGAAAACAGAATCGCGGCATCCAGATCGAAGCGAGCCAGCGGCTGCAACGTCACTTCGCAGGCCAGCTCGGGATTCTTGGCCATGGCCAGGAAGCTGCCGGCGCGTTGGCGCGTGGCCCGGTATTCGGGTAGATAGCGGCCGGCCTGTCGCATCAGCCAGACGGGCGTGCAGTCGACGGGTTCGCGGCGGAGGGCGCGGAGGAGGCGGTCGTTTTTCAAGAGCAGGTTAGTCATTGTGGGTGCTTATTTTTCTGTCGTCCCGAGCGGAGCGAGGGATCTGCTTACACGTAGGCACTGAAAGTAGATCCCTCGCTTCGCTCGGGATGACAGCCGAGTTATTTGGGGGCGTCCGCACCCTGCACGAACATCAGCTGGAAGCCGCGTTTGAGCTGCAGGTCGCGGGCATGTTCCAGCGCGGCCAGGGCGCTGGCATGGTCCAGGTATTGCTCGCGCTTGAGCTGGCTGCGGCCGCCGATCTGGCCCGATTCGCGCACCAGCGCCCAGCCGCCGAGCAGATCGGCTTCCAGCATCAATTGCACGAAGCGCGGGGCTTCGCGGCCATCGGGGCGTTGTTGCAGGAGCAGGCGCATGGGGGCGCAATTGTAGGCGATTGGTGCTGAGGACCGTTCGAAGCCGCCTTCGACGAGGAAAGGGAGAGCAAAATGGGTCCAGCTTGCGCCGGGATGACGGCTGGAAATTGCGCGGACTTCCTGATGAGCCGGTTACGTATCCAGTACGGTCAGCACCGCCTCGTCCGGCACGCCGGCCACCGCCCGGGCCTCCCCGATGCCGCCCCAAAGCACGAAACGCAGGCCGGCGGCGTCGGCCTTCTTGTCCAGCCGCATCCGTTCGAGCAAGGCCCCGGCCTGCAATCCGGCCGGGATCGCGACCGGCAGTTGCAGGCGGGCGAGCAGGACGGCCAGGCGTTCGGCGTCGGCCGCGGGCGCCAGGCCCAACCGCGCCGACAGCCTGGCGGCCAGCACCATGCCGACCGCGACCGCCTCGCCATGGTTGAGGCCGCCGAAACCCTGTTCGGCCTCGATCGCATGGCCGAAGGTGTGGCCGAAGTTGAGCAGCGCGCGTTCGCCGTGCTCGTAGGGGTCGCGGGCCACGATCTCGGCCTTGTGCCGGCAACTGCGCGCCACCGCTTCGCTCAGCGCGTCGTCGTCGCCATCCAGCAGCGCGGCCGCATGCGCCTCGATCCAATCCAGGAAAGCGGCGTCGCGGATCGCACCGTACTTGACCACTTCGGCCAGGCCCGCGCGCAATTCGCGTGGCGGCAAAGTGAGCAGCGCTTCGGTGTCGGCGATCACCGCGCGCGGCGGATGGAAGGCGCCGACCAGGTTCTTGCCCTGCGGCAAGTCGACGGCGGTCTTGCCGCCGACCGAAGAATCGACCATCGCCAGCAACGTGGTCGGCACCTGCACGCAATCGATGCCGCGCATCCAGCAGGCCGCGACGAAGCCGGCCAGATCGCCGACCACGCCGCCGCCCAGTGCGACGATGCAGGCATCGCGGGTGGCGCCGATCGCGGCCAGCGCATCGATCGCTTGGGAAAAATGCGCCAGCGTCTTCGAGGCTTCGCCCGCGGGCAGCACGTAGCCGTCGACGCGCAGGTCGGGCTTGGCGCTGCGCAAGGCGCGCGTCACGCGATCTGCGTACAGCGGTCCGACGTTGCCGTCGCTGATCAGCAGCACGTGGCGGCCGCGCAAGGTCGCGGCCAGCGCCGCGCCGTCGTCCAGCAAGCCCGGGCCGATCGAGATCGTGTACGGCTTGGCGTCGCCGACTTCGACCGTGGCGATCCTGGCGCGCGTGGTCGTCATGCGGCTGCCGCGTCCGGTTTCCAGCGCTCGGCGAGCAGTTCCGCGAGTCGCGAAGTCGCTTCCGTGGGCGACAGGTCGCGCGTATCGAAACGCAGGTCCGCCGCGTCCGCATACAACGGCTCGCGCGCGGCGGCCAGCTCGCGCAGCACCGTTTCGCGGTCTTCGCGTTGCAGCAGCGGCCGGTTGGTGCAGCGCGCCAGGCGCTGCAGCTGGCCTTCCACGCCCACGTGCAGGTGCACCACGAAGCCTCGCTCGCGCATCAGCGCGCGGCTGCCGGCGTCGAGCACGGCGCCGCCGCCGGTGGCGATCAGCGTGTCGCGGCCGTCGAGCAGCCGCGCCAGCGCGGCGCGTTCGCGTTCGCGGAAGCCGGCCTCGCCCTCGCAGTCGAAGATCGTGGCCACGGTCACGCCGGTATGCATCTCCACCTCGCGGTCGGCGTCGACGAAGGCCAGCCCGAAACGCTCGGCCAGGCGTTTGCCGATCGAGGTCTTGCCGGCGCCCATCGGGCCGATCAGTACCAGGTTGGGGGCGGTGTCCATCGTCCGATCTTAACAATCAGGGGCCTAGTCTGGCCGCTCCGGCGGATTCCCCGCCGCTCCACGAGGAGAATGCGCATGTCCGTCGCCAAAGTCATCGAACTGAACGCCGCTTCCAAGACCAGCATGGAGGATGCGGTCAAGGCCGGCCTGAAGAAGTGCGCTGAGACGGTCAAGGGCATCCAGGGCGCGTGGGTGAACGAGATCAAGGTCGTCACCGACGGTGGCGGCAATGTGACCGAATGGCGGGTCAATCTGAAGATCACGTTCCTGGTGCAATAGCGCCCGGCTGTTGCCCCTTTGAAAAAGAGGGCAAGGGGGATTTGCTTTTGATCTCGCCGAGGCGCGCAAAGTCAAAAGCAAATCCCCCTCAATCCCCCTTTTTCAAAGGGGGAGGTACAGCGGGGCGTCGCCGGTCGTCCAGTTGCACGGTCCAATCCGCGATGCCGGGCAGCGTGCGCCACGCCTGGCGGCCGACGCGTTCGAAATGCTGCACGAAGCGTTCGAGCTGGGCGCGACTCATCGCCGTGCGCGCCGGATCGGATGCCTGCAGCGCGAGTTCCTGTTGCCAGCGCCACTGCGGCACGATGTCGAAACCGGGGCCGTGCAGCCAGAGCAGGCGGTCGATGCGCGCCCATATCGCCGGGTAGTCGCGTCCGAGCGCATCGTTGCAATAGCGCCGCCAGACGCCATCGGCATCTTCGGCAAGTTCCAATGCATTGACCGGTTCGCGCAATTCGGTTTCGGTTTGCGGCGGCGTTTTCAGGAACCAGCCATCCAATATCGCGAAATCGTAATCCTGCGCCCGAGTCCATCCGGAAGCGGGGCGCCGGTCGTCCGCGATCTTGTCGAAGGCGGGCAACGCGCAGGGAGCTCCGCCGCTGAGCGCGTGCAGGGTTTCGCCGGCCAGCGCCAGATCGTGGGTGCCGGGCGGACCGCGCGTGGCCAGCAGCGGATGTGTCCCGTGCGCCAGTTGCAGGCGTTGCGCCCGGGTCAGGTAGAAATCGTCGATCGACACGACCGCGACCCGGCGCCCTCGCGACCCGGCCAGCGCCGCGACCTGCGCCGCCAGCGTGGATTTGCCGCTGCCCTGCAGGCCGCCGATGCCGTAGACGCGGCTGCCGTGCGCCAGGGCGTCGTCCAGCACGGAAGCGACGAACGCCGGCGCGAAGCCGGCGGGCGGGGCGGGATGCAGCGGCGCGGACATCGCGCGACAATAGCGCAATGACCGATCTCTACGCCGAGGCGCTCGCCACCTTCGATCGCCTGTTCGACGAGGCCGCCGCGGCCGGCGAGCCCGACCGCACCGCGATGGTGCTCGCGACCGCGGCGCTGAACGCGCGCCCGTCGGCGCGCACGGTGCTGCTGAAGTCGCACGACGCGCGCGGCTTTGTGTTCTACACGCATCTGGACGGACGCAAGGGACGCGAACTGCAGGCCAATCCGCACGCGGCGCTGCTGTTCCATTGGCCGCGCGTGCGCCACGGCGTGCAGGTGCGCATCGAGGGGCCGGTGGAAATCGTCAGCGATGCCGAGGCCGACGCCTACTTCGCCACGCGCCCGCGCGGCAGCCAACTCGGCGCGTGGGCGTCGAAGCAGTCCGAGACGCTGGAATCGCGCGAGGCTTTCGAAGCGCGGCTGGCCCAGGCCGATCGCCAGTTCGAGAACCGCGAGGTGGCGCGGCCGGCGCGATGGACGGGCCTGCGGGTGAAGCCGGAGAAGATCGAATTCTGGTACGGCGCCGATTTCCGTCTGCACGAGCGCGAGTTGTACGAGGGCGACTGCACCGGCGCGTGGAGCAAGCGGATGTTGTATCCGTAGTCGGGCGCCTCTGTGGGAGCGGCTTCAGCCGCGAGCTTTTGATCCTCTGTCGCTATGTGAAAAGCTCGCGGCTGAAGCCGCTCCCACAAAAAAGCGGGCCTCGCATTACACGCGCAACTGGCACAATGCGCGCATGAGCGGTCCCCAACGCATCGTCTGCCTGACCGAAGAACCCACCGAAGTGCTGTACTCGCTCGGCGAGCAGCATCGCATCGTGGGCATCAGCGGCTTCACCGTGCGGCCTGCGGCCGCGCGCAAGGAAAAGCCCAAAGTCAGCGCCTTCACCAGCGCCAAGATCGGCGAGATCCTGAAGCTGCGGCCTGACTTCGTGGTCGGTTTTTCCGATATCCAAGCGGATATAGCCGCCGAGTTGATCAGGCATGGCATCGAGGTCTGGATCAGCAACCACCGCAGCGTGGACGGCATCGTCGATTACGTGCGCCGGTTGGGCGCGCTGGTCGGCGCGGCCGACAAGGCGAACGCCTATGCCGACGGACTGCGGCGCGGGCTCGATGCTATCGAACGCGAGGCGAGAAACCTGCCCCAGCGCCCGAAAGTCTATTTCGAGGAATGGGACGATCCGCTGATCACCGGCATCCAATGGGTCGCCGAGCTGATTCGCATCGCCGGCGGCGACGATGCGTTTCCGGAGCTTTCGGGGGAGCCGCTGGCGAAGAACCGGATCTTGGCCGATCAAGGTGAAGTCGTGCGCCGCGCGCCGGACATCGTTTTCGGTTCTTGGTGCGGCAAGCGTTTCCGGCCGGAAAAAGTGGCGGCGCGGGCCGGTTGGGATGCGATCCCGGCGGTGCGCGACGGTGAATTGCACGAAATCAAATCGCCGATCATTCTGCAGCCGGGACCTGCGGCGTTGACCGATGGCGTACGCGAGATGGCGCGCATTGTCCGCACCTGGGCCGACCGGACAGGGTAGTAGCTCCTTCCCCCTCCGGAGAGGGGTTGGGACGAGGGTTCGGCGAAGCGACGTGGTCCGACGGCGTCGTACTCCGAACCCTCATCCGCCCTTCGGGCACCTTCTCCCGGGGGGAGAAGGAACGGCAACCCTCCGCTTCGGACACGGACCTTTTCCATTGCTACGTTATGATCGCTTCGTCCTATCGGGAGGCAGCATGAATCCAGCAGCGCAACAAGACCTAGGCAAACTCGTCCTTCGCGTTGTACTCGGCGCACTGATCCTGCTGCACGGCATCGCCAAGATCCGTTCCGGCCTGGGGCCGATCGAGGGCATGCTGCAGGCGCACGGCCTGCCGCACTACCTGGCCTACGGCGCGCTGGTCGGCGAGGTGCTGGCGCCGCTGCTGCTGATTCTGGGGTGGTACGCGCGCATCGGCGCTGCGCTGGTGCTCGTCAATATGGTCTTCGCGTTCGCGCTGGCGCATATGGGCCAAGTGACGCAACTCAACGACCAGGGCGGATGGGCGCTGGAGTTGCAGGGCATGTTCCTGGCTTCTTCTTTGGCTTTGCTGCTGCTCGGGCCGGGCAAATATTCGGTCAACCAGCGCTGAGGCGGATATGCGGATCGCTGCGATCGGATGGTTGCTGGCCGCAGGCGCGGTTTCGGCGCAGGATGCGTCGCCCCAACCGGGCGAAGCCGAACAGTTCGTGGTGCGTTTCACTCGCGCGCTCGAGGTCGATCCGCTCGGCGAGAACTCGTCCAGGGTCCGCGGCACTTTGATCGAATGGCTGCGGAACACCCAGGACTACACCGTGGTGGTTTGCGACATCCTTGGACCCATCCCGGGCGAGAAGCCGCCGCACAGCGCGGAATTGCTGGTCCAGCAGATGTTCGGCAACGTCGCCTACCAGATCGAGCACCCGAGCGAGAAGGATCGGAACCGCTTGCAGGTGGCCGGCGTGGAAAGCGTGCTGAAGGCCTATTCCGCGATCCTGGCCGAGGACGCTCAGGCGCGCATCCCCTATCTCGACGGACTGCTCGCGGAACGCAAGAAAGGCGCGCTGGCGCGGCACATGGGCCCGATCATCGCCAAGGGCTGCGCCGGCAAGAAGTGACGCCGTCGCTTTTCGTGGGAGCGGCTTCAGCCGCGAGCTTTTTTCGGCGATGAGGAAGCATATCAACAGCTCGCGGCTGAAGCCGCCCACAAAAGCCGCCACAAAGCCGCTCTGCAGAAAAAGTTAGCGCGGATAGAACTCGCGGTTGAACTTGAGGTTGGATGTCGCGCCGCCCTCGCGCACTACCGTCACCTCGAAACGCAGCGTTTCCGGCAACGAAGTTTCGACGGTGCCGATGTAGTCGAGCAAATCTCCCGTCCGCAGCTCGCGCATCGCGATGGCCTGCTTGCCGCCGCTCAAACCGCCGGCGCTGGCCGTGACTTTCGCCGGCAGGCTGGTTTCGTCCGCCCCATCGCTCTTGCGCACGGCGACCAGCAGCAGTACGGACTTGTCGTCGCGTGCGATGCCGTATCGCTTGGCGACGGTTTCGTCGAGGGTGGAGGTTTGCAATGCGCTGGCGCGGATCGTCACGTCGCCTGCGGTTTCGGTCGCTTCGCCGGTATTCGCGGCCGATGCGGCCGGAGCGGGCGGGGCGTTGCCGCCGCAAGCCGAAAGGCCGAGCAGCGAAACCAGAAGAACGGTACGGATCGTCCACTTCATCGCAGTCGCCTCAATCGTTGGCCGCGGACAGTTGGCGTCCGCGCTCGGTCGCGTTGTCGATGGCTTTCACGACCAGATCGCGGAAGCCGCCGGCTTCGAATGTCTCGATCGCGGCTTGCGTGGTGCCGCCCGGCGAGGTGACGCGCCGGCGCAGTTCGTCCGGCGGCTCGTTGGATTCGGTGAGCATGCGCGCTGCGCCGAGCACGGTCTGCAGCACCAGCGCGCGCGCCGCGTCGTCCGGCAGTCCTTGCCGGCGCGCGGCCGCTTCCATCGCTTCGGCGAGCAGGAAAACGTAGGCCGGACCGCTGCCGGAGACGGCGGTCACCGCGTCCATCAACGCTTCGTCTTCGATCCACACCGTTTTGCCGGCGCTGGCCAGCAGCGATTCGGCTTGCGCGCGTCCATCGGCGCCCACCTGCGCATTGGCGAACAGGCCGGTGACGCCCGCGCCGAGCAAGGCGGGCGTGTTCGGCATGCAACGCACCACGGCATTGCCGCCTCCCAGCCAACGGTCGAGCTGCTCGGCGGTGATGCCTGCGGCGATCGACACCGACAAGGGCCGCGTCGCGCGCGCCTGCACGGCCAGGTTCTCGCAGACGGCGCGCATCACTTGCGGCTTGACCGCGAACACCCAGGTGCCGGCGCCGGCCACCGCATCGATGGCCTCTTCGAAGACGAGCACGCCGAAGTCGCGCATCAGCGCTTCGCGCAACGCGGCCACCGGTTCGGCCACGCGTATCGCAGAGGCCGGCGTGCCGGCGGAGATCAGGCCGCCGATCAGGCTGCGCGCCATGTTGCCGCCGCCGATGAAGGCGATGGGCGCGGAACTGGGGATCGGGGATTGGGGATTCGTGGAAGCGGTCATGGGCTTGCTCAAGGTTTCGCCAGTGAATGGATGGATTTATGACGGCAGTGGGGACATTGCGGTGTTGCTAATCCCGAATCCCCAATCCCGAATCCCTACTTCTCGCCCCGAACAGCGCAGTACCCACCCGGACCATGGTCGCACCTTCCTCGACCGCGATGGCGTAGTCCTCGGTCATGCCCATCGACAGGGTATCGGCCTGCGGGTAGCGCGAGGCCAAGGCGTCGAACAGGCGCTTCATGTCGCGGAACGCAGTGCGGCGGCCTTCCGGGTCGGGATCCGGCGCCGGGATCGCCATCAGTCCGCGCAGGACCAGGCGCGGTTGCGCGGCCACGGCCTCCGCCAGCGCCGGCACGTCTTCCGGTCGGCAGCCGTGCTTGCCGGCTTCGTCGTCGATGTTCACCTGGATCAGCACGTTGAGCGGCGGCTGGTCGTCGCCGCGGGCGGCGGCCAGCAGCGGCACCAGTTTGGCGCGGTCCAGCGTCTGCACCCAGTCGAAAGCGGTCGCGGCCACGGCCGCCTTGTTCGATTGCAGGTGCCCGATCAGATGCCATTCCAAACCGGGCGCATTCAGGTTCTGCTGCTTGGCGAGGGCCTCCTGCACGTAGTTCTCGCCGAACGCGCGCTGGCCCGCGGCGGCCAGTTCTGCGACCGCGGTCGCAGCTTGCGTCTTGCTCACCGCGAGCAGGCGCGGGCTTGGCCGGCCTGCGTTCCGTGCCGCGTTTTCAAGTCTTTGCAGGACTTCGTGCAAGGCGTCCGATAGCACGTTGGGGTATCCGTCTGAAAGTTCCGGTTGACGGCCGGATTTGAGCGCTATACTGCCTGCGGGGACACCAACCGTTCCAGTCGCGGCAACGTCGCGGCCGGGGCTTCGCAACGCCGCTCGGGGAAGCAGCGCATGGATATCGCCGAACTACTGGCCTTTTCGGTCAAGAACAAAGCCTCCGACTTGCATCTTTCGGCCGGTCTGCCGCCGATGATCCGCGTCGACGGCGACGTGCGCCGGATCAACATCCCGGCGCTCGACCACAAGCAGGTGCACGCGCTTGTGTACGACATCATGTCGGACAAGCAGCGCCGCGATTACGAAGAATTCCTCGAAGTCGACTTCTCGTTCGAGATCCCGAGCCTGGCGCGCTTCCGCGTCAACGCCTTCAACCAGAACCGCGGCGCCGGCGCGGTGTTCCGCACCATTCCGTCGGAAGTGCTGACGCTGGAAGACCTCGGTTGCCCGAAGATCTTCCGCGAGCTGATCGACCAGCCGCAGGGCCTGATCCTGGTCACCGGGCCGACCGGCTCGGGTAAGTCGACCACGCTGGCGGCGATGCTGGACCACGTCAACAAGAACGAATATGCGCACATCCTCTCGGTCGAGGATCCGATCGAGTTCGTGCACACCTCGCAGAAGTGCCTGATCAACCAGCGCGAAGTGCACCGCGACACGCACGGTTTCAACGAGGCGCTGCGCTCGGCGTTGCGCGAAGACCCGGACTACATCCTGGTCGGCGAAATGCGCGACATCGAAACCATCCGCCTGGCGCTGACCGCGGCGGAAACCGGCCACCTGGTGTTCGCCACGCTCCACACCAGTTCGGCGGCCAAGACCATCGACCGCATCATCGACGTGTTCCCCGCGGGCGAAAAGCCGATGGTCCGCTCGATGCTGTCCGAATCGCTGCGCGCGGTGATCTCGCAGGCGCTGCTGAAGAAGACCGGCGGCGGGCGCACCGCGGCCTGGGAAATCATGGTCGGCATCCCCGCCATCCGCAACCTGATCCGCGAGGACAAGGTGGCGCAGATGTATTCGGCCATCCAGACCGGCCAGCAGTACGGAATGATGACGCTCGACCAGCATCTGCAGGACTTGGTCAAGCGCGGCATGGTCACTCGCCACCAGGCCAAGGACTACGCCAAGGACAAGCGGTTGTTCGAGTAACGGAATTAGGGATTCGGGATTTGGGATTCGTTTAAAGCCGAGATGCGGAAGCTGGGGAGTGATCCGCGAACCAAGGGCGAGGCCTTTTGTGTTCGCGAGTCCCGAATCCCCAATCCCGAATCCCGGCTCCGCAGGAGCCAAACATGAGCACCATCGATTTCACTTCATTCCTCAAGCTGATGGCGCACCAGAAGGCGTCGGACCTGTTCATCACCGCCGGCATGCCGCCGTCGATGAAGGTCAACGGCAAGATCTCGCCGATCACCCAGAACCCGCTCACGCCGCAGCAGAGCCGCGACCTGGTGCTGAACGTGATGTCGCCGCCGCAGCGCGAGGAGTTCGAGAAGACCCACGAATGCAATTTCGCGATCGGCCTGTCGGGCGTGGGCCGGTTCCGCGTCAGCTGTTTCTACCAGCGCAACCAGGTGGGCATGGTGCTGCGCCGGATCGAGACCAAGATCCCGACGGTGGAAGAACTGAACCTGCCGCCGATCATCAAGACCCTGGCGATGACCAAGCGCGGCATCATCATCTTCGTCGGCGCCACCGGCACCGGCAAGACGACATCGCTCGCGGCGATGATCGGCTACCGCAACGCCAATTCGACCGGCCACATCATCACCATCGAAGATCCGATCGAATTCGTGCACAAGCACGAGGGCTGCATCATCACCCAGCGCGAAGTCGGCATCGACACCGACAATTGGGAGAACGCGCTGAAGAACACGTTGCGCCAGGCGCCGGACGTGATCATGATCGGCGAGGTGCGCACCCGCGAAGGCATGGACCACGCGATCGCCTTCGCCGAAACCGGCCACCTGGTGCTGTGCACGCTGCATGCGAACAACGCCAACCAGGCGATGGACCGCATGATCAACTTCTTCCCGGAAGACCGCCGCAGCCAGCTGCTGATGGACCTGTCGCTGAACCTGAAGGGCGTAGTCGCGCAGCAGCTGCTGCCGACCGTGGACGGCAAGAGCCGGCGCGTGGCGATGGAAATCCTGCTCGGCACGCCGCTGGTGCAGGACTACATCCGCGACGGCGAGATCCACAAGCTCAAGGAAGTGATGAAGGAATCCACCAACCTGGGCATGAAGACCTTCGACCAGAGCCTGTTCGAACTGTACCAGGCCGGCGAGATCAGCTACGAGGACGCGCTGCGCTACGCCGACTCGGCCAACGAAGTGCGCCTGAAGATCAAGCTCGCCCAGGGCGGCGACGCGCATACGCTGGCGCAAGGGCTGGATGGCGTCGAAGTCGCCGAGGTTCGCTGATCCCGGTTCGCCGCGGATCGGAAAAGCCGGGCATGTCCCGGCTTTTTCATGCGCCGGATAAGCATTATTTTAACGTCGTCCGCGGCATAGTCCGCTGCTGCAAAACGCGACCAGGACAGGGAGTTCGCATGGAAATCGCAGATCGCCGCATCGCCACGATCCACTTCACGCTGTTCGACCACGAAGGCAAGCAGGTCGGCAGCACGCACGGGCACGATCCGCTGGTGCATATGTACGGCACCGGCGGCATCGTTCCGGGCCTCGAAAAGGCGCTGGCGGGCAAGAATGCCGGCGACCGCTTCGAAGTGGAGGTCGCGCCGGAAGAAGGCTTCGGGCCTCACCACCCCGAATTGGTGCAAACCTTGCCGCGCAGCACGTTCAACGGCGCCCAGGCGCCCAGCGTAGGCAGGAAGCTGATCGCGCAGACTTCGAAAGGGCCGTTGGAAGTGAGGGTCACCGGCCTGGATGGCGACACGATCACCGTCGACGGCAACCATCCGCTGGCCGGCAAACCCTTCCGCTTGGAAGTGGAAATCCTGGAGGTGCGCGTGCCGACGCCGCAAGAGCTGCAGTTCGGCGTTTGATTTTCTGCCGTACCTCCCCCTTTGAAAAAGGGGGAACGAGGGGGATTTGCTTTTGCTGTTGCATTGCTCTCGAGTCAAGATCAAGAGCAAATCCCCTGTATCCCCCTTTTCCAAGGGGGAGAAAGCAAGAGCTTAAGCAGACATCCACTTCGGCTTGAGCTTGGCGATGCGCTTCATCGCCGGGCAATCCGCGCGGTGCGCGCCGGGCAGGTAGCCCAGGCTCATCAGGAACTCGCCGGTGATTTCGCCGCCGGTGAAGCGGAAGGTCTTTTTGAACAGTTTCACCCATTCGGCTTTCGGCAGCGGGTGGTGCGCGTCCAGCCATTGGACGAAGCCGCCGTGCGATTCGCGCAGCGATTGCACGATTTTGGCGTTGTGGATCGCCGCGTCCACTTTCAATCCGTTGCGGATGATGCCGGGATCGGCCAACAGACGTTTCCGCGCGCGTTCGCCGTAGCGGGCCACCTTGTCCACGTCGAACCCGTCGTAGGCGCGGCGGAATCCTTCCCGTTTCTTCAGAATGGTTTCCCAGCTCAGGCCGGCCTGGTTGATCTCGAGGATCAGGCGTTCGAACAGCACCGCTTCGTCGCGTTGCGGGAAGCCGTATTCGGTGTCGTGGTAGGGCCCGTGGATCGGGTGGCCTGGGGCGAAATCGCAGTATCCGGACATGGCGCTATGGTAGCCCGGGTAAGCGAAGCGCACCCGGGACGCGACCCGGGTGCGCTTCGCTTACCCGGGCTACGGTGTGACAGGATATCGCCATGGGCACCGGCCAATTCTTCGTAACACTCGGCAACGGTTTCGCCGCATCCAGTCCCTGGGCCGCGATGGGCTGGGGCCTGGCCTTCTTCGCTTCGATCTATCTCGTGATCTGCGGCGGCAACTGGTTACTGACCCGCCGTCTGCTGCCGGCCTTGCGGATCGGCCGCCGGATCGATCCCAAACCATTAAGAGACGGCCAGACCCGTTACGAACTGTCGCTGTCGGCGGTCTCGATCCTGATTTTCGGCATCGGTACGGTCCTGCCGTGGGCCTTCCTGCGCCTGGGCTGGGCACAACTGGCGCAGGATCCGGGGCCGCTGCGGATCGCGCTGGAAATGGCTGTGCTGCTGGTCTGGAACGATATCCACTTCTACGCCAACCACCGCTTGCTGCATACCCGGCCGCTGCGCAGTTTCCACGCCCAGCACCATCGTTCGCTGGTGACCACGCCGTTCTCCACCTATAGCTTCCACCCGCTGGAGGCGGCGCTGCTGGGCAATGTGATCCTGCTGCCGATGCTGCTGCACGATTTCAGCTTCGCGGCGCTGCTGTCGCTGCCGGTGACGAGCCTGTTGCTGAACAACTTGGGCCATTCCAACTACGACTTCGCCCCTGCCGCCGGCCACGACCATTGGCTGTCGGCCAGCCGCCGCCACCATCTGCACCACACCCGCTACCACGGCAATTACGGATTCTTGTTCAATTTCATGGACGGCTGGTTCGGCACCCGGCTGCCGGACGAAGCGCCGCCGCCGGCCCAGACGGCGGTCGAAAGCTGAAAAACGGCCTCGCAGGGGCCGGGAGCGACGCTGCTAGAATGGACCCATGTCGGACGACACGATCCAACTCGCGAACCAGCTGCTGATCGCGCTGCCGGCGTTGGCCGACCCCAATTTCTCGCGCACGGTGGCGCTGATCTGCCAGCACGACGACGACGGCGCGATGGGCGTGCTGCTCAACCGGGCATCGGAATACACGCTGGGCGACGTGCTGGCGCAGATGCACATCCAGACCGACGACGCGTCGCTGCGCAACCAGATCGTGCTTGCCGGCGGGCCGGTGCACCCCGAACGCGGTTTCGTGCTGCACGACGGCGGCGACTGGGATTCCACGCTGACGATCGCCGACAACCTGCGGCTGACCACCTCGCGCGACATCCTCGAGGCGATGGCGCGCGGCGAAGGTCCGGCGCAGGTCGTCGTCGCGCTGGGCTGCGCGGGCTGGGGCGCCGGGCAACTCGAGCACGAGCTCGGCGAGAACAGCTGGCTCACCGCGCCGGCCGACGCCGAACTGCTGTTCGATCTGCCGTTGGAGGAACGCTGGCACGCCGCTGCGGGCCGCATCGGCGTGGACATGTCGCGGATGGCGGATTATGCCGGGCATGCCTGATCAAAGCCGGCCCGACATCGCCGCGATCAAGCGCGACGGCACCGTGCTCGGTTTCGACGTGGGCGCCCGCCGCATCGGCGTAGCGGTCGGCAGCGCTTTCGGCCACGGCGCGCGCGCGCTGGCCGTGATCGATGTGCACGCCAATGGACCGGACTGGAACGCGATCGACAAACTGCGCAAGGAATGGCGGCCCGACGGCATGGTGGTCGGCGATCCGATGACGCTGGACGGCGGCGACCAGCCGATCCGCAAGCGTGCGCGCGAGTTCGCGCAGACGCTGCTCGCGCGCTATGCGTTGCCGGTGGTGATGGTGGACGAGCGCACCAGTTCGATCGAAGCCGCGCAGCGGTTCGCCTCGGACCGCGCAGAAGGGCGCAAGCGCCGCCGCGATGCTGCGGCGCTCGATGCCGTCGCCGCTGCGGTGATCGTCGAGCGTTGGCTGGCTTCGCCGCAGGATGCGACGGAAGTGGTGTGAGGTTTTGCATTTCTCCTTCTCCCGCCGGGAGAAGGTGCCCGAAGGGCGGATGAGGGTACGGAGAAGTTGCGTCGTTGAAGCGACAGCGCTGCTTCTCCGGACCCTCACCCCAACCCCTCTCCCCCGGGAGAGGGGCTTTACAGCGAGCTAGCATGAATCAAGTCGACGAAAACGGACGCCTGCGCCACCTGCTGACGCTGGAAGGCCTGTCGCGCGAAATCCTGCTGCAGCTGCTCGACCGCGCCCAAGCCATCGCCGACGAAGGCGCGGACCGCTCGCTGTCCGGCACCGCCGTCTGCACGCTGTTCTTCGAACCGTCCACCCGCACCCGGCTCAGCTTCCAGCGCGCCGCGCAGCGGCTGGGCGCGGACGTGCTCAATTTCGAGGCCGCCACCTCGTCGGCCACCAAGGGCGAGACCGCGCGCGACACGCTCAAGAACATCGAAGCGATGGGCGTGCGGGGCTTCGTCGTCCGCCATTCCCAGGACGGCGCGGTGGCGGCGCTGGCCGACGCGGCCGACGCAGGCACCGCCTTGATCAACGCCGGGGATGGCCGCCATGCGCATCCCACCCAGGGCCTGTTGGACATGCTGACCTTGCGCCAGGCCAAGGGCGATTTCGGCGGATTGAAGGTACTGATCGTAGGCGACGTGAAGCATTCGCGCGTGGCCCGTTCGGACTTGCATGCATTGCGCACGCTGGGCGTGGCTGAGATCCGTATTTGCGCGCCTGCCGCGCTGCTGCCGGATGCGGGCGTGATCGCCGGCTGTCGCATCGGCGAAGATCTGGATGCCGCGTTGGAAGGCGTCGATGCCGTCATGATGCTGAGACTGCAGCGCGAGCGCATGGAGGAGGGCCTGATCGCTTCCCTCGACGACTACCATCGCGACTATGGCCTGAATTCCGCCCGCTTGCGCCGTGCCGCGCCCGAAGCGGCCGTCATGCATCCCGGTCCGATGAACCGCGGCGTGGAGATCGACGACGACGTCGCGGACGGCGCGCAGTCGCTGATCCTCAGGCAGGTCGCGAACGGCGTCGCGGTGCGGATGGCGGTGTTGGAAGCGCTGCTGGCGCCGTAAGCCGTATATGCGACCGGCTTTCTGTGGAAGCGGCTTTTGTGGGAGCGGCTTTAGCCGCGAGCTCTTTCCACCCAGCTTTCCGCGACCTGCATCAAGAAGCTCGCGGCTAAAGCCGCTCCCACAAAAGCCGCTCCTACAAAAAAACGGGCGCTTCAACGCCGCTGCGCGAACAACCAAATCCACAGTTCCGGCGTCGCGTACGCCGGATCCCATGAGTTGTGATTGGCATCCGGAAATTCGGTATAGCGCGCATCGGACGCGCCGGCCACCTTCAACGCCGCGGCCATGCGCCGCGATTGTTCGGGCGGCACCGCGTCGTCCTTCGCGCCGTGGAAGATCCAGACGGGCGTACGCCGCAGCCGCTGGGCGGCGGCAGCGAAAGGATCGGCTTGGCCCTGCACGAAACGGGCTGCCATGGTGGGGCGATCGGGATGCGGCTCGATGCCGCCGCACACGGGCACGAGTGCGGCGAAACGCTGCGGCTGCATCAGCGCCAGATCCCAAGTGCCGTAGCCGCCCATGGATATGCCGGTGAGATAAGTGCGGGCCGGATCGCCGCCGAATTCCCCGGTGGCCGCATCCAGTGCGGCGAAAGCGAGCGGGGCGTTGTCGCTCCACTCCTGATCGTCGGGCGCCTGCGGGAACACGACGATCGCGGGGAACGCGTCGGCATGGGCGCGCACGTACGGGCCCAATCCCACCAGAGTCGGTTTGACGCCATCGCTGCCGCGTTCGCCGGAGCCGTGCAGGAACAGGATCACGGGCGGCTTGCCGTTCGCCTCGGTTCGCTTCGGGACGAAGACTTGGTAGCGATGCGTTGCGCCATCCACCATTACTTCGCGCGCCAAGAAGGGTCCACCATCCTGCTGCATGTCGGTCCTCGAGCATCCTGCGAGCGCCACCAGAAGCGCAGCGGCCATCGCGAAAAAGCGAAAAATCACCATGCGATCCTCTCGGGTTCAGGCGCCGCCTTTTCCTTCATGTTCCGCCAGCTGCCTGCGGCTGGCAAGCCGGCGCCAGGCGTCTTCGAGCAGGCCGGGCAGCGCCTTGCGCGATAGCTTGGACAAGTCGATCAGCACGAGCGGGTAGTCGCGGTAATGATCGGTGACGAAGAAGACGTCGGGCGCCGCCTGCATCAGCATTTCGCGGTCGATCGATTCGCACTTGAGGACCAGCGTGGTGCCGTCCTCGCGTAGCCGAGCCAGCAGCTTGCCGCGCACCTTCAGTGCGGGCGCGCCGTACGAGGTGCCTTCTTCGACGCCGGGGAAGCGCGCCGCGGCCCGGCGGACGGTGTCGTAAGTGACGGCGTTTTCCTTGCGGGTCGACATGACTTGATTCTGACCGCTTTTCGTGAAGGCCAAAGCTTGCGGCCGAAGCCGCTCCTGCAAAAGTCAGGGTGCAGTGCCCGCAGCGACGTACAGACAGGTCGCGGTATTGAGCGCGCCGTGGATCAGCCATGGACCGATGATGGAGCCCGACTTGATCCGCAGCCAGCCGGTTAGCAGGCCGCCAACGAACACGGCCGGTAGCACCGGCCACAGGGCGGGACGGCTGAGCAGGATCAGCAGGTGTGGCGCCAGAAAAATGAGCGCTTGCAGCACGTTCGCCCACAGCAACGGCATCCGTCGCGACAGGCTGCCGGCGATCAGGCCGCGAAACAGGAATTCTTCGCTGAACCCGGTTTTCACCATGCCGTAAAGCAAAGCCATGGCAATGGAGGCAGCACTCATCCCCAGGCCCACAAAAGTGCGCTGCGGCGACGTGGCGCCGGTGAAGGAATCCAATGCCGGCCGCCACGCAAGCAACAGGCCGACGCAAGCCGCAGCCGACAAAACACTGTAGATCAAGTATTTCTTTTCGCCGAGCTGCAATCCCGCGCGCCGTGCGATTTCGCCGAACCCGCGCTTGTGGCGCAAGCGGTGGTACAGATAGTAGCCGAACAACGGCAATCCAGCGAGCAGCACCAGATTCACCAGTGCAGACAACACGGCGTCGGTCATCATCTGCGCCTCCTGACGTCCAGAGGACGATGCGGAAGATCAACCCAAAAGGATCAGCGTCGCCAAACCCAGGAAACTGAGGAAGCCCATCACGTCGGTGACCGTGGTCAGGATCACGCCGCCGGCCAGCGCCGGATCGAAGCCCATGCGCTTGAGCGTGACCGGCACGAACACGCCGGCCAGCGCCGCCGAGCACAGGTTGATGGTCAACGCCGTGGCGATCACCGCCGACAGTTTGATGTCGCGGTACCACAGCCAGACGATGGCGGCGAGCAACAGGCCGAGCGCCAGACCGTTTATCAGCGCCACGCGCACTTCCTTCCACACCAGGGTCGGCACGTTCGAGCGGCCGATCTGCCCCAGCGCCAGGCCGCGCACCATCAGCGCGAACACCTGCGTGCCGGCATTGCCGCCCATGCCGGCGACGATCGGCATCAGCACCGCCAGCGCCACGATTTTTTCGATGGTGGCTTCGAAGCGGCCGACCACGCTCGCCGCCAGGAATGCGGTCCCCAGGTTCACGCTCAACCAGATCAATCGGCGCCGGAAGGCGCGCCGCACGGGGCTGAACAGGTCCTCGTCCTCGTCGAGGCCGGCTGCGCTGAGCGCCTGGTGCTCGGCCTGTTCGCGGATGATGTCGACCACGTCGTCGATGGTGATGCGGCCGAGCAGGATGTTGTTGTCGTCCACCACCGGCGCGCTGATCCAGTCGTGGTCGGAGAACTGGCGCGCGACTTCGTCGGAGGATTCCTGCACATCGATCGCCGGCTGCTCGTCGTCGAGCAGCTGGTTGATCGGCGTGTTCGCCTCATGGGTCAGCAGCGACTGCAACGCGATCCGGCCCAGGTATTGGTGGCGCCGGCTGACCACGTACAGGTGATCGGTGTGTTCGGGCAATTCGCCGCGCAGGCGCAGGTAACGCAGCACCACATCGACCGTGGTGTCGGCGCGCACCGTCACCACGTCCGGATTCATCAGGCGGCCGGCGGTGTCCTCGTCGTAGGACAGCACCTGCTCCAGGCGCTCGCGGTTCTCGCGGTCCATCGACTTGAGCACTTCGTCGATGACGGTGTCGGGCAAATCTTCGACCAGGTCGGCGAGGTCGTCGATATCCAGGTCTTCGACCGCGGCGACGATTTCGTCGGGATCCATGTCCGCGAGCAGGCCTTCGCGCACTTCGTCGCCGACGTGGACCAGCACTTCGCCGTCGTCTTCCGGATCGACCAGGCCCCAAACCACTTCGCGCTTGCCCGGCGGCAGCGATTCGAGCAGGTTGCCGATTTCCGCAGGCGACAACGTATTGACCAGCCGGCGCACAGGACCGAGCCGGCCGCTGTCCAGGGCATCGGACAGCAATCGCAGCTGGCGCGCGGTCTTGTCGTGGCGGACGGCTTCGGCCATGCAGGCTTCCGGTGGCGGCGTCGCACCACGCGGGCGCGACAGGGTCAGGCGTTCATGCGGACATTATCGCCTGCGCGGCGCGCGAAGCCCACCCATCGCTTGCATCCGGCCGTCACGCGGCTGTGGTTAGGCTCGCGCCGGACCTTGGGAGGTTTGCACATGAGAAGCGCATTGCTGTTAACGGGCATCCTGCTGCTGGGCGCCTGCGGCCGCGAGCAGGCGCAGCCGGGCCCGACGAAGGCGTTCCAGCAGGAAGGCGTCGTCTTCAAGCTGGATCCGCAGCCCGCTGCCGACTGCAAGGCGCGCGGCCAGCGCTATCGCGGGACGGTGCAATGGCAGGTGCCCGCTGCCGACAAGATCGATCTGGAATTGCGCCTGCGCACGACGGACGGACAGGTGTTCCTGGGCACGAATCAGGCCAGCGGCACCCAGCAAACGGGCGATTGGGTGGAGCCGGGGCTGTGGTTCCTGCTGCTGGATCACCGCAAGGGCGAAACCGTGGCGGCGTTCCAGGCAGGGCCAAGTCCTTGCCAATAGCACCCGCTATCTTCCTATTCGAGAAAGAGGGCCAGGAAGATTGTCCATGCTTCCAGCCGTGACGTCGTACGCCGGCATCCATCGCCTTCGCCCTTAAAGCCCGCCTTCGCCCTTAAAGCCGTCATCCCGGCGAAGGCTGGGATCCAGCGACTTTGCTTGTCTCCCCCCTTTGAAAAAGGGGCCGGGGAGATTTGCTCATGCTTTCTTTTGTAGAGCGGAGCTTGCTCCGCTGCCTTGGCTTGGGGTTCTGACGACCTGCCGGCCCTTTGGGCCGGGGTTTCGTCCGCTCAAACCGCGGCCGAGTTACTTTCTTTTTGTGGGGCCCAAAAAGAACAGTAACCAAAGAAAAAGGGCCTTTGGAAGGGATCCCGGCGATGGGGTTACCCCGTGTGCTTGGCCACCGCTCGCCAGCGCTCGGGATTCCTCCGTCGCTTCGACATTGAGATTCGAGGCGATCGACAAGAACTACTCCTTAGCGAAAATCCGCAAAAGCCACGTCACCCATAGGCTACGAATCAAAATCTAGTACCTGCGTAAGAAGGCCACCTGCGACGAAAGCAGGTCCGCTGGCGGACTTTCAGGCGCGACGCATCGCACCGCAGTTCAGGCCCTTTCTTGGGTTACTTTCTTTGGGCCAGCAAAGAAAGTGACCCGGCGCAGCCGGAAGCCTTTGTCCATGGCGCGAGTCGCAGCGCACCTGCGAGGACGCAGGCCTGGATCCCGGCCTTCGCCGGGATGACGGCTTAAGGGCAAGCGCCAGAGCAACATGGGTCCCAGCGTTCGCTGGGATGACGGCTTAAGAGCGGGCCTTAGAGCAAACGGCTTAAGAGCAAGAGCAGCGGGGCAAGCCCCGCTCTACAAAGAAGGCGGCGCAAAGTGGCTGGATGACATGCCGCTGCCCTTCGGCCATCCGTTGTGCCGACAGTCGCTGGGATCCTTACCTGCGCGGTCCCGCCTTCGCGGGAATGAGGCTTAAAGCAAGTGTAAATTCCGCTAAGAATGCATCCACCGCTCGATCGCCTCGCGATCCCGTGCCCGCAGCAACGCGCTGCTGCGCTTGCGCAGGTCGGCCAGGTCGCATTCGCGTACCGCTTTGCGCACTTCCAGCAGCGTCGCCGGATGCAGACTGAATTCGGTCAGGCCCAGCGACAGCAATAGCGGCGTAAACACCGCGTCCCCGGCCATTTCACCGCACACCGCCACCGGTTTGCCGCGCATGTGCGCCGTCCGGATGATGGCGTGCAGCAGCCGCATCACCGCCGGATGCAGCGGCGAATACAGATCGGCCAGCGCCTCGTTGTTGCGGTCGGCGGCCAGCAGGTATTGCACCAGGTCGTTGGTGCCCACCGACAGGAAGTCGACCGCACCGATGAAGCTGGGCAGAGCGATCGCCGCAGCCGGCACCTCGATCATCGCGCCCAGCGGGATATGGTCGGCGATTTCGTGGCCACTGCTGTTCAGGTCGCGGATCACGCGCTTGAGCAGCTTGCGCACCGCCACCACTTCCTCGCGGCAACTCACCATCGGCACCAGCACGCGCACCGGCCCGTAGCCGCTGGCGCGGACGATGGCGCGCAGTTGGGTCTCGAACAGAGCTTGGCGCGACAACGACAGGCGCACGCCGCGCACGCCCAGCGCCGGATTGGGTTCGTCGCTCATCACCAAGCCGGTGCGGTCGGCCTTGTCGGCGCCCAGGTCGAGCGTGCGGATGGTGACCGTGCGGCCGGTCATGCCCAGGACCACGTCGCGGTAGGCGCGGAACTGCTCCTCCTCGTCCGGCACTTCGTTGCGCTGCAGGAACAGGAATTCGGTGCGGTACAGGCCGATGCCGGCCGAGCCCAGCGCATGCGCCTCGGCCACGTCCTCGCGCGATTCGGCGTTGGCGTACAGCTTGATGTCGATGCCGTCGACGGTGCGCGCCGGTTCGCGGCGCAGCCGGTACAGCTGTTTGCGCTCGCGCGCCAACTCGCGCACCCGCGCGCGGTACGAGCGCAGGTCGGCGGCGTCGGGCTCGACGATCAGTTCGCCGTTGCCGCCGTCGACCATCAGGACGTCGCCGTCGTTGATCCGCTGCAGCGCCTGCGCGGCGCCGACCACCAGCGGCAGATGCAGGCTGCGGGCGAGGATGGCGCTGTGCGACAGCACGCTGCCGGCCGAGGTGACGATCGCCACCACGCCCTGCGCCTGCAGCTGCGCGATCTCGGCCGGCGCCACGTTGTCGGTCACCAGGATTTCGCCGGAGGTGCCCTTGGCGCCGACGTCGCGGCGATGCAGCGCGGCATGGATGCGCCCGATCACCTGGTCGATATCGTCGACACGGCTGCGGAAGTACGCATCGTCCATGCCGGCGAACACCGCCGCCAGCCGGTCGCGTTGCAGCCGCAGCGCATAGTCTGCGCTGTAGCGGCCGGTGCGGATCAGGTCGTCCAGGCCCTGCAGCAGTTCCGGGTCGTCCAACAGCAGCGTATGCAGGTCCAGGAATTCGCCGACTTCGTGCGCCAGCGCGCCGTGCAGGCGCTCACGCAGGTCGCGCATCTCGCCGCGCACGGTATCGATGGCGGCATGCAGTTTGGCCAGTTCCGCATCGACCGCATCGGCGGCGATGTGCTCTTCCAGTACGTCCAGCGCATGCGGCAACCGGACCCGGGCACGGCCCAGCGCGTTGCCGCGCGATGCACCGTGGCCGGGCAGCGGCTGCCGCATCAGGAACCCTCGTCGAAATTGCGTGCGAACAGATCGACGGCGGCGGCCGCCGCATCCGCTTCGTCTTCGCCGTCCACGCGCAGCATCACCGACGTGCCTTGGCCTGCGGCCAGCAGCATCACGCCCATGATGCTTTTGGCGTTCACTTCGCGGCCCTTCGCGGTGAGCGTCGCGTTGCAGCGGTAGCCGGACAGCAGCTGCACCAGCTTGGCGGTGGCGCGGGCATGCAGGCCCAGGCGGTTGCTGACGACGAGTTCGCGCTCAAGCATGGTGACGGTCGCGGTTAAGGGTGGGGGAGGGGTCACGCGTCATCGATGATGGTTCCGTTGCGGGCGCCGGCGGCGGCGATCGCCGGCAGTTCGTCCAGCTCCAGGTCGGCATAGTTCATCACCCGCAGCAGCATCGGCAGGCTCAGCCCGGACACCCGCCGCACCGGCGTGCCCAGCCGCGCGATTTTGGCCGCCAGGTTGCTGGGCGTGGCGCCGTACAGGTCGGTCAGCACCAGCACCCCGCCGCCGCCGTCCACCCGCCGCAAAGCCGCGCTGGCCTGCGGCAGCAGGGCGTCCGGGTCGCCGTCGAAAGGCACCTCGAACGCCTCCGCTCGCAGCGGCAGCTGGCGCAGCAACTGGGTGGCCACCGCGATCAGCGGCGCGCCGATGCCGGGATGGGTGATGAGCAGGATGCCGACGGCCATGGGGCCAAGTTAGCAGACCCGGGTGACGGCGAGAAAGCGGGGGTGGCGGGATGCTGGGTATCGCGCCGGAACGGCGGATCCGTAGGTTGGGGTGAAACCCCAACATCGTCATTCTGAGAATCCCGCGACCTCGAACACCGATAAGAAAGCAAGGTCGCGGTTGCTGCTGACAGGTATGCGTCTTCGAAAGTCATGATGCAGGGGTTGACTCCAGCCTGCGGCCCTTACACATCAGAAGAGGGCGCTCTGTCCCCATTTTGCAATCAGTAGGTTTCGCTCGCAATCAACGTGCACTGACGGATTGAGAGAGCTAGCGTACCCATTTTCTGGGAGTCGCCAGAAGTCTTTAGGAAAGGAATAGTGAGGATGTTCTTCTTTCCATTTTCGTCTTTATCTTCCAAGAACTCGACGCCATTCAGGCTAATAACCCCCGGAACAGATACGCCCAAGATATTCCCGCTACAGCGTTCATTTTTAATACTGATCTTGTTAATCAAATTCCGTTTGTTGTCGACGGTAATAATGATGCCGTCCCCATTTTCATTCTTGAAGGAAATTTCAGTCCATGGAGATGCGCCAAGTGACTCCGCGTCCACTCTGGAACAAGTTACAAGAGCCATTACTAGCGATAAGAACTTGATATTCATGGGAGTTTTCTGACCTTTCCGTTCAAATAGTTGAACAGATTTCTTTCCGTTGTTAGATAAATATTGGTGACGCCTTTATCCATACTAGAAAAGACTAAGCCAGGAGGGTTCCTCTGGCCAAATCTTATTGCATCATTTCGGCTAACATCGAGTGCTGTGCCGATATATGGGCGAAATGAATGTGTGTGGTTTTGTCCATGTGACATAGCCCCACCTCCGCAAGGCATAGCCACACACCACGCACGGGATCCTTGAGTAACAATCTGCGCGGAATATCCAGTTACGTAACCCTCCCCATTGAAGATTGGGCAAAAGTTTGCGCACGCCTCTTGATTAGTGATTGCAGTGAATTCTCGCATCGGTGTGGCAGTTGCCCTGGCGATACCATCGGTGTCGCCAGCACCAGAAACCGTAACATTGCCTAACACTGTCGTTTGTGAACGGATAAGAACTATATCCGACCTCTGTTCACGGTCTCTTTGCTCTTTCTTCTCGCGACGCGACGGACATGGTTGGTCCCCACAATCCTGAGGCGGTGGAGAATTGTCTTCGGGTTTCCGCCCGTCGGGATCGACGAATCGATAGGGGTTGTTATTTGCATACCAATACCGATTGAAATTCCCACCAACACTGGTCGCCGTCACCGGATCCACCGTCGGAAACTCGCCCAGATCGTCGTCGTAGTAACGCTGCTGCATATAGATCAACCCGGTCTGGGCGTCGGCCACGTGGCCGGCATAGCCCGGGCCGTCCTGCAAGGCATGGTTGACCACCTTGCCGTAGGGTTCGTACTCGTTCTTCTCGATGACCGTGCGGTTGGCGTCGGTCACTGCCACCACCGAGCCCAAGGCATCGGTGTGGTAGTAGACCACGGTCTGGGCCCGAGCCAACGGCGCGGCCAGCAGCAATACCGGCGGGGTCAGGCAGGTGATGAGTCGGTTCGCGATCGTCATGGTTGGCGTCCTCATCACAGCACCAGCGGGCCTTTCCAGGCCGAGCATCCCGCAGCGTTGCAGGCGCGCACGTTGAACGTGCGCGTGCCTTTGCCGGAGGTCATATAGTTGGTGAGCGGACCGCTGTAGACGGTCGTGCCGCCCTCCTGCAACTCGTAGGAGGTGGCGCCGCTCACAGCGCTCCAGAACACATAGAAGTTACGCGAGCCGGGCAAGTCGGGATCCGGATCAGTATTGCCGGTCAGACTGGCGGGCATGGCTGGCGGGAACTGCACCGTGGTGGTCTTGGTCGCACTGAAAGCCGAGCATCCCGAGCCGTTGCAGGCCTGCACCCGGTAGCCGTAACTGCCTGCGCCCAATCCGCTCTCATTGAAGGACAGATTGGCGCCGCTGTAACGGTTGCTCCAGGCGCCGCCGTTGACGCTGCGCTGCAAGGTGTAGCTGGTGGACGTGGCCACCGCGGTCCAGCTGACCGCGTAACTGCCGGTGGCGTTGCTGGCTGGCGCAGTCAGGCCCGGCGCCGCTGCCGGCGGGAGCAGCACGCTCACCGTCTTGAGCGCCGAGTAGGCGCTGCAACCGGCCACATTGCAGGCCTGGGCGCGATAGCGATAGCTGCCGTTTGCCTTGCCGCTGAAGGTCTTGCTGAGGGCCGCCGCGTCCTGGACCAGCGTCCATGCGTCGTTGTTCACGCTTTCTTCGAGTCGGTAGCTTGCGGCTGTGACGATTGCGGCCCAGCTGACCGCATAGCTGCCGTTCGTGCTGCTGGCCGGTGCGTTGAGCACAGGCGCGGCCGGCGCATAGACGGCTTGCACGGTCTTGGCCGCCGAGTAGGCGCTGCAACCGAACTCGTTGCAGGCTTTGATCCTATAGCCGTAGCTGCCGGCCGACTTGCCGGTGTAGGCCTTGCTCAAGTTCAGGCCGGTATACGCGGCCGTCCAGGCACCGCCGTTAGTGCTCTCTTCCAAAGTATAGCCGGTGGCGCCGCTGATGGCGCTCCAACTCACGTTGTAGTTGCCGTTGGCGGCCGTGGTCGGGGCCGTCAACGTCGGCGCAGAGGCCGGCGGCTGGTTCACCACCACCGTGGCGGCCGCGCTCCAGTTACCGCAAGGCCCACTCTTGCAGGCGCGGGCGCGGTAGCCATAACTGCCTGCCGGCTTGCCCCCGATCGCCTTGTTGGTGCCGGCGCCCACGTACGCGGCCTGCCAGGCGCCGCCGTTGATGGACTCCTGCAGTTCGTATTGCGTGGCCGCCGTGACCGTCGTCCATTGCACCGTGTAATTGCCATCGGGGTCGCTGGCCGGCGCACTGACCACCGGCGTGCCGATCACCGGCGTGGTTCCCGTTACGCGCGCGACCAGGCTGCCGTTCAAACGGATGTAGTCGTAGGCTTCGGTCCGGCGTTCGTCGCGCTGGCTGCGCAAGGCGCCGTCCTGACCATAGAACGAATAGATCGTGCCCGCTGGGGCCAGTGCCGCCACGCGGCGGCCGTGGCCGTCGTAACGGTAGGCTTCCTTGCCGGTCGCCTCGCGCAGGCGGTTGCCGTAGTCGAAGTCGAACGTCTGGCCGTTCTTGTTGGCTATGTTGCCCTGTACGTCGTAGCCCAGGCCGATCACGCTGGTACCGCTGCAGTTGCCGGTCTTCACGTTGGTCAGCCGGTTCGCGCCGTCGTAACAGTAATAGTGGTCGCGTATGGCCGGCCCGCCGATCGTCACCCGGGTCAGGTTGTCCAGCACGTCATAGCCGTAGCTGGCGTTGCCGAACATCGGCGACACCGCGGTCTGCAGACGATCCAGTCCGTCGTAGGTCATCGTTCGGTTGCCGCGGTGCTCGGCATCGCGCCCGTCGCTGATCGCGGCTACGTTGCCGTTCTGATCGTAGTCGTAGCCGTCGTCCAGGTAGTGTGTGGATTGGTAGATGTCCAGGCTACGATCCGGCAAGCCGCGGGTGTTTTGGGTCAGTTGATGGATCACGCCGTTGCCGTAGGTGAACTGCTGCATCGCGCCGTTGGGGTAATAGCTCACGCCCGTGGCGTAGCTGCCGGCCTGCGTAGGCTGGCCCAGGGCGTTGGGCGCATAGTTCACCACCAGGCCGCCGGGATATTGGTGGCTCGCCAGATGGCCGTTCGCGTTGTAGCCATAGCCCAGTGCCCAGCTGTAGTTGCCCGGCTCGGCGATGCTCTCGCTCTGCAATAGCCGACGTTTGTTGTAGGCGTAGGCGTTGTCCACTTGCCCGCCCATCGCGATGTCGTTGTAGGTCGTGACCTGTTTCACCAGGCCATCGTCCCAGTACTGCCATTGCTGGTTGCCGCGGCCGTCGGGGAAACTCAGCAGCTCGAGACGGTTGCGGGCATCGTAAGTGCGGTCGACGCGGCGCGGTGCGATCACCGAGTGGTCGCCCTCTACATCGCAACCGATATTCGTCGGCAGACCCGCGGCCGACCACTTCAGGTTGCCGGCGCCGTCGTAGCCGAAGTCGGTCGCGCCGGTCTCCGGTTCGATCGTGCGGCACAGCTCCTGGCTGGCGAAGTAGGCATAGCTGCGGGCCAGCGAGACCGTGCCGGCGTCGTTGCGGCGGGTCAGCGTCTTGAGCTTGCCGAACACGTCGCGGTCGATCACGGTACGGGTGGCTTCCGGATGCCAGATCTCGACCGGCATGTCGTAGTTGGGCTGGTCGTAGGCCTGGAACCAGGTGCGGGTCTGGAAGCTGCGCGGGTTGGTGACTACGGTGTACGGGCCATCGGCGTTGCTCAGATAGGCAGTGGTGGTGGTCAGCACCCCCAACTCGCTGTCTTGTTTCACATGCACGACGCGCCCGAGCGCGTCATACGTGGTGCCGGTGCCCGGCAGGGTCAGGGCGATGGCCGGGTTGGCCCAAGTGTTGTACACCGCTGCGCTCAGTTCGCGTTGCGGATACGATATGAAGATGGAGCGGCCGTCGCTGTCGTAGCGGGTCACCGTCTGGCTGAGCGTGCCAGGAATGTTGGCGTTGTCGTAGGCAGTGGCTACCACCGGCCGCCACAGGGCATCGAAGTAGGTCACCTTGCGGCCGTTGCCGGTGACGACCGATTGGTACCAGTGGCCGGCCGGCAAGCCGTAGACCGCGCTGCCGTTCTTGGCGAAGCTCAGTGTGGTCTTGGCCCAGGTGGTGGTATTGCACAGGTTTGCAGCGGCTTCGGACGGGTAGGTGATGCCGGTCAGGCGGCCCATGACGTCGTAGTCGTAGCAGGTGCGGTAGCGGTTCTCGTCCTCGACCCAGGTGAGCTGACCAAAATCGTCGACCGAAGCAGATTTGTACTTGGTGTCGGCGTAGGTCACCTTCTGCGGAACGCCGCGCTTCCAGTTGGCGAAGGTGGTGACGTTGTTGTTGCCGTCCTTGGCCGTGGCCAGGGTGCCGTCGGCGTGGTAGGTCATCGTCTGCCGCAGCTTGCCGAAGGATTTGGTCGACAGCGGCTGCGCGGTGACGTTGTCGTAGTCGGTTTCCACCTCCACCAGGCCGGTGTTGGTGTTGGTGGAAGTCGTCACCTGACCGATCACCCACTTGCCGAAATTGTGGTCGTAGAGAGTGGTATCGGTGCGGGTATAACCGCCAGGCGCGCTCGAGCGCGTCACGCTAAGCGGCTTGGCGAAGGTGTCGAAGTTGTTCACCTGCCAGAGGTAAGTGGTGCCCTGCTGCACCAAGGTGCGCTTCTTCATTGGCGTCCATTGGAAAATGGCGCCGCCCAGATTGCCGTTCGCCATCGGGCTGCCGAGCATGGCGGGCCACGGGCCTTGATTGGCGGCGGCGTACTCGTATGTCTCGCTGCGCAGGAGCGTGGCACCGTCATAAGTGTCCTGGTCCAGCAGCCGCCCATCGGTGCCCTGCGATATGCTGTACGTGTAACGGGTGCGGTCGGCGTCAGGTTCGGTGACGTCCACCCACTTGGTCGTCGGGCAAGTGCCGTTCTGCGCGCAAGGATCGTAAGAAGCTGCGCCCACAGCGGGCTGGTAAGCATAGGTCCAGGTCTGCGTCGCCAAGCCCGGGCCGGAGACCTGTTTCTGGATCAGCGATTGGGTGGTGAACAGCGCCGGGGTCTCTTCGTAGGGGTCTATGTTCGGCATCTGCACGCATGCACTGACCACGTAGCGCGCATGCCAGACCTGCTTGTAGGTGAACGTGCCGGTGGCGCCGCTAGGGCTGGTGAGCGTCTGCGTGGCGGTGGCGCTGCTAGCCGGCAAGCCGCTGCGGATGCCGCAGGGCCTCATGTTGGTCTGGATCCACGACGTCTGCGGATGCAGACTGAAACTCCAGCGCGTCAGATCCGGCAATACCACGCCAGTCAGTTGCGAGGTGGTGTCGCCCAGGTTGGTGTATTCGTAACGCCACACGCGCGGCTCGACTGCCGCCGGCTGCACGGTGATGCTGTCGACCAATGCGTAATCGGCGCGCCAGGCGATATCGACCCTGCGGCCGTCGCTGGCGGTGATCGAGGTGAGTTTTTTATCGTCGTAGGCGTAGGTGAGGTAATTGCCAAAGCGGTCCTCGATGCGAGTGACGAGCATGCGTGCACGTCTCAGGCTTTGGCGCACGATCACGCCGTCGTCCATCTCCTTGATCGTTTCCAGCCCGTCGCCGACCAGGCGGTCGAACCAGTATTTGGTGCCGTCCGGCGACACCGCCAAGAACGCTTCGCCCACCTCGCCATTGCTGGTGTTGGGTAGGCACCCGATCTGCCAGTTCTTTTCGGTGACCACCGGAAAGACCACCGGTTGGCCATTCAGGGTCATCGTCGGCTTGGCGGTATTGTCCGGGTCGCGTTTGAGCAGCGCCTGGCGTTCGCCGTCCTCGGTGATCATTTCGTAACCCTCCCACCAGAGGGTGTTGACGACCGAGTCCGTGTCCAGCGGGCCGATTTGAGTGCAGCGAGCGTAAGGTGTCTGGAGGCTATCGATATCCCAGTACTCGGCTATGGTGCCACCGCCAAATCCTGGCTTGCCTGCGATGGTGTGGATTTGCGGTACCGACAGCGTCCAGTCACCGAAGGCGTGGGGTACCAGCGATCGATAATTGTTACGCGGCGTGAGCGTGTCGCGCACCAGCGAAATCGTCGGCCCGTTGCCAGGAACGACCACATCGGCTTGCTTGAAGCTGACCGAACCGATGTAGGGGTTGACCTGCTCGCCGAACGGCGTGTCGCTCTGCGGCTTCACGCGCTCATCGATCTGCATGCTGCGTAGTGCGCCGTCGAAGGCGGACAGTTCGTCCGCCGCTGCGGTGCCGCAGGCCACCAGGAAAAAGACTGCCGCCAACGAAGCGATACGGCGGAACAAAAGACCCTTCCGGGCCTGGCTGTCGAATCGCATGAAACCCCCTGTTTCGCGGCCGTCCGTTGCCCAGCCAGCATGGCCCGGCTTGTGTATCACGCGCCGTGGGCGCGCGGACTGGCGCCAGCGTCAGTTGCTGCGGGATTCGTGACGGCTATTCCATATTCGACGGCCGCCGTTTCATGGCGCGCGACCCGGCAAGGGGGGTTAAAGCCGCGAGGTCTTAGTCCAGTTCGCGATGATGCACCGCCACTTCCGCCCACCCGCGTTCGCGCGCGTGTTCGGCCAGGCGCTCGGCCAGATACACGGAACGGTGCCGGCCGCCGGTGCAGCCGAAGGCGATGGTGACGTAGCTGCGCGTGTCCGATTGCATGCGCGGCAGCCAGGTGTCGAGGAAGGCGGCGACTTGCGCGACGTATTCGCCGGCTTCCGATTGCGTCTCCAGGAATTCGCGCACGGCCTGGTCGCGGCCCGACAGCGGGCGCAGCTCCGCGTTCCAGTGCGGATTGGGCAGGCCGCGCGCATCGAATACGAAGTCGGCGTCGGCGGGCACGCCGCGGCGATAGGCGAAGGATTCGAACAGCAGCGACAGGGTCGAATCCGAACTCAATCCGAATTCGGTGATGATCTGGCGGCGCAATTGATGCACGTTGAGCATGCTGGTGTCGACGACGATGTCGGCCAGCGTGCGCATCGGCTTGAGCACCTGCCGTTCCAGCGAGATCGCGTCCGCCAGCGCCAAACCGAGATGGCTCAGCGGGTGGCGGCGGCGCGTGTCGGCGTAGCGCTTCAGCAGCACTTCGTCGCGGGTGTCGAAGAACACCAGCTTGGGATCCAGGCCCAGCTTGCCGACTGCGGACAACCATTCGGGCAGGTTGGCCAGGTCGCCGCGGCTGCGGATGTCGATGCCTACAGCGAGCTTTTCCGGCGTGCCGTCGGCGCGCGCCACGCTGCGCACGAATGCCGGCAACAGTTCGGCCGGCAGGTTGTCGACGCAGTAGAAGCCGAGGTCTTCGAAAGTTTTCAGCGCCACCGACTTGCCGGAACCGGACATGCCGCTGACGACGACCAAGGCCTGGGTGATGTCGTTGCTGCTTGTCGGGGCTGGGCTGTTCATGGGTTCGGGGCTTGGCCTGGGGAATATCCGCTTTCGCATTGTAGAACCGAGCTCGCTCGACCGCCTTCTCCCTTTGTAGGAGCGGCTTCAGCCGCGAGCTCTTTCCCACACGTCGCCATGATCTGAAGGAAAGAGCTCGCGGCTGAAGCCGCTCCTACAAAAATGTGTCAGGTGGCGCGTTCTAGGAAATGCGAATGCCTGGCCATGAACGCCGCCGCCGGATCCACGCCTTTCGCGCGCAGGATGTGCGTGCGCGTGGCCGCTTCGGTCAGTACCGCCAAGTTACGGCCGGGCATCACCGGCAGCGTGATCATCGGCACGTCCAGGTCCAGCACGCGGCGCTGGCCGATGTCGCCGGTGAGGCGCTCGATGCCGCTGGGCAGCGGCTCCAGGTGCGGGCGGGTCAGGTGCACGATCAGGCGCAGGTATTTGTTCCGCTTCACGGCGGTGTCGCCGAACATCTGGCGGATGTTGAGCACGCCCAGGCCGCGCAATTCCAGCAGGTCCTGCAGCATTTCCGGGCAGGTGCCGTCGAGCACGTCGGGCGCGATCTGGGTGAATTCGGGCGCATCGTCGGCGACCAGGCGGTGGCCGCGCGTCACAAGCTCCAGCGCCAGCTCGCTCTTGCCAGAGCCGGATTCGCCGGTGATCAGCACGCCGATAGAATAGATCTCCATGAACACGCCGTGCAGCGTGATCCGCGGCGCCAGCGTGCGCGCCAGGTGGTATTGCAGATGGTTGAGCAGTTCGTGGCCGCGCTTGGGCGAGCTCCATAGCGGCGTGTCGGACTCTTCCGCGGCGCGGCGCAAATCTTCGGGGCAGGCCTGGTTCTTGCTGATCACCATCGCCAGCGGCCGGAACTGGATCATCTTTTCGATGGTTTCCCAGCGTTGGCGCGAATCCAGCGCATCGAGCCAAGCCAGTTCCTCGGTGCCCAGGATCTGCACTTTGTTCGGATAGATGATGTTGAGGTAGCCCGACAGCGACGGACGCCGCGCCACCGTGTCCACCGATTCCAGCACGCGGTCGGCGCCGCGCTCGCCGGCGACCCAGCGCAGCATGAGGCGTTCGCGTTGCTGCTCGAACAGTTCGCGGGCGGTGATGCGTTCGTTCATGCGTGTCCAGTGCCCGCACGCAGCGCGGTCCGCGGCGGTTCGGACAACAGCCGTTGCAGCGCGCCCGCGTCGGCGGCGTCGCGCAAAGCGTCGCGATAGTCTGCATCGGAAAAACGTTCGGCCAGTTCGGACAGCAACAGCAGGTGCTCCTGGGTGAAGTGTTCGGGCACGATCAGCGCGAACACCAGATCGACGGGCTGCTCGTCGCTGGCGCCGAAATCGATGGCGTGCCGCAGGCGCAGGAATGCGCCGCGCGGTTCGGCGAGGGCGCTGCTGCGGCCGTGCGGAATGGCGATGCCGTGGCCGATGGCGGTGCTGCCCATGCGTTCGCGCTGGCGCAGGCTGTCGGCGATGGCGGCGGCCTGCGCCGGATCGTCGCCGGACAGCAGGCGGGCGGCGGTCTCGAGCACCGCGCCGCCGTCGTCGGCGGGGACCGCGGCGGCGATCCGGTCCGCGGTCAGCAATGAGGCGAGCGGCATGGCCGATGGCGATCCGTCAGCCGAAATCGCCGCTGCGCGCGATGCCGTCGCCGCGGCGGTGTTCGACCAGCTTCTTCTTGTGCTTGACCAGCAGGCGGTCGAGCTTGTCGGCGAGCAGGTCGATGGCGGCGTACATGTCGATGGCGTTGGCGTCGGCATGCAGGGTGCGGCCGGCCAGATTGACTGTGGCTTCGGCGCGATGGTCGGGTTTGTCGATGCTGAGCTGGGTGCGTACGTCGAACGGCTGGTCGAAATGCCGCTCCAGGCGGGCGAGCTTGGTTTCGACGTAATCGCGCAGGGCCGGCGTGATTTCGATTTGCTGGCCGTGGGTTTCGATGCGCATCGGGACCTCCTGCTTGTTGTTGACTGCGTGGGTGTGCCTTGGACACCGCTTCGGCGGGACACCATCACGGCATGGGAGTCGCGATGGTGGGCCAAGGCCCACCCTACGTGCCCAGCTTCGCCGATAGGCAGCAAGGCTAGGGTGAAACCTAGGTTAAGCCAAAAGACCATCGGTCGGCATCAGCCGATCCGGATGCGTTCATGGGAGGAGGGGATGTGCATCGCCTCGCGGTATTTTGCCACGGTGCGGCGCGCGACCGGCACGCCGGCGGCCTTCAGCGACAGCGCCAGACTGGCGTCGGACAAGGGTTTGCGCGGGTTTTCGCCCTGGATCAGTTCGCGGATCATGGCCTGGATGGCGGTGCTGGAGGCGCCGCCGCCGCCCTCGGTGTCGATGCCCGAAGCGAAGAAGGCGCGCAACGGCACCGTGCCGCGCGGCGTGCGCACGTATTTGCGCGCGATCGCGCGCGATACGGTCGATTCGTGCAGGCCGACTTCGCCGGCGACCTCGCGCAGGGTCAGCGGGCGCAGCGCCTGTTCGCCGAATTCCAGGAAACCCGATTGCTGGCGCACCAGGCAGCGCATCACCTTGAGCAGGGTTTCGCCGCGCGCCTCGATGCTGCGCAGCAGCCAGCGCGCTTCCTGCAGCCGGCCGCGCAGATAGCCGGCGTCCGCTTGCGAGGCGCCGCCGATCATGCGTTCGTAACCGCGGTGGATCGATACCCGCGGCGAATAGTTGTGCGCCAGCGCGGTGCGCCAGACGCCGTGTTGGCGCCACACCACGCAATCGGGCGTGACATAGGTGTCGTTGGCCATGCCGCCGATCTGTGCGCCCGGCCGCGGGTCGAGCGAGCGCAAGGCCTGCACGGCCAGGGTCACTTCTGCGGAATCGCAGCCCAACTCGTGCGCGAGGCCTTCGATGCCGACCTTGGGCAGGCGCTCGATCGGGCCTGCGGCGATCCGCAGCGCCAGTGCTTTGCCCGGGGTTTCGTCCGGCAACAACGCCAGTTGCAGCGTCAGGCATTCGCCCAGCGAACGCGCGCCGACGCCGGCCGGGTCGAAGCGTTGGATCTGGCACAGCACGGCGAGGATTTCCTCGTTGCTGGCGTGGACGTCGGGGCGCAGGCTTTCGGCGATGGCTTCGATCGGTTCGCGCAGATAGCCGTCGCCGTCGAGCGCGTCGATCAGCATCGCGCCGATGCGCCGATCGCGCAGCGAGAGGTGGGTCAGGTGCAGTTGCCAGAGCAGGTGGTCGCTGAGCGTTTCCGGCTCGGCGACGCGTTCGGCGGCATCGTCGTGCTCGTCGTCGCGGTCGGAGGAGGGGCCGATGCGTTCGCGCCAGGCCTCTTCGCCGATCGTCCAAGGCTCATCGGCTTCCTGGGCCGCAGCCGGAGCTTCGGTGGCGTCGCCATTGCCCATGCGGTCGCCGTCGGACACGGCGATTTCCGGGGGCGTGGCCTCGTCGGTCCAGTCGAGCAGGGGGTTGCTCTCCACGGCCGCCGCGATTTCCGCCTCCAGTTCGGCCGCCGACATCTGCAACAGCTGGATGGCCTGACGCAATTGCGGCGTCATCACCAACTGTTGCGACAGGGAGGTCTGCAGTCTGGGCTTCATATCCATAACAGACAACGCATCCGGGCGGGCCCGGCGGCCGTGCGTTACAGGCGGAAACCTTCTCCGAGGTAGACGCGGCGGACATCCGGGTTCGACAGCAGCGCGTCCGGAGCCCCCTGCGCGAGCACGCCGCCTTCATGCAGGATATACGCGCGGTCGCAAATGCCCAAGGTCTCGCGGACGTTGTGGTCGGTGATCAGCACGCCGATCCCGCGGGCCTTGAGATGGCTGACGATACGTTGTATATCGCCCACCGAGATCGGGTCCACGCCCGCGAAAGGCTCGTCGAGCAGCATCAGCCGCGGACGGGCGGCCAGCGCGCGCGCGATCTCGACCCGGCGCCGTTCGCCGCCGGACAGGCTGGCGCCGATCTGCTCGGCCACATGGCCCACCTGCAGTTCGTCCATCAGGCTTGCCAGCTCTCGCTCGCGGCCGTCGGAATCGAGATCGTTGCGCAGCTCCAGCACCAGGCGCAGGTTGTCGGCCACGGTCAGCTTGCGGAATACCGAGGGTTCCTGCGGCAGATAGCCCACGCCCAGCTTGGCGCGGGTGTACATCGGTTCGGTGGTGATGTCGCGGCCGTCGAGCACGATCTCGCCGGCGTCGGCCGGCACCAGCCCCACGATCATGTAGAAGCAGGTGGTCTTGCCCGCGCCGTTGGGGCCTAGCAGGCCGACCACTTCGCCGGCGTCCAGCGTCAGCGCGAAATCGCGCACCACTTCGCGCGAACGGTAGGTTTTGCGCAGTCCGCGCGCGACCAGCATTACTTCTTCCCTTGAGCGGGCTGGGCCTGCGCGGACTTGGGCATGATCGTGGTCTTGACCCGGCCGCCGCTGCCGTCGCCGCCGCTGTCGATGCGGCCGGTCTTCATGTTGTAGCTGATCCGCGGGCCGCTGGTGCTGCCGCGCGGCTGCTCCACGAAGGCGTTGCCGATCAGCACGATGTTTTCGCCGATCATGTCGTAATCGATCTTGTCGGCGCGAGCGGTCATCGGCGAGCCGTCGTCCATCTGCTGTTTCATCACCACCGGCGCGCCGGTGAACACGACGCGGCTGGCTTCGCCGTTCTTCAGCGTGACTTCGGCGCGCTGCGATCGGATGTCCAGCGAACCCTGCTGGATCTGCACGTTGCCGCTGATCACGTTGACGCTGTTGTCGGTGTAGGTGCCGGCCTGCTGGTCCGACGAGATGTTCATCGGCTGGTTGCGGTCGGTGGTCTTGGCCGCGACCGAGGCGACGGAAGCCGCCGCCAGCATGGCGCAGAGCAGGGCGAGGCTAACGGCGGGTCGAAGGGTCATAGCTGGATCGGACCTGTGATTTGAACTGGTATTGCTTGGTCTTCAAATTGGTTTCGAAGCCGCGACCGCGCAGTATAAAACCCGGCTGGGTGACGGTGACCAATTCGGGCGTGCGAGCCAGGCTCGCGTCGGGGAATACGTTCAGCTGTGAAGTGACCATCTTCACGGGACGCGCGGTCCCGGGGGGGCTGTCGACGTTCACATCGCCCGTCAGCCGGACCTCGTCGGCCTTGGCGCTCACCCAGGCGCTGCGCGAGCGGGTCTGCCAATAGGCCCCATCTTTGTCCGGGAACAGGAACAGCGGCGTATCCAACGTCATCGTCTTGTCGTCCGGGCGCCGCTTGAGGTGCGGGGCGCGCAGGGTGAAGGCTTCCTTGCCCTGCTTGTCCAGCGCGACCACTTCGAAATCCTTCAGCACGTAATCGGGACGATCGCTGCGTACGGCCGAAGGCTGGCCGCGCTGGTGCTGTTTCCACAGCGACCAGCCGCTGAACACCGCGGCCAGCAGCAGCAACAGGCCCAGCAGCCCGCGCCAGGTGGTCATCGGCCCAGGGCCTTCTGCAGCAGGCCTTCGGTGCGGCCCTGCGCGCTCAGCACCAGATCGCAGAATTCGCGCGCCGCGCCTTCGCCGCCGTGCGCCTGGGTCTGCCAGTGCACGTGCGGCAGCATCGCCGCATGCGCATTGGCCGGCGCTACGGCCAGGCCGGCGCGCGACATCACCGCCAGATCGGGCAGGTCGTCGCCCATGAAGGCGGTCTCTTCCAGCCCCACGCCCAGGCGCTGCGCGAGCGCGCGCACGCAGGCGAGCTTGTCCTCGACGCCGATGAAGGCTTCCACGCCCAAATCGGCAGCGCGTTTCTCGGCTGCCAGGCTGGCGCGCGCGGTGACGAAGGCGACATGGACGCCATGCTTGCGCAGCAATACCAGGCCTTGGCCGTCGAGCACGTGGAAGGCTTTCGACTCGCGCCCTTCGCTATCGAAATACAGGCGGCCGTCGGTCAGCGTGCCGTCGACGTCGAAACAGGCCAGCTTGATCCGCGCGGCGCGCGCGAGCAGATCGGAGTCGTAGGCGATGGGCGGGGGAGAATGCACGGTACCGGTTAAACCACGCGCGCGCGCAACAGGTCATGAATATTGAGCGCGCCCACCACGCGGCGCTCGCCGTCCACCACGAGCAATGCGTTGATCTTGTGCGCCTCCATCAGTTGCGCGGCCTCCACCGCCAGCCGGTCCGGCGCGATGGTCTTGGGCGAATGGGTCATCACTTCGGCGATGCGCGTGTTGCGCAGGTCGGCGCGATCGTCGTCCAGCGTGCGGCGCAGGTCGCCGTCGGTGAACAGGCCGAGCAGCCGGTCTTCGGCATCGACCACCGCGGTCATGCCCAGGCGCTTGCGGCTCATTTCCACCAGCGCTTCGCTCAGGCGCGCGGTTTCGCGGACCTTCGGCACTTCGCTGCCGGCGTGCATCACATCGGCGATATGCAGCAGCAGGCGGCGGCCGAGCGTGCCGGCCGGATGCGAACGCGCGAAATCGTCGGCGGTGAAGCCCCGCGCTTCCAGCAGCGCCACCGCCAGCGCGTCGCCCATCGCCAGCGATGCGGTGGTGCTGGAGGTCGGCGCAAGGTCGAGCGGACAGGCTTCGGTCGGCACGCTCACGTCCAGATGCACGTCGGCTTCGCCGGCCAGCGTCGACGACGGCCGGCCGGTCATCGCGACCAGTCGGTTGCCCTGGCGCTTGAGCACCGGCAGCAGCATCAGCACTTCGTCGCTCTCGCCGGAATAGGACAGGGCCAGCACCACGTCGGCGTCGGTGATCATGCCCAGGTCGCCGTGGCCGGCCTCGCCCGGATGCACGTAGAACGCAGGCGTGCCGGTGGAGGCCAGCGTCGCGGCGATCTTGCGTGCGATGTGGCCGGACTTGCCCATGCCGGTGCAGACCACGCGGCCGTGCGCGGCCAGGATCAGCTCGCAGGCGGCGGAGAAGGCGCCGTCGATGCGCGCGCCCACGGCGTCCAGGCCGCGCGCCTCGATCTCGAACACGCGGCGGCCGCTGACGGCCAGCGAGCTGGGCGCGGTGCGGGTAGCGGGAAGGTCGTTTGCCATTTCGTGGACGCGGGCTTTCCGCTAGGCTATTGCGGTCATTTTACGCGCTTCGCCCGCCAAAACCGCACTTCACGCCGCGGCAGCGGCCCGGCCGGCGCCAGTCCTCGTTTTTTCCCGATCCTGCAGGCGGTTCTCCCACATTGGACGCAAACACCATCCGTGACCTGATCGAAAAAGGCCTGCCCGGCGCGAGCGCCGCGGTTTCCGGCGCCGACGGCGTGCATTTCGAGGCGACGGTAGTGGCCGAAGCGTTCCGCGGCAAGCTGCCGCTGGCCCGGCACCGCCTGGTCTACGCCACGCTCGGCGAGCGCATGGGTGGCGAGATCCATGCGCTGGCGCTGAAGACGTTGACGCCGGAAGAAGCCGGGACGGCTTAGGTTTCGCAGGTGCGAATTCATTCGCACGCTTTAATTTCTCCGAACGGCTTGAAAGCGTGCGAATGAATTCGCACCTGCAAAGGCCGGTCATCGCAATCGGACACCCATGCAAAAGATCGTAGTCACCGGCGGCACGCCGCTCCACGGCGAAGTCCGCATCTCCGGCGCCAAGAACGCCGTGCTGCCCATCCTCTGCGCGGCGCTGCTGGCCGACGAGCCGGTGACGATCAGCAATGTGCCCCATCTGCACGACGTCAAGACCACGATGCGCCTGTTGGCCGAACTCGGCGTGAAGGTCGGCGAGAACGGCGGCTCCGAATTGACGCTCGATGCGCGCGATGTGCACAGCCACGTCGCACCCTACGAACTGGTCAAGACGATGCGCGCCTCGGTGCTGGTGCTGGGGCCGTTGCTGGCGCGCTTCGGCGACGCCGAAGTGTCGTTGCCCGGCGGGTGCGCGATCGGCTCGCGGCCGGTCGACCTGCACATCAAGGGCCTGCAGGCGCTGGGCGCGGACATCAACGTCGATCACGGCTTCATCAAAGCCCGCGCCGGCCGCTTGAAGGGCGCGCGGGTGGTCTTCGACACGGTGTCGGTCGGCGCCACCGAGAACGTGCTGATGGCCGCGGCGCTCGCCTCGGGCACCAGCGTGCTGGAAAACGCAGCGATGGAGCCGGAGATCGTCGACCTGGCCGACTGCCTCAACGCGCTCGGCGCCGATATCGAAGGCGCCGGCAGCGCGCGCATCGTGGTGCGCGGCGTCGAACGCCTGCACGGCGGCGCGCATGCGGTGCTGCCCGACCGGATCGAGACCGGCACCTTCCTGGTGGCCGCGGCGATGACCGGTGGCCGCGTCACCGCCACCCACGCGCGCCCGGACACGCTGCACGCGGTGCTGGCCAAGCTCGAGGAGGCCGGGGCGCATATCGATAGCGATGCCGACAGCATCACCCTGGACATGGGCGGCCGGCGGCCGAAGGCGGTGAACATCGTCACCGCGCCGCATCCCGCGTTCCCCACCGACATGCAGGCGCAGTTCATGGCGCTGGACTGCATCGCGCAGGGCGTGGGCAGCATCGACGAGACCATCTTCGAGAACCGCTTCATGCACGTGCAGGAGCTGATGCGGCTGGGCGCCGACATCCGCGTCGACGGCAACCACGCCACCGTGCACGGCGTTGCGCAGCTCAGCGGCGCGCCGGTGATGGCGACCGACCTGCGCGCCTCGGCCTCGCTGATCCTGGCCGGCCTGGTCGCCGACGGCGACACCACGATCGACCGCATCTACCATCTCGACCGCGGTTACGAGAACATCGAGCAGAAGCTGAGCGGCCTGGGCGCGCGGATACGCCGGATCGGATGAGCATGAATAAGGCTCCACGCAGCCGTTTCGGCATGCGCCGCAAGATATTCCTCGGCCTGTTCCTGTTGCTCGTCGCTTATGCCGGCTATGCGTATTACGCCGGGCTGGCGTTCATCGCCGGCATCCCCAACAGCGAGATGGATTGGAACGGCGACGGCACCGTGACTTCGACCGAGGTCGCGCAGGCCTGGTATGCGGTGATCGTGAAGAATACGCGCCAGGGGCAGCGCGAGTGCAACGCGTTCTACTGGCGCGGCAGCGACGAAGCGTTCCGCGTGCAGTGCCGCACGACGATGGCGCCGGCCGAAGAAGGCTGAATTCTCTCCCTCTCCCATTTGCGGGAGAGGGCTTCGCATCAGCGCATCGCCTGCAGCGTCAGATCCATCTCGTCCTGGCCGTTCCTGCGCTGCAGGATGCGCGCCGGCACCGGCAAGCCTTCGACCACCCAAGCGACGGTCTGCTTCTCGCCGTCGTTGCGCACTACTTTGGTGGCGGATTGGGACTTGCCTTGCACCGTGATCGTTTCCTTGCCGGCGACTTCGTAGCTGAGCTGCTTGGCGCGGCCGTCCTCGACCATGCGGTAGTTCAACGGTTTGCCGGCGGCGACGTCGCGCGCGATCGCCAGATTGATCAGCATGCCGTCCATGTCGCCGGCTTTCAGCTTGACGGGGCCGGCGCGGTCGGCCTTGACGTCGCCGCTCCAGCGCGCCTCGCCCTTGTCCCAATCGTAGGTCGCGATCTTGTTGACCTTCTTGATCAGCACGAACGAAGAGTCGTTGCTGGACAACGGACGCCATTGCCCGCCGCGGTCCTCGAACACGGTCGACTGGGTGAGGTTGGCGACGTTGCTGCGGATGGTGAGCGTGTATTTCCAGCGGTTGCCGCCTTCGGGCGCGAGCGTCATCTTGCCGTTGCCGACCATGCCCATGTAGTGGGCCTGGTAGTCGGCAGTGAATGCATCGATCGCCGCAGCCGGAAAGCTGGCGGCGGCGAGCGCGGCGGCGAAGGTTGCGGTCGCTGCGGAGAAGATTCGGCTTTTGGCGTTCATGCTCACTGGCTCCTGGTGTACTGGATGAGGCGCAGGTCGGTGACGTCCTGGCCGTCCTTGCGCTGCACCATGCGGATCGGCGTCGGCACGCCGTACGAGACCCACAGAATGGTCTCTTCACTGCCGCTGCGCACGCGGTTGACGCGCATCGCGTTGTAGTCGAGGTCGTCGACGGTGACTTTCTCGAGTTCTGGCGAGACCAGATATTCGTGGTTGCGCACGCGGCCGTCGTCGACGAAGCGGTATTGGAGCTGCTTGCCCGGCGTCGCGTCGCGCACGATCGCCAGGTTGATCAGCAACGCGCTCATGTCGCCGTCCTGCAGCGGCACCGCGGCGCGGCGATCCTTCTTGACGTCGCCCTGCCAGATCGCCGAATGCGTGCTCCAGTCGTACACGCCGGTGTTCTTCTTGCCCGAGAACAGCGCATGGCGCACGGTGCTCTGGCTCAACGGGCGGTATTGGCCGTCGGCGACGTCGAACAGCGTGCTCTGTTCGATGTTGAGCCCCACCAGCCGAACCAGGCCGCGCGTGCCGCGCAGGCCCAGGTCGACGCGCCAACGGTCCGCTTCCAGCCTGACCACCTGCAGCGTCGCGTCGCCGACGCGCTTGCCGTCGCGGTACACCTGGTAATCGGCCACGAACGGTTGCAGCGGCGCCTGCGCGGGCGCTGCGAGCGGCAGCAGGGCGGGATCGGTCGCCGCGGCGTCCTGAGCCGGCACCGCCTCCTGCTGCTGCGGAGCGGTTTCCTGCGCATGCGCGAGAGCGAACGGCAGCGACACGAGCAGGGCGAGGGGACGGATCATTCGTTTCCAGAAGGTGCGAGTCGGCCGGCGCAATCTAAGTGCAGCGGCGTAAACAGGGTATGACCATCCACGGTTACGGTTGTTCCGCGTTCATTAAGACGGCCGGAAACCGCCAGCTGCAGCACGGCCACCAGCAGCGGATGCTCGCGTTCCAGCACGCGCCGGGCCAGGGATTCCGGGTCGTCGCCGGGCAGGATGGGGATCCGCGCCTGCGCGATCACGCTGCCTGCGTCCAATTCCGGTATCACGAAGTGCACGCTGACGCCATGCTCCGTGTCGCCGGCTTCCAGGGCCCTGGCGTGGGTCTTCAGGCCGCGGTATTTGGGCAGCAGCGACGGGTGGATGTTGAGCAGGCGTCCGCGGAAGCGTTCGACGAAAGCGTCGCCCAGGATGCGCAGATAGCCGGCGCAGACGATCCAGTCCGCCGCGCTGGCGGCGACCGCATCGGCCAGTTCGCGGTCGAAGCTCTCGCGGTCCGCGTAGGATTTCGCGTCGCGGCTCCAGCGCAGCGCCGGCGGCACGCGTTGCAAGGCCTGCGCCGCCGGTTTGTCGGAAAACACGCCGACGATTTCGGCATCGAGGCCGCCGGCGGCGATCGCATCGAGCAGGGCCTGCAGATTGCTGCCGCGACCCGATGCGAGTACGGCGATGCGCGGCTTCATCTGTTTCAACGGGAGACCGTGGGCCGACGGGCGCCCTCGGTCGAGCCAGCTTCCAGAAGAGACTTGAGCTTATTGCGCGCCTTGATCGCCTCCGGAAAGAATCCGGCAGCCAGCAGCAAGGCGCCGAACGCGAACATGCCGGCGGGCATCGCCGTCTTGGACGTCAAGCCGCTGCTGGAAACCGCCGTCAATGCCATGAAGCCGACTACTCCCAGCCAGAACGCCATGAACAGCGCTGCGAAGACGTTCAGGCGCATCGTTACTTCGATCAGCGACCCGGGAAATTCGGGAGTGATTTTCCCTTTGATCACCGGGAGGAAAGAGTTGCGATAGCGGATGTTACGATGGATCGAAAAACGGTCGTTATCCGTTTCGCCGATGAAATACTCGTTGCTGGGCACGCCGCCCAAGCTGAAAACCCCCGACAACATTTCGCCGAAGCCCAATTCGTCCCGGACCGACGACGCCAGCCGTTGCATGGCATCGGCCGGGGACAATCGCGTACGCATCCGCAACCGATAAAAGGGCATCCGTCCGTTCCTAGGCGATCTTGACGCGTTCGCCATCGCTTGCGGAGACCACCGCGCCGATCTTGCGATGCGCCAGACCGAGCCGATCGAGATCGCTCTCGATCGCGGCGACATCGCCCGGCGCCGCCACCAGCACGAAGCCGACGCCGCAGTTGAACGTGCGCCACATCTCCTCGCGCGGCACCGCGCCTTCGCGCTGCAGCCAGTCGAACACCGGCGGCAACACGATCGCGGAGGCTTCGATGTCCAGACCCAGGCCGTCGGGAACCACGCGGATGATGTTCTCGGTGAGGCCGCCGCCGGTGATGTGCGCCATCGCATGCAGGTCGTGCTTGCCGAGCAGTTCGAGGATCGGTTTGACGTACAGCGCAGTCGGCGCCATCAGCGCGTCGATCAGCTTGACGCCGCCCACTTCGACATCGGCCGGGCGGCCGGCACGGTCGTAGATGCGGCGGATCAGCGAATAGCCGTTGGAGTGCGGGCCGCTGGACGCGATGCCGATCAGCACGTCGCCCGCGCGCACTTTGGCGCCGTCGAGCAGCTTCGATTTCTCCACCGCGCCGACGGTGAAGCCGGCCAGGTCGTATTCGCCCGGCGGATACATATCGGGCATCTCGGCGGTCTCGCCGCCGATCAGCGCGCAGCCGGCCAGTTCGCAGCCTTTGGCGATGCCGCCGACCACGGCGACCGTGGTATCCACGTCCAACTTGCCGGTGGCGAAATAGTCCAGGAAGAACAGCGGCTCGGCGCCCTGCACCAGCACATCGTTCACGCACATGCCGACCAAGTCGATGCCGATCGTGTCGTGCCGGTTCAGCTGTTGCGCCAATTTGAGTTTGGTGCCGACGCCGTCGGTGCCCGAAACCAGCACAGGTTCTTTGTATTTGCCGGACAGGTCGAACAGCGCGCCGAAACCGCCCAGGCCGCCCATCACCTCGGGCCTGAAACTGCGCTTGACCAGCGGTTTGATGCGTTCGACGACTTCGTTGCCGGCATCGATATCGACGCCGGCATCGCGGTAGGTGAGTGGGGTGGGAGTCGTCACGGCTGCTCGCAGGTCGCTGGGACGGCGATTTTAGCAGTGCCGGGCGCGCCGACATGGACGCCGGAGCCCCGCTGCGGCACCATTTCGGCTGGCGCGGCACGATCGCGTGGCAGGATAGGGACGATGCATCGAGCAATCCGATGGGCCGGAACGACGATTTGGCTGCTTGCGGGCGTGTTGGCACTGGCCGGCACGGCATCCGCACAGCGGGTCGAAGGCGACCGCGCCGGCGCGCAGGGCGTCTACGAGGCCGAAGTTCCGGTCAACAGCCAGAGCGAGAGCGAGCGCAATGCCGGTTTGGCGCGTGCGCTGGCGCAGGTGCTGGGCAAATTGTCGGGCGAGGGCAATGCCGCGATGCGCCCCGGCGTGGGCCAGGAGCTGCGCCGTGCCAAGGACTACGTGAAGAGCTACGACTACCGCCAGGACGAAGGCGTCTCGGCCAGCGGCGCGCCGACCTTCCGCACCACGCTGATCGCCCGCTTCGACCAGGACAAGGTCGACGGCATGGCCGCCTCGCTGGGCGTGCCCGTGTGGCCGGAACCGCGGCCCAAGCCGGTGATCTGGCTGGCGATCGACGACGGCAAGGGCCCGCGCCTGGTCGCCCTGCCGCAGAACAACGTCGCCAGGCCGCTGACCCAGCGCGCCGTCGAGCGCGGCTATCGCCTCGGTTTGCCGGGCGGTTCCGCCGCCGAACAGGCCGCGGTCGGCGCGATCTGGCGCGGCGACACCGGCGCCATCGCTCGGCTCTCGTCGCGCTACAGCCCGCCGATGCAGCTGATCGGCAAGCTATACCGCGCCAAGGGCGGCTGGACCGCCGACTGGACATTCGTCGACAACGGCAAGGTGCTGCTGCAGAAGTCGGTCGATTCCGGCGATGCGCGCCGCGCGCTGGCCTCGGGCGCGGATGTCGCCGGCGACGCGCTGTCGCGCAAGTACGCCAAGCGCAATGCGGTCGGCCCGGCCGGCACTTACCGCGTCGCCTTCACCGGTGTGGACAGCGCCGAAGACTTCATCCGTCTCTCCGCCTACCTGCAGAAGTTGCCGGTGGTGCGGAAGGTCACGCCCGCTCGTGCCACGCCGACCGCGATCGAATACGACCTGGAACTGGTGACCGGCATCGCCGGCCTCAAGCGCATGGCCGACGAGGACGTGCTGGTCGGCGGCGACGGCGAGCCCGCCACGTTCGAGCTGCGCTGATGGCCATGCCGCCGAGCAACGACATGGCTATGGCCGACATCGCGCTGTTCCTCAAGCGCCTGCAATGGGGCCTGATCGCGCTCGCCGCCGGCTGGCTGGTGTGGCTGCTGGCGCCGATCCTGACCCCGTTCGTGATGGCGGCCTTGCTCGGCTGGCTCGGCGACCCGCTGGTCGACCGGCTGCAGCGCGCCGGACGCTCGCGCAATGTCGCGGTCACGCTGGTGTTCGTGACGATGGCGCTGCTGATGGTGCTGGTGCTGCTGTTGTTGGTGCCGGTGATCGAAGAGCAGATCACCACGCTGGTCGAATCGCTGCCGCATTACCGCGACTGGATCATGCAGACCGCGCTGCCCTGGCTGGAGAAGAAGACCGGCCTGCAGTTGACGGTATGGCTGGATTTGAACCACATCATCGAACTCGTGCGCGGCAACTGGGAGCGTGCGGGCGGCGTCGCCGCCACCATGCTGGGCTATCTCTCCCGCTCGGGTTTCGCCGTGCTGGCCTGGGTCGCGAACATCGTGCTGCTGCCAGTGCTGACCTTCTTCCTGCTGCGCGACTGGGACATCTTCGTCGAGCGCGCCGCAGCGCTGGTGCCGCGCAAGCACATCGACACCGTGTCGCGGCTGGCGCACGAATCCAGCGAAGTGCTGGGCGGCTTTCTGCGCGGCCAGCTGCTGGTGATGGTGATCCTGGGCATCATGTACGGCCTGGGCCTGTGGCTGGTGGGGCTGGACCTGGGCATCCTGATCGGCATCATCGCCGGCTTGTTCACTTTCGTGCCTTATCTGGGCCCGACCAGCGGCGTGGTGTTCGGCGTGATCGCCGCGCTGGTGCAGTACGGCGATTGGAAACACGTGGCCGGCGTACTGGCGGTGTTCGGCATCGGCCAGGTGATCGAGAGCTATTGGCTGACGCCCAAGCTGGTAGGCGACCGCATCGGTCTGCATCCGGTCGCCGTGATCTTCGCGGTGCTGGCGGGCGGGCAGCTGTTCGGCTTCCTGGGCATGCTGCTGGCGCTGCCGGTCGCGGCCATCGCCAACGTGCTGCTGCGCTATGCGCACCAGCGCTACACGCACAGCAAGCTTTACGGCGGCGACGGGCCCGAGATCCTGCTCGATCCGCACGCCAGCCCAGGCGGCATCATCGTGCCGGAAGAGCATCAGGGCGCCGACAAGGCGTGAGCGCGCAACTGCCGCTGGCATTGCGCTACTCGCCCGACCAGCGCTTCGAAACCTTCGTCGGAGCGCCGGCCGGCGCTATCGCCGCGTTGCGGGCGTTGGCCGAAGGCGCATCGGCCGATTGGCTGTACTTGTCCGGCCAAGGCGGCGTCGGCAAGACGCATCTGGCGCTGGCCGCCTGCGCGGCCGCCGAGCAGGCGGGCCGCTGCGCCGCTTATCTGCCGCTGAGCGCGGCCGCGGGTCGCCTGCGCGAGGCGCTGGACGCGCTGGAAGGCAACGATGTGATCGCGCTGGACGGGATCGAATCGATCGTCGGCAGCAGAGACGACGAGATCGCGCTGTTCGATTTCCACAACCGCGCCCGCAGCGCCGGGCTCAACGCGCTGTACACCGCCGCGGCGATGCCGGACGGGCTGGCGCTGGGCCTGCCCGATTTGCGCTCGCGCCTATCGCAATGCGTGCGCATCGCGTTGCTGCCGCTGGGCGACGATGGGCGCAAGGAAGTGCTGCGCGAGCGCGCGAAACGGCGAGGGCTGGTGTTCGACGACGCCGCCATCGACTGGTTGCTCAAGCGCGCCGACCGCGATCTGGCGTCGCTGACCGGGTTGCTGGACAAGCTCGACCGCGCCTCGCTCGCGGCGCAGCGCAAGGTCACGGTGCCGTTCCTTCGCGAAGTGCTGGACGCAGATCCTTCCTGATGCTTGTAGGAACGGTTTTTTGTAGGAGCGGCTTCAGCCGCGAGCTTTTTTTCTTTTCATCCCGAGCGTAGCGAGGGATCTGCTTGGTCGACTAAGCAGATCCCTCGCTACGCTCGGATGACAGCTAAGAGCAAGAGCTCGCGGCTGAAGCCGCTCCTACAAAAGCTCGCTGCTACGAAGCGCGAAGGCTTTCGTCGAGCTGCGCAAGCCGCTCCGGCGTGCCCACGTCGGTCCACCGGCCGCGGTGGTGCTCGCCCGAGACGCCGCGACGCGCCATTGCCGCACGCAGCAGCGGCGCCAGCTTGAAGCGTGGCGGCGTTTCGTCCACGCCCGGGGCATCGCCGATCACGCCGCGCCAACCATCGAACAGCGAAGGCCGGTAGACGCCGATGCCCGAGAACGTGAGCTTGCCCGCTGCGCCGCCGCCGAAGAACAGGCCCGTTGCGTTCGCGCCCGCAGGCACGGACTCGGCGGCCAGTAATCCATCGGCCGAGAGCGAGAAATCGCCCTGCGAGTGTTGCGGCGGGTTGTCGACCAGCACCAGGTGCGCCTGGCCGTGCGGTTCGCGCGGCAGCCTTGCGAAATCGTAGTCGGTCCAGATGTCGCCGTTCACCGCCATGAACGGCGCGTCGCCCAGTAGCGACAACGCGCGCAACATGCCGCCGCCGGTTTCCAGCGGCGTCGCGCCTTCATAGGAATACTGGATCGACAAGCCCCAGCGTGCGCCATCGCCGAGCGCCTGCGCGAACTGCTCGGCCAGCCAGCTGGTATTGATCACCACCTCGCGCACGCCTTGCGCCGCGAGTTTTTCCAGGTGCCAGGCGATCAGCGGCTTGCCACCGGCGACCAACAGGGGTTTGGGCGTGGCGTCGGTCAGCGGGCGCATGCGCTCGCCCAGGCCCGCTGCGAAAATCAAGGCCTTCATGCGGCCTGTTCCGCGAGCGCAGGGCGGATGCGGCGATCGAGCAGTTCCGCCAGCGCCGCCAGTTCCGGATGCCGCGGCAGCACTTCGTCGAGATAAGCGATGAAGCGCGGCGCATCCTGCAGGTAGTGCGGCTTGCCGTCGCGATATTCGAGTCTGGCGAAAATACCCAGGATCTTCAGATGCCGCTGCACGCCCAGCCAGTCCGCATCGCGCAGGAACGTGGTCCACGCCGGCACCGGCAGGCCGGCGGCGCGCGCACGCGCATGGTATTGCGCCAGCCAGCCGTCGACGCGTTCCAGCGGCCAGCTGAGGAAGGCGTCCTTGAACAGGCTGACCGGATCGTAGGCGATCGGGCCGCGCACGCAGTCCTGGAAATCCAGCACCGCGGGGCCTGGCGTGGCGGGCATCAGGTTGCGCGGCATGAAGTCGCGATGGGTCAGCACGAAGGTTTGCGCCAGCGCATTGTCCATCAGGCGGCGCTGCGCCAACTCCAGCCGGTCGATGTCGTCGCAATCCAGCAACAAGCCCAAGTGGCGGCGCAGGAACCATTCTTCGAACAGGCCCGCGTCGCGCTGCAACAGAGCTTCGCCGAATTCGCCCATGTCCGGTGGCGGCGCGATCGCCTGCAGCCGCAGCAACTGTTCGATGGCGGCTTCGAAGTAAGCATCGGCATTGCCTTCGTCGAGCACCTTGGCCAGCGTCGGGCCGCCCAGGTCTTCGAGCAATAGGAACCCCGCATCCGCATCGCGCGCCAGCACCTCCGGCACGCGCACGCCGCCGCGCTCCAGCAGGTCGCGCATGCGCAACCAGGGCCGCACGTCTTCCAACCCCGGCGGCGAGTCCATCACGATGCGGCTGGGTTCGCTGCCGAGCGTGCGCCAGTAGCTGCGGAAGCCGGCGTCCACCGATGCGCGTTGCAACTCGACGTCGGGGTCGCCCAAGACGCTGCGAGCCCAGTCGAGGCGGGCATGCTCTCGGTCGATGGAATCGGATGCGGCGCTCATGCGGGCTCCGGTGGCGAGGCGCATAGAGTAAACCGACCCCAGCCACTCCTGCTCTGTAGAGCGGGGTTTGCCCCGCTGCTCTTGCCCTTCAAGCCGTCATCCCCGCGAAGGCGGGGATCCAGCGCCTTTGCCGTTGCTCTGTGTAGAGCGGAGCTTGCTCCGCTGCCTTGGCTTGTGGGTTCTCGCGACCTGCCGGCCGTTCCGGCCGGGGTTTCGTCCGCTAAAACCGCGGCCGAGTTACTTTCTTTTTGTGGGGCCCAAAAAGAACAGTAACCAAAAGAAAAAGGGCCTTTGGAAGGGATCCCGGCGATGGGGTTACCTCGTGTTCTTGGCCACCGCTCGTCAGCCCTCGGGATTCCTCCGTCGCTTCGACATTCAGATGCGAGGCGATCGATCAGAACGCCTCCTTAGCGCAACTCCGCAAAAGCCACGTCACCCATAGGCTACGAATCAAAATCTAGTACCTGCGTAAGAAGGTCACCTGCGACGAAAGCCGGGCCGCTGGCGGGCTTTTAGTTGCGACGCATCGCACCGCAGTTCAGGCCCTTTCTTGGGTTACTTTCTTTGGGCCAACAAAGAAAGTGACCCGGGCACAGCCCGGAAGCCTTTATCCATGGCGCGAGTCGCAGCGCAAGCCGCCAGGACGCGGGCCTGGATCCCGGCCTTCGCCGGGATGACGGCTGAGGGGCAAGGGCAAGAGCAACATGGGTCCCAGCGTTCGCTGGGATGACGGCATGAGAGCGAACGGCTTAAGAGCGAGAGCAGCGGAGCAAGCTCCTCTCTACAGAGCCGGAGCAAGGGCAGCGGAGCAAGCTCCGCACTACAGAGCCGGAGCAAGAGCAGCGGGGCAAGTCCCACTCTACAAAGTCGGAGCAAAGTCACTGGATCCCCGCGTTCGCGGGGACGATGGCTTTAGGACAAAGGCAGGACAGTCGAACTCGAAACGGAATTCAGCGCGGCGGCAGCGTCGTGCGCTTGCGCCGGAACAGGCTGACGATGACCAGGATCACGATCGCGCCGATCAGCGCACCGACGAATCCCGCCGCCTGGCCGGGCGCATACCAGCCCATCCGCTGGCCGACGAAACTCGCCGCGACCGCGCCGGCGATGCCCAGCAGCGTGGTCAGGATGATGCCCATCTTGTCGTTGCCCGGCTTCAGGAAGCGCGCCAGCAAACCGACTACGAAACCGATCAGGATCGTGACGATCCAGTTGTTGTCGCCCAACAGGCCGCTCAAGTCTTCCATGCCCCCTCCGATGTGGAAAAGCCGGGCCGAGGATAACAGGACCCGGCAGCGGCGCCAGTGTCAGCAGCAGCCATGTTCCCCGTGCTGGTCGCCGCCGGCTACGGCGGCTACGCCGACGGTTTCGCCGCGCACGCTCGCGGCGTGATGCTCGGCGATCACCCGCGCCACCGAGGCGGTGACGCGCTTGCCCATCGGGATGTGCAGGAACTCGTTCGGACCGTGCGCATTGGAATGCGGACCCAGCACGCCGGTGATCATGAATTGCGCGCCCGGGAATTTCTCGCCGAGCATGCCCATGAACGGGATCGTGCCGCCTTCGCCCATATACATCGCAGGCGCCTTGAAGAATTCCAGGCTGGCGGCGTCGATCGCCTTTTCCAGCCACGGCGACATCGCCGGCGCGTTCCAACCGGTGGATGCTTTTTCCAGATCTAGCGTGACCTGCGCGCCGTTCGGCGGATCGCGCAGCAAAGCTTCCTTAAGCAGTCCGCCGCCGCGCTTGCCTTCCAGTGTCGGCGGCAGGCGCAGACTCAGCTTCACCGAGGTCGAAGGCCGCAGCACGTTGCCGGCCGATGACAGCGGCGGCAGGCCGTCGGCGCCGGTCACCGACAGCGCCGGCCGCCAAGTGCGGTTGAGCACCAGCTCGGTCAGGTCGTCGGCCATCGGTTTCATGCCCGGCAGGAACGGGAATTTGCTGTAGACCTCGTCGCCCAGCACTCCGGCGACTTTCTTGGCCTGGGCCAGGCGATCGGCGGGGATTTCGGCGTGCAGGCCTTCGACCAGGATGCGCCCGGTCTTCTCGTCCTCGATCCGCGACAGCAGCTGCCGCAACAGGCGGAAGCTCGACGGCACGATGCCCGACGCATCGCCCGAATGCACGCCTTCTTCGAGCACCTTCACCGTGAAATTGCCGCCGGCCATACCGCGCAGCGAAGTCGTGCACCACAGCTGGTCGTAGTTGCCGCAACCCGAATCCAGGCACACGACCAGCGACGGCTTGCCGATCCGGTCGGCGAGGTGGTCGACATAAGCGGGCAGGTCGTAGCTGCCCGATTCCTCGCAGGCCTCGATCAGCACCACGCAGCGCGCATGCGGCGCGCCCTGTTCCTGCAGCGCCTGGATCGCGGCCAGCGAACCGAAGATCGCATAGCCGTCGTCGGCGCCGCCGCGGCCGAAAAGCTTGTCGCCCTTGATCACCGGTTTCCACGGGCCCAAGTCGTCGTCCCAGCCGGTCATTTCCGGCTGCTTGTCCAGGTGTCCGTACAGCAGCACGCAATCGTCGCCGGTTTCCGGCCCGGTCGCGGGAATGTCGATGAAGATCAGCGGCGTGCGGCCTTCCAGCCGCACCACTTCCAGGTGCATGCCGGGGATCGACTGCGCCCGCGCCCAGGCTTCCATCAGCTTGACCGCGTCTTCCATGTAGCCGTTCTTCACCCAGTCCGCATCGAACATCGGCGACTTGTTGGGGATGCGGATGTATTCGACGAGCTGGGGAACGATGTCGTCGTCCCATTTCTCGGCAACGAACCTGTCGACTTTGTTGGCGTCCACGGCGGACCTTCGGTCTGGGAAGAAGAGCGCGGATTCTAGCGCCCGCGGCGTTAGCTAGGGGTTTTCCTAGGTCCGATCGCGGCCTAAGCCGTCTTCGGCATGGCTTGTACGGCGATATCGACCAAGTGGACTGCTGCCGAGACTGGATTCGCCAGCCGCGCACGGCTGGAAACCCACTCAAACACGGAGTTCCGTCATGAAACCTTTCAAGCTGGTCCTGAACTCGCTGCTGCTGTCCCTGGCGCTGCTCGGCAGCGCCCTGGCCGCCGACGAGAAGGTCAACATCAATACCGCCGACGCCGCCACACTGGATCGCGTGCTGATCAATGTCGGCGCGTCCAAGGCCGAAGCGATCGTCGCCTACCGCAAGGAAAACGGCGCGTTCAAGAGCCCCGAGCAGCTGGCCCAGGTCAAGGGCATCGGCCTGAAGACGGTCGAGAAGAATCGCGACCGCATCGTGGTCGGCGGTGCGGCGGCGCCGAAGCCGGCGGCGAAGACGGGCGCAGCCCCTCAAGCCGCGAAGCGCTGAACGAAGACCGCCGGGGCCCGGTTAAAACATATCGGTGCCGGTCCGGCGGCAGGCCGGGTAGGGGAGGGACGTCGCCCGGCTGCGCGCGAATGGCAGCCGGGCGGCGGTTTTGCCGTTTCCTAAGCCAGCCGCACCGCTAAACTCTTGCGATGAGCGAACGTACCGGAACCTCCTGGGTAGTCCCCGCCAACGAATACCGGCGCGAGCGCTGGAAGAACGGCGCCGGTTGGACGCGGGAGATCGCCCGCATGCCGGACGAGGCCGATGGTTGGCAATGGCGCCTGTCGATCGCCGAGATCGAGCAGGACTCGCTCTTCTCGATCTTCCCGGGCGTTCAGCGCGAGCTGGTGCTGTTGAGCGGCAACGGCTTGCGGCTGCGTTTCGACGATGGCGAGATCCATGTCCTGCAGCCGCCGCACGAACGGATACGCTTCAGCGGCGAACGCGGCGTGGTGGGCGAGCTCGTCGACGGCCCGACGCACGACTTCAATCTGATGTGGCGCCCGGATGCTGTCGATGCACAGCTGTGGCACCGGCCGCTGGTCGGGCCGATGGTGATCTTCATAGATCCGGGCGCGACCTGGGCCGTGTACTTGCTGGCGGGTACCGCGCGCTTCGTCGACGACTCCGGCCTGCCGCCGCTGGCCGCAGGCGATACCGCCTTCATGCAGGCCGATACCGAACGCCGGCGCCACGTCATGGAAGGCGCTGGCGGGGCGCTGTTGGTCAAGATCCAACCCAAGTAGCCGCATTCGCTCTGTAGAGCGGGGCTTGCCCGCTGCTCTTGTTTTTTGACTTAAGCCGTTATCCCCACGAAGGCGGGACTGCGGAGGCCGAAGGCCGTAGCGAGCATCTGCGTCAGCAGATGGCCTGAAGGGCGAGCGAAGCGAGTCATCCAGCGCTTTGCCCCCGCCGCTCTTTGCTTTTCGTAGGTGCGAATTCATTCGCACGCTTTTCGGCCTATCAAGAGCGTGTGAATGAATTCGCACCTACATTTGTAGAGCGGAGCTTGCTCCGCTGCCTTGGCTCGGGGGTTCTCGCGACCTGCCGGCCGTTCCGGCCGGGGTTTCGTCCGCTAAAACCGCGGCCGAGTTACTTTCTTTTTGATGGGCCCAAAAAGAGAAGTAACCAAAGAAAAAGGGCCTTTGGAAGGTATCCCGGCGATGGGGTTACCTCGTGTTCTTGGCTACCGCTCGCCCGCGCTCGGGATTCCTCCGTCGCTTCGACATTTGGATTCGAGGCGATCGACAAGAACTGCTCCTTAGCGCAACTCCGCAAAAGCCACGTCACCCATAGGCTACGAATCAAAATCTAGTACCTGCGCAAGAAGGTCACCTGCGACGAAAGCAGGTCCGCTGGCGGACTTACAGTCGCGACGCATCGCACCGCAGTTCAGGCCCTTTCTTGGGTTACTTTCTTTGGGCCAACAAAGAAAGTGACCCGGGCGCAGCCCGGAAGCCTTTGTCCATGGCGCGAGTCGCAGCGAGGCCCGCAAGCACGTGGACCTGGATCCCGGCCTGCGCCGGGATGACGGCTTAAGGGCAAGCGCACAAGCAAGATGGGTCCCAGCGTTCGCTGGGATGACGGCATGAGAGCAACGGCCTAAGAGCGAACGGCTTAAGAGCGAAGAGCAGCGGAGCAAGCTCCGCTATACAGAACAGAGCTTAGTAGACATCGCGGCGATAGCGGCCTTCGATGCGCATCCGCTCGACGAGATCGTCGCCCAGCAAGTCGCGCAACACCGCATCGACGCCTGGCGCCATTCCCTGCAGGCTGCCGCAGACGTAGATAGCGGCACCGGCTTGCATCCAGTCGCGCAGCGTTTCCCCAGCCGCCGCCAACGCATGTTGCACGTAGGCGCTTGCAGCGCCATCGCGAGAGAACGCCAGGTCCAGGCGTTCGATGAAGCCTTCATCTCGCCAACGCCGGATCTCGTCACCGTAGAAGAAATCGCGATCCGCGTTGCGTTCGCCGAACAGCAGCCAGTTGCGGCGTGCGCCGGCGGCGATGCGCGCCTTCAAGTGCGCACGCAAACCTGCCGCGCCTGTGCCGTTGCCGATCAAGATCAGCGGCCGCGCCGACGGCGGCGCGTGGAAATTGGGATTGCTGCGGATGCGCAGCGCGATCTCGCCGCCGAGCGCGGCGTAATCGCACAACCAGCCGCTGCCGATCCCCGGGCTGCCGTCCGGCCGCAGCATGCGCCGCAACAGCACATGGATGGCGCCGTCCGACGGCAGCGAAGCGATCGAGTATTCGCGGTGCGGCAACGGCTGCAGTTCCTCAGCGAAGGCCTGCGCATCGAGACCGCTGGCTTCGGCGAGGCTTGGCAGATGCGAGCGCGCCAATACTTCGTCGATCCGTTCGCGCTTGCCGTCGCGATCGACAGGCGTTGCCGCATCGAGCGACAAAGCCTCCAACAGCGCAGAAACGGCTTCCGGCGAATTGCGCGGGCCGATTTCGGCGATGTCGCCGGCCTGCCATGCGGGCATATCGTCCTGCGGCGGGAGCAGGGCGATATGGAAAGCGGCGGCGCCGGCGCTGCCGGGGTTCAGTTCGCGGCGCTCGGCCAGTCGCCAGGGCTGATAAGCCGGTGCGGTCCAATCGGGCAGGTCGGGCTGCCCTGCGATCAGCGACAGATGGTGCTGCCAATGGCGCAGTGCGCCTTCGTCGCCGTTGTCCACTTCCACCAGGTCGAACAGCGGTTCGGCGCCCGAATGCCGCAACCAATCGTCCACCGCATGGCCGAAGCCGCAGAAATGGTCGTACTCGCGGTCGCCCAACGCGAGTACGCCGTAACGCAGCGACGGCAACGGCGCTTGTCGGCCCATCGCATCGCGCACGAAAGCCAGCGCCGGGTCCGGCGCATCGCCTTCGCCGGTCGTGCTGACCACGAACAGCGCTCGTTCATAGCCGGCCAACGCCTCCGCTTGCAGGCGGCCGAGGTCGCGCAAATGCACGGCCAACCCGGCATCGCGCAGATTCTTGGCGCTGCGTTCGGCGAGCTGCTGCGCGAAACCGGTCTGGCTGGCATAAGCCAGCAACAGCTGCGATGGCGGCGCCTGTGCGTCCGTGCGCTCGTCGTCGGCGTGCCGGATCCGAGAACGCCGCAATATCCAGCCGCTGAAACCGAGATAGGCCAGCGCAGTGAAGCCCGCCGCCCACCAACGCGAGGTATCGGATGCTAGGGGCAACCACCTGCCATCGTGCAGCTTCAGGAAGGCGATCGCGATCGCAAGCAGGCACAGCAGCAGTGCGCCATTGCCGATGGCGGCACGCGAAGGCTGGGTGCGGATTGTGGTGCTCACGCGTCGACGTAGCTTTCGAACTGCGGCGTCGCGGTCGCGGCTTCGCCGTGCGCGACGAAACGCGCCGCCAAAGAATTCTTGCGTGCGAACGCCAGCCCCGCTTCGGCGCCCATCACGGTCAGCGCCGTGGCCCAGGCATCGGCGCGCATGGCATCGTCGGCGACGACGGTGACCGCCACCGGCGCGCGTTCAACCGGTTTGCCGGTCCGCGGATCGAGGGTGTGCGCATACTCGCGGCCTTCGTTTTCGTAACGGTGCCAACGGTCGCCGGACGTGGCCACGGCCTTGCCGGATAGCCGGAGGATGTGGGGAACTTCATCGTCGCGGTCCGGATCGGTTTCGACCAGCACGCGCCAGGGGGTTCCATCGGGCTTGCAGCCGTAGCCATACAGCTCTCCGCCGACTTCGACCAAGGCGTTTTCGATTCCGCGCTGCCGCAGATCCTTCGCTAGCAGGTCGACGGCATAGCCTTTTGCGATCGCCGACAAATCGACTTGCACGCCGCCGGGCTGCAAGGCTTCGCGCGAATCGGGCCGCAACGCGAGACGGTGCCAGCCGATCTTCGCGCTGGCCGCCGCAAGTTCCGCTGCATCCGGAATGCCCGATCTGCGGCCTTGCGGTCCGAAGCCCCACAGGTCGACCAATGGACCGACTGTCGGATCGAAAGCGCCGCCGCTGGCTTCGGCGATGCCCAGCGCGCAACTCAACACCGCGAACAGCGCTTCGGGCAGGAGAACCCAACTGCCGGCTGCGGCGCGATTGAAGCCGCTCAAATCCGAATCGTCTCGCCACGTGCTCATCTGCGACACCACCCGGTCCAACTGCATTTGTACGCCATCGTGCAGCGCGTGCATGGATGCGTGCGGCGCGACGAGCCTGATCGACCAGGTGGTGCCCATGGTTTCGCCGGCCAGCGTATCGATGGCGGGCGGCGCAGCGGTGGAGGAGATCGCAGAATTCATCGGTTCATGCATTCCCTCGCCCGGCATTCCGGGGCGAGGGCGCCTGCAGGCTGATGTTGCCGCCTACTGCGGCAACACTTCGAGCGTGGCCACGTAACCCAGGCGGCGCTGCTTCGCGCCCGGCACGGTGACCTTGTCGTCCTGCGACGTCGCTTCGAGCCAGTACATGCCCGGTTCCGGCCAGGTCACGGCGAATTCGCCGTTGGCGTCGGTCTTGAGCTTGATTTCGTCCTGCGCATTGCGGTAACGCGTGCCGCCGCGGATGATCTGCACGTCCAGGCCGGCTGCCGGCTTGCCGTCGATCTCCAAGCGGAACTTGGCCTCTTCCTTCGCGAACAGGTCGTTGGGGTGCGTTACCGGCACCATTTCAAGCCCATTGCCGCTCGGCTTGATCGCGGTGTCGTTGGGCGAGCCGTTGGTGACGAAGGTTTCGACGCGGCTGACCGATTGGCCCACCTGCAAACCCTTGGCGTTCTTGGGCACTTCGGCGGCGAACGTCGCCGGCGTGCCGCGCCAGCGCTTGGGCTGTCCGTTCTCTTCCCAGCTTGCGGTGGCGTAGTCGTTGATCACGCCGATGCGGTAGGTGCCGGTCTGCTTCAATTCGACGTCGAACACGCTGCGGTACTTGCCGGTCGCAGGATTGGATGGCGCTTGCTTGCTGCCGTCCGGCGCGACGATGGACAAGTTGTCCAGCTTCAACGGCACATGGTTGAAATAGAACAAGTCGTTGGACACCGCGGCGTCGACGGTGACGACCGGGTTCTCGCCTGCGATCACGGTTTGCGAAGGCTGCAGCCAAGCTTTGTGCGCCATCGCGGCGAACGGCAGCGTGGCCAGGGCGAAAGCGATTGCGAGCTTGGAACGTTTCATCGATGACTCCAGCGGATGCGAATGATGTCGGTAGATGTCGTGTCGGTCAGGGTTTGGCTGCGAGCGTGATTGCGCCCAGTTCGCTGCTGCCTTGCGCCTTGCCCGATTGCGGCGCCTTGATCGGCCAGACGAAAGGAATTTTCAGCAATTCGCGCCCGCCGACTTCGCGCGCGGCTTCCACCACCAGCGTGTAGTTGCCGGGCGCGAGCTTGGCGAGCTCGGGCTGCTTGTCGTCGAATTTGAGTGCGTGCTTGCCTGCCGGACGCGTGGGGCCGGTCACGCCATCGACCGGCACCTTCAAAGTGCGTCCCGAACGCCGCCACCATTGGCGCAGGTCGGGCAGCCACTTGGTGCCGTGGCCTTCCTTGGTGTCCTTGGTCATGTACCAGACCGCCAGGTTGGCCGCGGCTTTCTGGTCCGCGCCTTCGACCCACATCGCGACGTAGGGGCGATGGTACTCGGCGGCGTTGATGCGCGGGATCTCGACGTTGATCTCCAGCTCGGCGGCATAGACCGGCATGGCCAGCAGGGTGCCCAGCGCGATCGTCAGTTTGGCTCGCATATCGGTTTCTCGGTCGAAGGATCAGTGGATGAAAAGCAGAGCAAGCAACACCGGTATCACCAATCCCAGCCCCACATAAGGCCAGGTCATGCGCCGCTGCCGCGCATGCAGTTGCAGCAGGAACAAGCCGGTGATGCAGAAGACCAGGCAGGCCACAGCGAATACATCAATGAACCAGCCCCATGCCGGCCCGGAATTGCGGCCTTTGTGCAGATCGTTGAAGTAAGATATCCAGCCGCGGTCCGTGCGTTCGAACTCGACCGCGCCGTCGCCGCGTTGGATGCTGATCCAGGCATCGGTGCCGGGGCCGGGCATCGATAGGTACACTTCATCGGCCGACCATTCCGCATCGCGCGCGTCGACGCTGGTGCCCAACTGCTCGGCGAGCCATGCGACCACGCCTGCCGGCAGCGGCGCATTGCCTTGCTTGCGTTCGCCAAGCGACTCCAGCAACGGCGCGGGCAGCGTCAGCGTGCGATGCTCGACCTGCGGTTCGGACTCGATCTTGGACGCATGGTTCAGCGTGATGCCGGTGACCGCGAACAGCAGCATGCCGATCAGGCATACCGCAGAGCTGATCCAGTGCCATTGATGCAGGGTGCGCAACCAAAAACCGCGACGTTGCTGGCCGCTGATCGCGCTATCCGCGGAGCGGGAGGCGTCGCTCACGGTTCGGCCCAGCGCCGCAGCAGGTTGTGGTACACCCCGGTGAGCTGCACCAGCGCAGGATGCTCGGGCACCGATTGGGTCAACCGGCGGATCGAGACGTCCAGCTCGAACATGAGCCGCCGCTGCGCATCTTCGCGCAGCATGCTTTGGATCCAGAAGAAGGACGCCAACCGCGCGCCGCGCGTCACCGGCAACACCTTGTGCAAACTCGTGCCCGGATACAGCACCAGATCGCCTGCGGCCAATTTGACGCTCTGCGTGCCGAAGGTGTCTTCGATCACCAGTTCGCCGCCGTCGTAGTCTTCGGGCGCGCTCAGGAAGAGCGTCGCCGATAGATCCGTGCGCAGCGCTTCGGCGCGGCCGCCGCTGCGGTCGTAGCGGATGGCGTTGTCGACGTGGTAATCGAACGATTGCCCGCCGGCATAACGGTTGAACAACGGCGGGAACACGCGCTTGGGCAACGCCGCGGAGAAGAAGGTGCTATTGCGCGACAACGCCTCCAGAACGATCGCACCCAATTCGCGCGCCACTTCCGAATCCTCGGGCAGCTGCGCGTTGTCCTTGGCCTTGGCCGATTGGTGGCCGGCGGTGATGCGGCCGTCCGCCCAATCCGCGCTTTCCAGCCGCGCGCGGCAATGCGCCACTTGCTCGGCGGTCAGGACGTTGGCGATCGGCAGCAGCATGGCGTTTTCCCGGGACGGCGCGCCGCGGAGGGGCGGCGCGCCATTTTGCCTCAGAACCGGTACGTGGCCGTCAGCGTGGCCGCGCGCGCTTCGCCCGGCGTGGCCCAGCCGTTGTTGCGGATGCGCAGGTAGTACTCCTCGTCCAGCAGGTTGCTCACGTTCAATTGCAGCGCGAAATTGCGGTTGAAGTCGTAGGCGACCATGGCGCGGTGAGTCCAGTAGTCCGGCGTCTTGTACAGCGCGGTCTGGCTGGTCACTCCGCCGGTGGTGGCCAGGAAACTGTTGTTCAGATAGAACTCGCCCTGGTAGGTGGCGCCGTAGCCGAAGGTCCATTTGCCGAGCGCATAGGTCGTCCAGAGGCTGGCCGAATGCTTGGGCGTATTGGTCAGCGGGTTGCCCTTCTGCGGGTCGGGGAAGGCGGCGCTGTTGCCGCAATTCGCCGCGCCCGGATTCGCCAGGCAGAAGTCGGACACGCTGCGCAGCACTTCGCTGTCCAGGTAGGTGTAGTTGGCGAACACCGACCAGTCGCGAGTGATGCGGCCCGCCGCGCCCAGCGCGACGCCCTGCACGCGTGCGCGGCCGTCGAGTGCCTGTTCGCCGGTCAAGTTGGTCGGATCCGGATCGGCGACGCGGAAATTCTCGCGCTCGTTGCGGAATACGGCTGCGGTCAGCGCCAGGCGCGAATCCAGCACCTCCCACTTGGTGCCCAGCTCGATGTTGACGGCTTCCTCGGGATCGACCGTGCAGTTCGCCGCACCGGTCGCGCTGGTCAGCGTGCAGGTGCCGTTGACCGAAGCCTTCGACGGCGTCTTCGAGTTCGCGTAAGAGAGATAGACGGTGCCGTTGTCGGCGGGCTTGTAGACCAGGCCCGCGCGGTAGGAAAACAGGTTGTCCGTGTTCTCGGCGTAGGCTGCGAGGTCCTTGCCGTCGTTCTTGCCGATCGAGCCCGTCGCCGTCGAAATCTTGTAGGGGACCGAATCGCCTTCGTTATGCTCGTAGCGCGCGCCGAGGTTCAGCATCCAGCGCTCGCCGAACTTGAGCGTGTCGAAGACGTAGACGGCTTGGTTGGTCAGGGTGCCGTCGGTCTTGTTGACCAGGATCGGGTTGTACGGGCCGGTGTAACGCGAATCCGGGTTGTAGATGTCCATGAACGGCAGGTGGTTCGGTGCCGTATAAGGATTGGTGCCGTCGGCGTTGCGGAAGACGTTCAACGTCTCCAGTTCGAAGGTCTCGCGCGAGAACGACACGCCAGCGACCACGGCGTGTTCCACCGTCCCGGTGGCGAAGCGCGCGGTCAGGTCGGTCTGGCTGATCGCGATCGCGTTGCTGGTGTCGCGCATATGTCCGCGCGGGCCGCTGGGCAAGTACTGTCCTGGAGGAACGGCGATGGCGTTGTCGCCGGTGCCGGAAACGCAGGCGCCGCCGGTCGGCGTCGTGTTGCTCGGCAGACACCACGTGCCCTGGGTCGCATCGACGATCGTCAGCTGGTCGACCTTCTGGAACCGCGCCAGGCTGCGCAGGCTCAAGCTGTCGTTGAAATCGTGCTCGAAGATGCCGGTCAGCATGTCGACCGTGATGTCCTGCTTGTCGACATTGTGGTAGCCGTAATAGTTGCTCGAATCCACGCCCGGCAGCGGGCCGTCGTTGAAGGCGTTGCGATAATAGGGCACGCCGTACTGCGGGGTGTTGTCGTCTTCCTGGTGCAGGTAGTTCAGCGTGAAGCGCGTGTCCGAGCCCAGGCCCAGCGCCAGCGACGGGGCGATGCCCCAGCGTTCGAACTTCTCGTAGTCGCGGCCTGGCACGTCGTTCTGGTGCGCCATCGCATTGATCCGGAACGCGGTGCCGTTGCCGAAGTCGGTATTGTTGTCGACGGTGATGCGGCCGTAGCTGTCCGTTCCGGCGCCGGCGGTGAACGCGGTCGCGTCGCCCGCATGCGGCTGCTTGCTGACCAGGTTGATATTGCCGCCGACCGAACCCGAGCCGGAATAGACCGAGTTGGCGCCGTTGATCAGCTCCAGCGATTCCAGGTTGAAGGTGTCGGTGCGCGTGTACTGCGCGCTGTCGCGGACGCCGTCGGTGGTGATGTCGCTGTTGGCGCTGAAGCCGCGCAGGTTGATGCTGTCGCCGTAACCGCCGCCGCCTTCGCCTGCGCCGAAGGTGATGCCGGGCAGGTTGGTCAGCACGTCGCGCAGCGACAGCAGGCCCTGCTGGTCCATCGTTTCCTTGCTGACCACGGTGATGGTCTGCGGCGTGTCGTTGAGCGCTTCGGTGTACTTGGGCGAGGCGGCTTTAGTGACGAATTTGCCTTCGACCTCGACCTTGTCGAGCTGGGTCGGGTCCTTCTGCATCGCGGCGGAAGCGGCGACTGCGCCGGTCTGGGCTTCGGCGGCGACGGGGAGGGAGAGGGCAGCAGCCAGGGCCGCCGCCAGCGGAGCGACGGCGTACGTGCGGGAAATCATTGCGAAACCTACCAATTCCGGCCGGATGGCCTTGTCGGGCGGAATTGTATTGATAATGATTCGCAATTACAAACCGTTCAGATTACTTCCCGGTCAGCGGTCGTCGCGCGTCCAGACGGCCTCGGCCTCGACCTTCACCGGGAACTTGACCACCGGCGCATAAGCAGGGGCATTCAGCGCGCGGCCGTCGCGCACGTCGAACTTGGAGCCGTGTAAAACGCATTCGATGGTCGCCTCTTCGCCATCGAATTCCCCGGCGGACAGTTCGAAGTCTTCATGACTGCAGCGATCTTCCAACGCGTAGTAGTCGCCGTCGTAGTTGACCACTAGGATCGGCGTGTCGCCGTCCCAGGCGACCTTGCTCTCGCCGGGCAGCAGTTCCGATGTGGCGCAGACCCGTATCCAATCGCCCATCTTCTTCTCCGTTCTCTTTCCGGATTTGCGGGAACGGCTGTTGTGGGAGCGGCTTTAGCCGCGAGATTTTTCGGTGGTGGAAAAGCTCGCGGCTAAAGCCGCTCCCACAAAAAAACGCTCCCAACAAGCTACAACAGTTTTTCCAGCACCTCGAAACGCAGATCGTTGCGCTTAGGCAGACCGAAACGCTCGTCGCCATGCGGGAACGGCTTGTAGACGCCGGTGCGCCGGTAGCCGCGCCGTTCGTAAAAAGCGATCAATTCGTCGCGGATGTCGATCACCGTCATCCGCATCGCCGGCAAGCGCCATTCGTCGCGGACGATGCGCTCGGCTTCCTCGAGCAGACGCTTGCCGATGCCGCCGCCTTGCAAGGTCGGACGCACCGAGAACATGCCGAAGTAGCCGGCACCGTCCTCCTCGGCTATATGCGCGCACGCGAGCAGTTCGGCGAGCTCCGCCGGAGCTGCCGATTGGCGCTCCAGCAACAGCACGCGGCTACGCGGACGCGCGATGTCGTGACGCAGCACTTCGGGGTCGATGCGGTTGCCTTCGAGCAGATCGGCCTCGGTCGTCCAGCCGGCGCGGCTCGCGTCGCCGCGGTAGGCGGAGGTGACCAGCGCGACCAGCGCGTCGACGTCGGCCGGCGTCGCATCGCGAAACCGGAGAGGGGCGGCGTTATCGTTCATGCCAGGAGTCCGCGGACTTTTATCAGGGCAGCGACGAAGCGTTCGATTTCGTCGTGCGTATTGTAGAAGGCCAGCGACGCGCGGCACGTGGCGGCGACGCCGTAGAAATGCATCAGCGGGTGCGCGCAATGGTGGCCGGAGCGCACCGCCACGCCTTCCAGGTCCAGCAGGGTGGCCAGGTCGTGCGCGTGCGCGCCTTCCACCAGGAAGCTGACGACCGCGGCCTTTTCCCGGGCGTTGCCGAAGATGCGCAGGCCGTCGATCCCGGCCAGTTCTTCGTTCAAGTGCGCCAGCAATTCCGCTTCGCGCGCTTCGACCTGGGCCATGCCGAGGGCATCCAGATAGTCGACCGCAGCGCCCAGGCCGATATGGCCGGCGATATTGGGCGTGCCGGCTTCGAACTTGTGCGGCGGCTCGTTGAACACGGTGCCTTCGAAACGCACTTCCTTGATCATCTCGCCGCCGCCGATGAACGGCGGCATCGCAGCGAGGTGCTCCTTGCGCGCCCACAACGCGCCGGTGCCGGTCGGCCCGCACATCTTGTGGCCGGTGAAGGCGTAGAAATCGCAGCCGATCGCGGCGATGTCGACCGCACGGTGCGGCAGCGCCTGCGAACCGTCGACCAGGGTGGCGATGCCGCGCCGGCGCGCCTCGCGGCAGATCTCGCGCACCGGATTGACGGTGCCGAGCACGTTGGACACGTGCGTCACGCCGAGCAGCTTCACTTCCGGCGTCATCGCCGCGTGCAGCGCATCGAGGTCGAGCGTGCCGTCCGGCGCGATTTCGGCGACCTTGATCGTGGCGCCGGTGCGCCCGGCGACCAGCTGCCACGGCACGATGTTGGCGTGGTGTTCCATCCGCGTCAGCAGGATCGCATCGCCCGGCTTCAACCGCGGCAACGCCCACGAATAGGCGGCCAGGTTGATCGCGAACGTGGTGCCGCTGCACAGCACCAGCTCGTCCGGGTGGACGTTGACGAAGCGCGCCAGCTTCTTGCGGGCGCCTTCGTAGGATTCGGTCGCCTCGCTGCCCAGCGTGTGCACCGCGCGGCTGACGTTGGCGTTGTGGCGGCGGTAGAAATCGTCGACCGTCTCGATCACGCTGCGAGGCTTCTGGCCGGTGTTGGCGCTGTCGAAATAGATCAGCGGCTTGCCGTTGACCTGGCGCTCGAACACGGGGAAATCGCCGCGCACGGCGTCCCAGTCGATGTTCTTCGCCGCGGTCATCCGGTTCATGCGATCGCCAATCCTTGCAGCCTGTTGTCCATCGCTACGGTCAGGCGCTCGTGCAGCGCAGGATCGGCGATCACGTTCAGCGGTTCGCGGCAGAACGCGGCGGTGAGCAGTTGCCGCGCTTCCGCCTGCGGCAGGCCGCGCGAGCGAAGGTAGAACATCGCGGTCGCGTCGAGCCGGCCGACGGTGGCGCCATGGGCGGCCTTGACCTCGTCGGCGTGGATTTCAAGCACGGGTTGCGTGTCGATTTCCGCATTCTCGCTCAGCAGCAGGTTCTTGTTGGAAAGATTCGCATCGCTGCCATCGGCGCCGGCATGGATGGTGATGCCGCCGTGGAACACCGCGCGGCCGCGCCCGCTGCCGATGCCGCGCCACAAAAGATCGCAGGCGGTGTCGCGGGCGGTGTGCTCGATGCCCAGACGCGTATCGACGTGCCGGCGGCCGTCGGCCAACAGTACGCCGTTGGCGAACAGCTTGGCGCCGTCTCCTTCCAGACGCACGTTCAGCTCATGGCGCGACAGCCCGGCGCCGAGTTCGAGATCCAGGCGGCGGTATTCCGCTCCAGCGTCCAGGACCGCGTCCGTGCGCAGGAAAGACGTAGCGCGTGCCGCATCCTGCTGCACGCGGGCGTGCGACAGGCGGGCATTCGCTGCGATCGCAATCGAGAACAGGTGATTGGCGAGGTGGGCATGGTCGCCGGCGGCAAGATGATGCTCGACGAACGTCGCGCGCGCATTCGCGCCGATTTCGATGCGGTGGCGCAGGTGCCAGGCGCTATCCGCATCGAGCGCCGCGCCGGCGAACACTAAGCTGATGGGGGCGGCAATCTCGGCATCGGCCTCGACGCGCAGCACCAGGCCTTCGTCGGCCAGCACGGCGTTGAGCCTGGCGAAGACTTCGTCGGCGCGTTGGAAGACGGGTCCGCCGCGATCGCGCTCCGGCGACGAAGACAGCGGTTGCAGGCTCAAGCCCGCCGGCAGCGTACCGATATCGGAATGGGTGGCGTCGAAACGGCCATTGACGAACACCAGCCGCGGCGCGGCGATGCCTGCGAGAAGCGCAGGATCGATCAACGGCAATGCCGCAGACGCGACGAACGAACGGCGTTCCAGCGCGCGCAGCGGCGTGTACTTCCAGGCTTCGCTGCGCGGGCCCGGCAGGCCGTCGCGCAAAGCGGCGTCGAGCGCGGCGCGGCGGGCGGCGTCGCCGTCGAAGCCGGAAGCGAGCGAATCGAGCAGGACGCTCATCAGGCCGCTGCCTCCGGCGCAACGCGGTCCTTCACCCAGGCGTAGCCGTGCGCTTCCAGTTCCAGCGCCAGTTCCGGCCCGCCGCTTTCGACGATGCGGCCGTCGGCGAGCACATGCACCACATCCGGCCGGATGTAATCGAGCAGGCGCTGGTAGTGGGTGATGACCAGGAACGCGCGTTCCGGCGAGCGCAGCGCGTTGACGCCCTCGGCGACGTTCTTCAGCGCATCGATATCGAGGCCGGAATCGGTTTCGTCGAGGATCGCGAGCTTCGGCTCCAGCACCGCCATCTGGAAGATCTCGTTGCGCTTCTTCTCGCCGCCGCTGAAGCCTTCGTTGACGCCGCGCTGCAGCAGCTTGTCGTCCAGGTGCAGAACGGCGAGCTTTTCGCGCACCAGCTTGAGGAACTGCATCGAATCCAACTCCGGCTCGCCGCGCACCTTGCGTTGCGCGTTGAGCGCGCTGCGCAGGAAGTAGGTGTTGTTGACGCCCGGAATCTCGACCGGGTACTGGAAGGCCAGGAACACGCCTGCCGCGGCGCGTTCTTCGGGCTCCAGCGCAAGCAGATCGATATCGCCGTAGCGCACGCTGCCCGCCGTCACTTCGTAGCCTTCGCGGCCGGCCAGGATGTTGCCCAGCGTCGACTTGCCGGCGCCGTTGGGGCCCATGATGGCGTGCACCTGGCCCGCCTTCGCTTCCAGCGAGAGGCCCTTGAGGATTTCGCGGCCGCCTATGCGGGCGTGGAGGTTTTCGATCTTCAGCATTTCAGCAACCGAATTCTGGGAATTTGGGCGTAACGTCGACGGCTTTGCACGCGGCCGTGGAGCCGCGCTGTCCGCGCAGCTGCAGGCATAGCTGCGCGGTACGCACGCGCGTCAGGGATTCGAGCGCCATCGCGTGGCATTGCGGATACATCGAGCCGTAGGCCAGCATCTTGTTCTCGGCCGGAAAGTTCGACTCGATCTCCAGGTCGCGGAACGCGATCCAGGCGCGTTGCGCGTTCTTGATCGCTGCGACGGCGAGCGCGTCGCCGCTCTGCGCCCGGATCAGTTCGCGGTAGACGGCATTCAACTGCGCGTCCGCCGCGTCCGCGCTCTTGCGCGCGCACTGGTTGATCGAATACTGGTCGTTGGCCATGCCCATGCATTCCAGGTCCTCCGCGTTCGAAGCCGTCGCGGCGAGGCCGGTAACGATGAGCAGGCAGAAAACGAGCGCGATCCTCATCCGACCGACCCCTCCAGGCTGACTTCCAGCAATTTCTTGGCTTCCACCGCGAATTCCATCGGCAGCTCGCGGAACACCTGCTTGCAGAAGCCGTCGACGATCAGCGACACCGCGTCTTCCTGCGAAATGCCGCGCGAGCGGCAGTAGAACAGCTGGTCGTCGCTGATCTTGGACGTGGTGGCTTCGTGCTCCACCGTCGCGCTCGGGTGCTTGACCTCGATGTACGGGAAGGTGTGCGCGCCGCATTGCTTGCCGATCAGCAGCGAATCGCACTGGGTGTGGTTGCGCGCGCCCTCGGCGCTGCGCTCCACCTTGACCAGGCCGCGGTACGAGTTCTGCCCGCGGCCGGCGCTGATGCCCTTGCTGACGATCTTGGACTTGGTGCGCTTGCCGACATGGATCATCTTGGTGCCGGTGTCGGCTTGCTGGCGATGATGGGTGAGCGCGACCGAATGGAACTCGCCGGTCGAATCGTCTCCCAACAGCACGCAACTGGGGTATTTCCAAGTGATCGCCGAACCGGTCTCGACCTGCGTCCACGAGATCTTGCTGCGCGCGCCGCGGCACTCGCCGCGCTTGGTGACGAAGTTATAGATGCCGCCGCGGCCTTCCTCGTCGCCCGGGTACCAGTTCTGCACGGTCGAATACTTGATCTCCGCGTCGTCCAGCGCGACCAGTTCGACCACGGCCGCATGCAGCTGGTTCTCGTCGCGCATCGGCGCGGTGCAGCCTTCCAGATAGGAGACGTAGCTCTTGTCTTCGGCGATGATTAGGGTGCGTTCGAACTGGCCGGTATTGAGCGCGTTGATCCGGAAATAGGTGCTCAGTTCCATCGGGCAGCGCACGCCCTTGGGAATGAACACGAAGCTGCCGTCGGAGAACACCGCCGAATTGAGCGCGGCGAAGTAGTTGTCGCCGGTCGGCACCACGCTGCCCAGGTATTGCCGCACCAGTTCCGGGTGCTCCTGGATGGCTTCGGACATCGAGCAGAAGATGACGCCCTTCTCGGCGAGCTCCTTGCGGAAGGTGGTGCCGACGCTGACCGAGTCGAACACGGCATCGACCGCCACGCCCGCGAGCTTGGCGCGCTCGTGCAACGGCACGCCGAGCTTGTCGTAGGTGTCGATCAGTTCCTGCGGCACTTCGTCCAGCGAAGCGTACTTGGCCTTGGGCGCGCTGAAGTAGCTGATCGCCTGGAAATCGATCGGCGCGATCTTCAGCTTGGCCCAGTGCGGCACCGGCATGGTCAGCCAGTGGCGGTAGGCGGACAGGCGCCACTGCGTCATCCACTCCGGCTCGTTCTTTTTCGCGGAAAGGGCGCGGACGACGTCCTCGCTCAAGCCCGGCGGGAACGAATCGGATTCGATATCGGTGACGAAGCCGGCGTCGTAGCGGCGGCCCAGCTGTTCGATGATATGTGCGTTTTCGATGGCCATGATGGCTTACCTCAATTCGCGGCCAGCGACGCGGGGATCGCTTTTTTGGCCTGCGGCCTGGGCGGGCCGACCATGTCGGCCAAGCTGACGCCGCGCAGCGCGTCGGCGACGACGTCGTTGATGCGGCGCCAATTGGCGCGCGCGGTGCAAGAGCGTTCGATGCCGCAGGCGCCGGCGTGGACGCTGCATTCGGTCATGCCGAGCGGGCCTTCGATCGCTTCGACGATCTCGATCAGCGAGATATCGGCCGGCGCGCGCGCCAACCGGTAGCCGCCGTTGGCGCCGCGGAAGGCCTCGACCAGGCCGGCCTGGGCCAGCGGCTTGAGCACCTTGGCCACGGTGGGCGTTTCCAGGCCCGCCCGCTCGGCCAGTCCGGTAGCGCTGAGCACGGCGTCGGGCTCGCTGGCCAGCACGGTCAGCACCACGCTGGCGTAATCGGTGAGTTTGGTGACCCGGAGCATGTCGTCTGGCTTGAAGCCGGCCCGCGGGCGGGCGGCTTCTGGCTGTCCTAATGAGTACTGAAATTGTACTGATTCAGGAGGCCGACGCCAAGCGACTGGTTCAGGGAAGAGGTTCAGCCCGACTGGGCGGGTGCCTGGGCGCCTGGCAATACCAGCTCGAGATAGGGAGGCGCCGGTTTGTGGCCCGGCGGCAGAACCGCCGGCGCCGGGCCGCCGCCGGGCCCCAACGATTTGATGAAGCGGTAGATGGCACGACGGTCGGCTTCCGTCATGGCGCGCAGTGCGAAATCCGGCATCAGCGGACGGGTACGCAGCTTGGCGCTGTACTCGAGCCACTGCGTCTCGTTCATGCCGGCGAGCTTCAAGCGCAGATTGGCGGCGTAGGTGGTGCCCCACGGCCCCTTGTGCCCATCGGCGAGCCGGTGAGCCATTGCGACTTGTCGACGTTGCCCTGCTGCTCGGCATAGCCGGCGGTGTGGCAATCGTTGCAGCCGGTGGTGCGGATCAGATATTCGCCGCGGGCCAGCAGATCTTCCTCGGACAGGCTCTGCCGGAAAGGCGTGGCCGCCGCGGTGGGCTGCTTACCGCCGGCGTAAGACGAGTCGGCGCCGCAGCCGGACAAAGCGGCGATGGCGCCGAGGGCGAGCAGGGAAAGCGAGCGCATGACGTCGGGTTTAAAGAGAGGGGACGCAGCCGAATACGCCGAAATCGTCCGTGCCAGGCCATCGGCCATAGCCTCGGCAAGACGGTTCGGCGACAATATCGTCTCCCGACCACGGAAAAAATCGATGCCGCGCAAGAAGATCGCCGCCCGCCTGTCCCCGATCCACGGCAATGGCGTTTTCGCCACCGAAGAGATCAGCAAGGGCGAGCGCATCGTCCGCTACAAGGGCAAGTTGCGCACGCACGACGAAGTGGACGAGGCCTACGGCGAAGTCGACGAGAACGGCCACACCTTCCTGTTCACCCTCAACGACGATTACGTGGTCGACGCCAACGTCGACGGCAACATCGCGCGCTGGATCAACCACAGCTGCAAGCCCAATTGCGAGGCCGTGATCGAGGAGAACGCGAAGGGCAAGCGCCACAAGGACAAGGTGTTCATCGAGGCCATCCGCGACATCAAGCCCGGCGAAGAGCTCACTTACAACTACGGCATCGTCCTGGACGAACCGCATACCGCCAAGGCCAAGAAGCTGTGGGCATGCAAATGCGGTGCCAAGAACTGCACCGGGACGATGCTGCAGCCCAAGCGCTGACGCCGCGGGCGGACCGGAAACGCCGGCCCTGCCTGACGGATGCGGGAAATGCCGAAAAGGTTGCCATGACTAACGCCAGTCGGTAACGGCTTGCATTGTCGGTAATTTGCGCGTCATTGGGGCCGGGGCCCGATTAGGAAAGACCGAATGCGCGCTGCACGCTTGGCCGTTGCCGTCCTGATGGCGCTATCCGCGCCGGCTTTTGCGGTCGAGGTCGACGGCCGTATCGATCCGGCCGAATGGCAGGGCGCCCAGCACGTCACCGATTTCCGCCAGGTGCAGCCGCTGAGCCTTGCGCCGGGTTCGCAGCCGACCGAGGCCTGGATCCTGTCCACGCCCGAAGGCCTGGCCATCGCCTTCAGGAACGTGCAGCCGGCGAGCGTGCCGCGCACCCGCCAGCGCGTGCAGCGCGATTTCGAAGACCAGGTCGACCGAGTCAACCTGATGGTCGATTTCGACGGCGACGGCCGCACCGGCTACAACTTCACCATCGCTTCGACCGGCGGCGTGGCCGACGCGGTGATCACCAACGAGAACCAGTTCAACGACGACTGGGACGGCAACTGGAAGCACGCCGTCAGCGAGGAAGGCGACACCTGGTCGGTGGAAATGCTGATCCCGTGGTACATCGCGCCGATGCACAAGGCCGATGGCGACCGGCGCAAGATGAAGATCTACCTGGACCGGGTGATCGGCTCCAGCGGCGAGCGTTCGGCATGGCCGACGGCGAGTTTCGAGCGCCCGCGCTTCCTGTCCGACTTCAAAGAGGTCGAGATGGCGCAATACAGCCAGTCCTTGATCGCGCTGACGCCGTATGTGTCCGGCCTGTACGACAACATCAACGGCGACAGCGATTTCGACGGCGGCGTGGACATTTTCTGGAAGCCGAACGGGCAATTCCAGGCGACGGCGACGATCAATCCCGATTTCGGCCAGGTCGAGAGCGACGACTTGGTGGTCAACTTCAGCGCCACCGAAACCTTCATCAGCGACAAGCGCCCGTTCTTCACCGAGAACCAGGGCATCTTCGAATACACCACGCCATCCGACTTCAGCCAGCTGCTGTACACGCGCCGCATCGGCGCGCCGGCCGACGACGGCAACGGTGCCGGCGACATCACCGCGGCGGTCAAGCTCAACGGCAGCTTGGGCGGAACCAAATACGGCGTGTTCGCAGCCGACGAGGCCGATGAAGTCGGACGTTCGTTCTACGCGCTGCGCATGGTGCGCGATTTCGCGAGCCAGAACCTGGGCATGATGGTCACCCAGGTCGAGCGCCCGTATTTCGACCGCGAAGCTACCGTGCTCGGCATCGACCACAACTGGCGGCCGACGCAGCGCTGGAACATCCAGACCCGCGTCTTCGGCAGCAAAATCGACGACGCCGGCGACAGCTTCAGCGACACCGGCGCGACGGTCTGGGCCGACTACGAGATGGACCACGGCTGGCGCCAGCAGTGGATCGCGATGCATTTCGGCAACGATCTGGAAATCAACGACGCCGGCTACCTGTCGCGCAACAGCACCAATTACGTGCATTGGGAAGTCAAGCGCCGTTTCACCGACTTGCCGGCCGATTCGCGCTACTCGTCGAAGGACTGGCGCGCACGGATCAGCAGCGACCACAACGATCACGGCGACGACCTCGGCTCGCAGTTCCGCTTGAGCCGCGAAGGCAGACTGCGCAACGGCAGCTACGAATACGCGCAGATCAACGTCAACGGCCCCGGCTACGACGACTTGCTTACCCGCGGCAACGGCCTGGTGAAGTTGCCGGCGAATTTCAATGCCTATTTCGAATACCAGCGTCCGCGCAAGGGGCGCTGGTCGCACACGCTCGAAGCGGAATTGCTGACCGGCGGCCTGGCCGGCAACGACAAGATCGGCTGGAGCCTGTCGTACGAACCGACCTATTTCATCAGCGACGCCTTCAGCCTTTACGCCGGCTTCTACGCCGACGACACGCCCGACTGGCTGCTGTGGGAACGCGACAACCTGATCGGCAGCTTCCGTGGCCGCGAGTGGCACATCAATGCCGGCGTGACCTGGAACATCGACGACAGGCAGGAATTGCGCGTCAAGCTGCAGTCGCTGGCGATCGATGCGCAGCTCAAGCAGGCCTATCGCGTTGACGTTGCGGGCAATGCCATCCCCAGCGAAGATCCGATCGAAGATTTCAGCCTCAGCAATCTCGGGTTCCAGATCCGCTACCGGTACGAAATCGCGCCGCTGTCCTATCTGTACGTGGTTTACGGACGCGGCGGGTTCGACAGGCAGGAATTCTCGGATGGCGCCGGCCACCTGCTGCGCGACAGCTTCGAGTTGCGCGACGACGAGCAGTTGCTGGTGAAGTTCAGCTATCGCTTCGAGCTGTAAGGCAGGGTTTCGTGCGAACTTATTCACACGCTTTTGATGAAGCTTGCCGAGGCATAGCGCGAAAAGCCGAGCCCTCTCCCTAGCCTTCGGCCTGTCCCAGCTCCGCGCCCCGGCCCTTGCTATTCGCAAGGGCATTCAGGGGGCATGCGAATCGGTGATCCGCATGTAAGCCCCCTTCACCCCGTAAAAGGGAGAGGGGAAAAGCATCGCCGCGACGCTAGTTGTCTTGCTTGCCCGGGAACGAAACGGCGATCTCGCCGACGATCACGTAGTCGCCCTGCCGCGGGTATGCGGGATCGTCGCTGGAGAACTCGCTGTCGCCGATCGGGTAGGCGTCGTCGGGTTGCGGATTGTCTGCTGTCGAGTTGGAGCCTAGTTGGATGATGCGCTTCACGGGCGCATCCGGTGGTGGTTCCAGCTTGCCGCCGTTGAACGAAGTCACCGTGCCGCCGTAATCCCAATCCAGCCCGTAATACTTGATCGGCTTGCCGTTCATGGCTACGACTTCCTTCAACGGCGTGCCGATGCGCAATCCGTTGTCGAGCGACCACTGCGTTTCGTGGTCGAAGGCGCGGACCAGGTTCAGGCCGGCCAGCGCTTTCTCGTCGTCGAAATAGAGATAGGCACGGCGTTTGGGATCGTCGGGAAACAAGACGATGCCCGATACCGTTTCGCCCTCCGCGCCCGGCACTTCGCCGGTGCGGACGTTGGCCTCGCCGAAGCGCGCTTGCAGGTCGGCCAATCCGGTGCCGGCGTCGAAATCGCCGGGCAACACGTAAGCCGCCGTCTTTTCGCCCGTGCCGGCCGGTTCGGCGGGCGCAGGCGGCGGAACCGAGTCCGCGGCCGCGGGTTCGGGCACTGCCGGTTGCGCAGGCGCGGCTGCGTCGGGCGTGCGCTGGCAGGCGGACAGCAGCAGGCAGGCCGCGATGGCGAGACGAGCGCGCGACAGGTTCATGGCTTCACTTCCCTGATGTCGGCCGAACCTATCCGCCAGGCGCGTTGCTCGGCGCTAGCGCCGTCCACCACGGCGCGGCGCAGCGTGTAAGCGCCGACGTATTTGCGCACGCTGCCGTCCTTGCGCGTCGCGCTGATCGCCACCGGCACTTCGATGTAGCGCGATCCCGCCGCGGCGTCGACCCGGCCGGGCTGTTGGATCTCGACATCGACTTTGGCCGTTTCGGCGAACCCCGCCGCAAATTGCTCCGGCGACTGCCCGCTGCTGCGGCCGCCGTCCGACCACAGCGAATACGCGCGCGCGAAGCTGCCGCTATTGATCGAATCGTAGTAGTCGCGGACCACCGCGATCGCATCCTCGGGCGTGGGTTCCGCAGCGGTTTGCGATGCGGAATCGTCCGGGGCCGGATCCGATTCCGGCTCGACGCCGCCGGGCAGCAGCCCGGTTTCCGGATTGGCGGGATCCAGCTCGCCGTCGATCACGATCGGCATTTCCGGCGGCGGCGGTTCCCCGGTGACCGGCGCCGCAGTGCCGGGACCGGGATCGTCCGGCATGCCGGTGACCGAACCGGAGGCGCGGGCGGGCGCCGGCAATCCTTTTTCGTCGGTCTCGCCTTGCTTCGCCGCGTCGGCATCGTCCTTTCCGCAGGCCGCCAGTATCGATGCCGACAGCAACAGGACCGACAGCGCCGCCGCGCACCGCTTCATCTGCGTCGCGATCGCGTTCATTGCAGGCGCACCACCACGCGGCCGTCGTCGATGTCGACCGCGCCGATGCGTTTGCCGGCGGGCAGTTTTTCGAGCAGGTCCGGCTCCAGCCGGTACACCGGCTCGCTGCGCGCGTACTCGGCCAACAGGCTGTTGACGATGCCGCGCGCGCCGCCCTTCAACAGCGAGCCCGCACCAGGCAGGTCGAACTGCAGCAATTCCGGATCGGACAAATGCAGGCCTTGCGTGGCGGCGTCGTAGCGCAAGCCGCTGCTCAGCGCCAAATGCCCGCTCGGCGCGCCTTGCCCGCCGAGAGCGCCGATGCCCATGTCGAATTCCAGCCGCAACCGATGTTCGCCGGGCGGCAGCGAAAGCCTCGGATTGGCTAGCGTAACCGAGACCAGCCCGCCGAGCTTGTCGAAATCGCGCGGGAAGCGCCGATCCAGATAGCGCTGCAACTGCGGCGCGCTATAGGACACCTGGTTGTTGAGCCAGGCCGACATCGCGCCGATCGTGGAACAGGCGGCGATGGCGGTCGCGACGAAAGCGGCGAAGAAAAAACGGTGGCGATGCATGCGGTGCTCCGTGGCTGGCATGCAGCCTACGCGGCGGCGGTGAACGTGCGGTTAGCGGTCAGAGTACCGGTCGGCGCGGCTGCAGGTACGCGATCAGCAAGCCGAGCAGCATGAAACGGATCGTGTCGAAGGCCACCTGCTTGGCGACGAGCGCGCCGGACAGCGGCTGGATCGCGTAATAGATCAGGTGCAGGGGAACGGCCGCCAGCAATGCGATCGCGAAGCCGAAACGCAAACCCTGGGCGGCGGTCGACCGGCCTTCCGAAAAACCGAAACGGTAGAGCCAGGTCATGGCGAAACCGATCAGCAAGTCGGCCACGATCAGCCATGCGAAGTAGGGTTCCTGCTGTTCGGGCGTGCGCAGCAGCGTGCCGTACAGAGGCGCGTAGTCCGCGGCCAGCAACCCGCCGTGCACGGCATAGCCGGTCAGCAGGGTCGCCACCGACATCGCCAATCCGCAGATCCAGAAACGCTTGTCCATGTGGATTCCAGGAGGTGGGGCGCTTCGGCCGAATGTTACTCGATGCCGCCGATCCTGGCGCCGGCCGTCAACGGCTGGAAGCGGCCGTTCCGGACTTCGCGGCGGCCCGCAGCAATGGCAGCGGATCGTAGGCGCCATCGCGGCCGTAGATGCCGTAATGCAGATGCGGCGGCGTGCCGCGCGCGTTGCCGCTGTCGCCGACGCTGCCGAGCCTGTCGCCGGCGCGGACGACGTCGCCGGCCGCCAGGCCCGGCGCCCAGTCCTGCAGGTGCGCGTAATAGTGCCGCTCGTGCGCCGGGCCCAGGATCCACACCTGCCTGCCGCCCAGGCCGCCTTCGCGAACCGACAGCACGAGTCCGCGCGTGGTGCTGGTCACCGCGGCGCCGCGTGCGGCGAAGATGTCGACGCCCGCATGGCGGCGGTCGGCGCCGCGCGGCGCGCCGTAGGTATCGGCGATGCGCCGCGCGTCGACGCCGTCGACCGGACTGGGCAGGGAAACCGGCGGTCGCAACCGGGACAATTCCCACCAGGTGCGCGGCTGCAACATGAAGGGCTGGCGCCACGACCAAAACGCGGCCGCCGCTAGCAGCGACAGCGCGACTGCGGCTTTCAGCAGGCCATGCATGGCAGCGGAGTCAGGCGGCGGCGTCGCGCACTTGCTGCTCGAGTTTCGCCTTCAAGGCATCGTCGAGCTTGAGCTGGCGCGCCAGTTCGTCCAGGTAGGCGCGCTCCATGAAGCTTTGTTCGTCCGCGGCGAGCACGCTGGCCAGGTACATTTCCGAAGCCATTTCGGGCGTGGTCGCCGCACGCGCGACTTCGGCCGGATCCAGCGGGCGCTGCAGTTCGCTGCTGAGCCATTGCCGAAGCTGCGGGTCGTCGTCGATGCGGCTGAACTCGCCTTCGATCACCGCGCGTTCGCGTTCGTCGATGTGGCCGTCGGCTTTGGCGGCGGCTACCAAGGCTTTCAGGATGGCTTGGCTGTGCAGCTCGGCTTCCGGCGCCGGCAGGCGGTCGACGGTGCGCGGTTCGGCGGACGACGCGCCTTCCTGCTGGCGCTTGTAATCGCCGTAGGCCTTGTAGGCCATCACGCCGAGCGCGGCCAGGCCGCCGTAGGTGGCCAGCTTGCGCGTGGTGCGGTTCCTGCCCAGCAGCAATCCCAGCGCACCGCCGGCGAGCGCGCCCTTGCCGAAATCGGCGTTCAGCAAGCCCTTGTCGGGCGCTGCCCCGGTTTGCGGCTGCGACGTGCGCGCGCCGCCGCCGAGCAGCCCGTCCAGGGCGCCGTTGCCCAATCCTTGTTGGGCGGTCTTGAACAGTTGATCGAGGAAACCCTGTGCTTTCACGAATAGCTCCGTCGCGGTTCGTTCCAATACGGATGTGGGCGAAGCGGCGGGCTTCAAGCGCGGCAGCGCGATCGGCGTCAAGGCGTGCGCACCCTGACCGAGGCCGAGGTGATCTTCCACGGGCCCTGGACCGGATTGGCGGCGCGCAAGCGATACCAGCCCGAGTAGTGGCGCACCGGCGCGCCTTCGACGCTGATGCGCAGTTCGATCGGAATTTCCAGCGCCGCCGGCACCGCTTCGGAATCCAGCGGTTTGGGCGGATCGTTCTGGATGCGGGCGCTGGCGCCTTGGAGCGTGCGCAGGTCCGCTTCGGCCGGCGCCGCAGCGGGTTTTCCGTCGGCCCAGAATGCATTCGCTTTGGCATGGTCGCCGGTACTGATCGCGAACAGGTAGCGATGCAGCGTGTCGACCGCCGTGGAGATGGCTTGCTGGCGTTGGCCCTCCGCCGCCGCGGCACCGGATTCGGGTCCAGACGCGTCTGCGGCCGCATCGCTCGCTGCGGGCGCGACCGCGGCGCTGTTGCCGGCCGTATCGTCGCGCGTGCAGGATCTGCCCAGCAACAATGCGATCCCCACCAGCAGCGCGAGCGCGAACAGCCAGAGGCTACGGTGGGCCATGCGCGATTCCCCTGTTGTCGACGCAACGCATGCTAGCGTCCGGCGACGGGCGCGGCAAAGGGCGCCGCGTCCGCGTCGCGGGCGGACACGGGTGCGTCAGGCCTGGTGCTGCGCCGCCAACCGCACGCCCAAGCCGACGAAGACGGTGCCGATCAGTTTCTGCCGCCAGCGCGCGAAACGCGCATCGGCCGACAAGCGGCGGCCGAAGCGGCCGATCGCGAAGGCCAGCACGCTGCTGTGGCTGAAGCCGATCAGCGACAGCAATACGCCCAGCACCAGGAACTGCAGCCACACCAGGCCGCGTTCCGGGTGCACGAATTGCGGCAGGAAGGCGAGGAAGAACGCCGCGACTTTCGGGTTGAGCACGCCGGTGAGTACCGAGCGGCGGTACACATGGCGTCCGAGCGTCGGCGTCTGCGCGGACGGCGCGGTTTCCATCGCCGGCTTATCGCGCCAGGCCTTGATGCCCAGCCACACCAGGTAGGCCGCGCCGGCGTACTTGAGCACTTCGAAAGCGATCGCCGAAGCGGCCAGCAACGCCGACAAACCCAAGCCCGCGGCGAGTGCATGGATCAACGTCGCCGTTTCGAGTCCGAGGCCCGCCTGCAATCCGCGGCGCGTGCCGCCGGCGACGGTTTGCGCGACGATCCAGGCCGTGCCCGGCCCCGGAATCAGCACCAGCACGGTGGCTGCGGCGAGATAGGCGAGCAGGGTGGGGAGGTCGAACAAGGACATGACGGTAGTGCCGGTATCTGCGACGCGCCAAGCCTAGCGCGTCGTGCGGGCGCATAGGCGCGCCGGTGCGTTCCATTCGGCGAACCGTATCCGCACGGTCGTTCGTGCCGATGCGGCCTTACTCTCAACCAGGGCGTTTGGCCGCAGCGTTCTTGGCCATGCCGACGATCGCGGTGAGGATCGCTCCGGCCACGCCGCCGCCGACCAATTGGCCTGCCAGTGCGCCGACATCGAAGCCCGCCGACTGCGCGGTATTGGCCAGGAAACCCAATTGCTGCATCAGGGCGCCGCCGCCGATGCCGCCGATCAGGCCGACGATGGTGTCGCCCATCGTGCCCAGGCCTTTTTCCTTCATCGCCTTACCGGTGGCGCCGCCACCGACCGCACCCGCAACCGCATTCACAAGCAGACCGACGATATCCATCGACTTACTCCCGCTGAGTTGATGAGGTGTCGTTGCGGCTCCATGAACCCCCCAGAGACGATCATGGACCTGTCCGGTTCGATTTGCATGCCGCGGTGCGGCGGCTTAGCGGCCCTTCCGGCGCGGCGCCACCCAATACCAGCAGGCCAGCGCCACGGCGGCGAAAGCGCTGTAGGCGGCGACGAAGGCCCACCACGGCGCCTGGAAGAAGATCAGCCGCGAAAGCCAATGCTCGATGAAGGATGCCGCGTAGGCGGTTTGTCCGGCATGGCCGCGCAGCGCCTGTTCCCACACGGTCAAGGGACACAACTGGCCGAGCCAAGCCTGCAGCGCGATGAACAGCATCAGCGCGAGATGGGCGATGCGGAAGCGAAAGTTGCGGATCCAGCGCCAGCGGCGCCAGGCGCCGATCAGGATCGCGGCCTGGCCGAACACCACGAAGGCGACGATGCCGACATGCAGCGCCAGGATGGCGTCGGCGAGAAAAGCGGCGAAGGCAGGAGAGAGCGCGTCCATGACCCGCAGTCAACGCGACGGCCGGCGTGCGCGTCGGCCGCAAACCGCGCGGAACGGCAAGATTGCCGTTCCGGCGGGAATAGCATCGCGATCAGGCGGCAGCGTCTTTCAGCTTCTTCAGCGGACGGACCTTGACCTTGACCGAAGCCGGCTTGGCGGCGAACCACTGCTCTTCGCCGGTGAAGGGGTTCTTGCCCTTGCGCTTCGGCTTGGCGGCGACGGCGACCGAGGTCACCTTGAACAGGCCCGGCAGGGTGAAGGAACCAGCGCCCTTCTTGCTGATCGAACCGGCGATGGCCGACTCCAGCGAAGCCAGCACGGCCTTGACGTCCTTGGCCAGCACGCCGCTCGATTCGGCGATGTGTGACACCAGGCCGGACTTGCTCAGCGCTTCCTTGATCGGCTTGGCCGGGCCCGCCTTGGCGGCGGACTTCTTCGGAGCGGCTTTCTTAGCGGCTTTTTTCGCACTCTTTGCCATAGTTATCCTGTCGATACTCTTGGTTGGTTGTCTGGGCCGACCCCGTCGGCAAGCGAAATGTAGGGCATGCGCAGCGCCACGCCAAGCCTTTTTTTCAGGCATTTGAAAGAAATCGATGGACGGGGATGCCGAGAAAGCCGCCAGATCGACCGACTCAGCTCCAGCGTAGCCCGGGTGGAGCGAAGCGATACCCGGGGCTTTTTCCTCGCAGATGCGGTGCTTACTCGCCTTTCTTATGGTGTGACTCGAAAACGCCGGCCCAATCCTTAAGCAGGTTTCCATCTCTGCAGAAACGATGGAACGAGGAATGCGGCCAGTCCGAGACACGGTCGGTTAGGCCATGCTTCACCGGGTTGAAGTGGATGTAATCGATATGGCGCGACAGATCCATCTCGTCGCGGATGGCGTGTTCCCAGAAACGCGGTTGCCAGACGGCGCGTTCATGGCACCGGCGATTGGCACGTATCCCGCTTGCGGCGAGAGACGCGGTGAACCGGGTCTTGATCGATCGCCGGCGCGTCGGATAGTCGGCATCGCCTTCCGGCAACGTCCACAAGCAGTGCAGATGGTCGGGGAGGGTGACGATGGCATCGGTCTGGAAGGGGTGCCGCTTGCGAACCGACGCATAAGCTAGGCGAAGGCTTTCGATATGTTCGGTCAGCAGCCGTTGTGAGCGATCGCTCAACGGCAAAGTGAAGAAGTACGTGCCGCCGGGGATGCGTTGCCGGCGATGGAGGACCGCGCTGCCGCGTCATCCGTTTGCGATGTGGGCGCAACGCGCCGCCGCGCGCTGCGTATGGCCAATTACGACGGTTTTTTCGGTCTCGGCATTCCGAGCGAAGAGCAGCCGCAATCGATGGCTCGCAGCGCGCGGCGGCGCGTTGGGATGGCATCGTAAAGGAGCGACCCGATGGCGCGGTATCGCCTTCGGCTCCACCCGGGCTACGTCAATCTTCTTCGTGTTTGGGTTTATAGGCTTCCACGAGTTTCTGCTGCACCTGCGCAGGCACGGGTTCGTAATGGCTGAAATCCAGCGAGTAACGTCCGCGGCCTGCGGTGACCGATTTCAACTCGGCGGCATAGCCCTCCAGTTCGGATAGGGGCACTTGCGCCTTGACGACGATTTCGCCGCCGCGCGCCGAATCGGTGCCGTTGATGCGCGCGCGCTTGCTGGCCAGGCCGCCGCTGATGTCGCCCATGTGCTGCTCCGGCGCATTCACGTCCAAGTCGACGATCGGCTCCAGCACTTGCGGCTTGGCTTTGCCGATCGCATCCAGGAAGGCCTTCTTGCCGGCGGCGACGAAAGCGACTTCCTTGCTGTCGACCGGATGGTGCTTGCCGTCGTAGACGATGACGCGCACGTCCTGCATCGGATAGCCGGCGATGGCGCCGCCGGACAGCACCTGGCGCACGCCTTTCTCGACCGCGGGCAGGAACTGGCCAGGAATCGTACCGCCCTTCACTTCATCGACGAATTCGAAGCCGCTGCCGCGCGGCAGCGGTTCGATGCGCAGGAACACCTCGCCGAACTGGCCCGCGCCGCCGGTCTGCTTCTTGTGGCGGTGGTGGCCCTCGGCCTTGGCGCCGATGGTTTCGCGGTAGGCGATGCGCGGCGGGCGGGTGGTCACATCCACGCCGTACTTGTCCTTGAGCCGCTGCAGGTTCACGCGCAGATGCAAGTCGGACAAGCCGCGGATCACGGTCTCGTTGGTTTCGGCTTCGTGCTCGACATGGAAGCAGGGGTCTTCTTCGGACAGCTTGTGCAGCGCGGTGGCGAGTTTCTGCTCCTGGCCCTTGCTGGCGGCGTTGATCGCCAGGCCGAACATCGGTTTGGGGAAGGAGAGCGGCGCCAGGTGGATCTGGTCTTCGTCGTGGCTGTCGTGCAGCACGGCATCGAAATGCAAGTCGTCCACCTTGGCGACCGCGGCGATGTCGCCGGGCACCGCCTGCGCGATCTCGCTGTGGTCCTTGCCCTTGAGCTTGAACAGGTGCGCCACCTTGAACGGCTTCTTGCCGTCGTCGACGAACAGCTGCGTATCCTTCTTCACCGTGCCCTGGTAGACGCGGAACACGCCGAGCTTGCCGACGAAGGGGTCGTTGACGATGCGGAACACGTCGGCGATCACGTGCGCCTTCGGATCCGGCTTGGCCTCGATCGGCTGCGCGTCGGCGCCGTTGCCCTTATGGAACGGCGGCGGATTCGCCTCGCCCGGATGCGGGAACAGCTTCTCGGCCACGTCCAGCAGTTCCTTGACGCCCGCGCCGCTGCGCGCCGAGACGAAGCACACCGGCACCAGATGCCCTTCGCGCAGGCATTGCTCGAACGCATCGTGCAGCTCTTCGCCGCTCAGGCCGGCTTCGCCGAGGTCGAGGTAATGGTCCATCACGGTTTCGTTGATCTCGACCACCTGGTCGATGATCTTCTGGTGCCAGTCGGCGACCGGTCCCAGGTCGCTGTCGCCCGACGACTGGCCGAAACAGTCCACGACGGCCTTGCCGCCATCCGCGGGCAGGTTGAGCGGCAACACTTCCGGCCCGAAGGCGTCGCGCAATTCGTCGAGCAGGCGGGCGCTGCTGGCGCCGTCGTGGTCGATCTTGTTGACCACGATTACCCGGCACAGGTTGCGCGCCTTGGCGTGCTCCATCATGCGGCGGGTGCCGTAGCCGATGCCGGTGTCGGCGTCGACCACGATCATCGCGGTTTCCACCGCGGCCAGTGCGGACAGCGTGGGGCCGCGGAAATCGGGGTAGCCGGGCGTGTCGATCAGGTTGACGTGTACAAGTGGTTGACCCGCCGCGGCGTGGTCGATGCTGGCGATAGCGGCATCGATGGAGTGGCCGCGTTCCTTTTCCAGCGGATCGAAATCGGAGACCGTGGTGCCGCGTTCGATCGTGCCTGCCGTCTGGACGGCGCCGCCGGCATGCAGCAGGGCTTCGAAAAGCGTTGTTTTGCCGGCGCCCGGGTGGCCTGCAAGAGCCACGTTGCGGATTTGTTCTGTGCTGTAGGACATGAGTCCGTCTCTCCCTGGGGTCTGGGTTGAAGAGGACGTCATGGTCGGCGTTGCGGAAGCTGCCCCTGGTCGCGTTTGCCTGGCTGGCAGGCGACCGCGCGTCGGTCATGGCGGATCGTCACCTTAGCGCGGCATCGCGCCCGTGCCCAGACCCGGATCGCCGTTGCAGCGCAGCATGGCAACGCTTACGTAACGATCGCCTGATTAGGCTGGGCGCGACCGCAACATCCACACACCTACGGAGGACGACATGGGCATCTCGCGCCACGCCACCGCGCACTGGGAAGGCGACCTCAAGACCGGACAGGGCCAGCTCAGCACGCCGCAGAGCGGGCTGATGGAGAACACGCGCTACGGCTTCAACACCCGTTTCGGCGATGTCAAAGGCACCAACCCCGAGGAACTGATCGCCGCCGCGCACGCCGGCTGCTTCACGATGGCGCTGTCGGCCATGCTGAGCGACGCCGGCCATCCGCCGGAAGCGCTGGATACGCGCGCCGAGGTGGATCTGTCGATGGAAGGCGGCCCCACACTCAGCGCCATTCGTCTGAAGACCAAAGCCAAGATCCCGGGCATAGACGAAGCCAAGTTCCGCGCCATCGCCGACAACGCCAAGCAAAACTGCCTGGTGTCCAGGGCGCTGAGCGCGGTGCCGATTACGCTGGAGGCGGAACTGGTCTAACCGGGCCGGTCTATTCGCCCAGCGCCAGGCTCAGCATCACCCGGCGTTCGGGTTCGTAGGACTGGATCCCGCTGCCGCCCACTGTCCAGGCGTATTTGTCGGTGGCGTTGTAGACGCGCAGGCGCAGGGCCGCCGGCAGGCCATTCCAGGCGAACCGGTAGCGCATGCCGACGTTGAGCAGCGTATAGCCGGGCGTGCGGTAGCGATTGCGTTCGTCGACGAAGCGCGGCCCGTAGTAGGTCGCGTCGGCATCGATCGAAACGCCGCGCCATCGCGAAGGCGCGTAATCGAAGCTGGCCAAGGCCAGCTTCGCCGAGCGTCCGACCGGATGCTCGCCGATCTGGCCGGCGTCCACGCGATCGCCCTGCAGCCGCATCCGCATCCAGGTCGCGCCGGCGACCACGTGCAGGCCTTCGGCGATGTCGCCCGCCAGGGAAATTTCGGCGCCGCGGTGCTGGACATCGTCCAAAAACCGATAGGCATTGCCGGCGTCGAAGCCGGGCTCGGGTTTTTCGATCTCGAACAAGGTGCCGATCAGCGACAGCGACGCGTCCGGTTGCCACTTCACGCCCAGCTCCGACTGCTGCGCCAGGATCGGAGGCAGCACCTGGAAACGATTGCTGGCGTTCTCGGGAGCGCTGCCCGCTTCTTCGATGCCGCGCGTCGTGGAGGCGAAAGCCGTCGACCGCGCCGACAGCGGCAGCACGATCGAGCCGTTGTACAGCCAGGCGCCAGAGCTGCGCATCGTGCGTACGCCGTTGGCCTGCAGCGCGGTTTCGTCGATCGCGACGCGGCGCAAACCGGCATTGGCGGTGAAACCGCCGCGGTGCTGATAGCGCCAGCCCAACCCCCATTCGCGTTGCTCGACCCCGGCGCCGCCCTGAGGTCCGTGATCGTCCGCCGCGCGCGGCGCTTGCGGTACCTGACCCAGCAACGAGGCGTCGCCCACGTCGACCGACGTCGTGCGCGGGTTGCGATAGTCCGAGCGCCGCGAGCGGGCGAGTGCGGTCAACTCGTGGCGATGGCGTTCACCGGTCCAGTCGCGGCGTGCGATGGCCTCCAGCGCTTTCGAATCGATCGTGCGGTCGCGCGCGACCAAGGCCGATGCCGACGCGCGGCCCGCAGCGTCGATTTCGGTGAACAGGTTGAAGTCCGACCGAGGCCGGTCTACGCGCGAACGAACGGCCGACAGCGAATAGTCCCAAGCGTTGTCGCGCGCGTCGGAAGCGGCGATCGCGCCTGAAGTGACGTTGCGGGTGTCGAAGCGCGACCACGTCTGCCCGAGGTAACGCAGCCGGTCGGGTTGCGGCAGGCGCACGCCGTCGGCGGGCACGAATCCCACGTCGGCCTGGTAGCGCTGCACGTAGAGGCCATGGAAACCGGTGAGCTGCCAGCGCTGGCCCAGCCGCAGCCGCGGCACCAGTCCGACGCCGTAGTATTCGGCTTCGTTGCCGAACATGTAACGCGCGCTCGGCGAACCCAGCACGCCGCCCGACAGCGAGAAACGCCCGTCGTCGGTGCGGCGGGTGAAGAAGCTGCGCAGATACGGCCGCGGATTGCTGTCCAGCGCATGCTGGAAGCCGATTTCGATGCGGCTGCGGTCGCGATCGCCCGGCAGCAGCGTGTATTGCACGATGCCGGACGGCGCCGGGAAGTCGATCGGTAGCGCGCTTGCGCCGACCCGGACCTGCGACGACGCGACGATGGCGTCCGTGGGCCCCGCCGCGCGCACGAAATAGGCGTCGCCGATGCGGTAGTTGCCCGCCTGCTGCAGGTCGAACCCGCGCACCAGCGATTCGGAATACAGGCCGATGCTTTCCTGGCCGATGCGGCTGCCGAACGCATCGTCGGCGCTGCCGGCCACATCGTCCTGGGCTTGCGCTGCGGCTGCAAAAACGGCGGCGCCGAGAGTCGCGAGGTAGCGGGCGCGTCTGCGCGTACGGCACGGTCGGATCGGGTGGCGCATAGGAAGGCGGGTAGGGAAGACGCGCCCATGCTCGCCGCGGCCGGGCTGTTGACATAGCGCAACGATCGATGATGTGCTGTGCGCCACATGCACAGCTCATCCTTGCCGCCGCTGGACGGACTGACCGCCGTGATCGCCGCGCACCGCACGGGGTCGTTCACTGCCGCCGCCGAATCGCTGGAACTGACCCATGGCGCCGTCAGTCGCCGCGTGCAGTCCGTCGAGCGCTGGCTGGGCACGCCTTTGTTCGAGCGCCACGGCCGCGGCGTGCGCGCTACGCCTGCGGGTCAGCGCTTCGTCGCGCAGGTAGAGGAAGCGCTGGGCGCCATCCGCGAATCCGCCGACCGCTGGCGGCCGCGCCGCGAGATGCCGACGATCAGGATCAGCGTGGTGCCTTCGTTCGCGCGGCTATGGCTGCTGCCCAGGTTGCCCGCCTTGCAGGAATCGCCCGCGCAACGGCGGATCGAACTGGCGATCGAACATCGCGTCGCAGATCTCGCCGCGGGCCAGAGCGATCTCTCGGTGCGTTACGGAAAGGGCCAGTGGCGGGGTGTCCGCGCGCAATTGCTGTTCGCCGAACAGCTGTATCCGGTGGCTTCTCCCGATCTAGCCGCCAGCCTGGGCGCCCACGCAAAACCCGCGCGCCTGGCCGAGCACGCCTTGCTGCACGATTCGGACACCAGCCAGTGGCGCGACTGGCTGGCCGCGCAGGACGTGCGCTTCCGCGCCAAATCCGCCGACCGCCGTTTCGAGGATTACGACCTGGTGCTGACGGCCGCGCAGGCGGGGTTGGGCATCGCCTTGCTGCGCTCTCCGCTCGCCGACGATGCTGTCGCCAGTGGACGCCTGGTGCGCGTCGCCAAACCGGCGATCCGCAATGTCGCCGGCCATTACCTGGCGATGGCCGCGGCCGAGGATCGCGAATCGGTGCGCCGGGTCGCCGACAAGCTGCTGGCGATGACGGCGGCCTTGCGGCGATGAAATCGGCATTGCTGATCCACGGCGCCGGCGGCGGCGGCTGGGAGTGGAATCTTTGGCGCGGGGTGTTCGCGGCGCGGGGACTTCAAGCCCACGCCCCCGATCTGCAGTCTTCGCCCGCCGGTGTGCAGGCGACCGTGTTCGAAGATTACGTCGCGCAGGTGCGCGACGCGCTGCGTACGCTGCCACGCCCGCGAGCGCTGATCGGCGCGAGCCTGGGCGGCTTGTTGGCCGCGTTTACGGCCGACGAGGCCGACGCGCTGGTGCTGATCAATCCGCTGCCTCCGGCGCCGTTCCACGAGGGACTGCCGCATCGGGCATGGCCCGATGTCGTGCCGTGGCGCCGCGATGCTCGGCTGGCATCGACGCGCAAGTCGATGCCCGATGCCAACGATGCATCCGCGCTCTACGCCTTCAGGCGCTGGCGCGACGAAAGCGGTGCGGCGATGCGCGCGGCGCAAGCCGGAATCGCCGTCGCGAAGCCGCTATGCCGGGTGCTCTGCCTAGTTTCTGAAGACGACGAAGATGTACCTGCGGCAACCACGCTGGCGCTGGCGGCGGCTTGGCGGGCCGATGTGATCCGTTTGCCGGCCGCCGGCCATGTGGCGCCGTTGCTGGGTGCAAGCGCCATCGACGCGGCCCGGCAGTCGATGGCGTGGCTGTCGGCGAGGTAAACCCCTTGTTGGCCGTAGCGCTGTAATCGGTTTCGATTCAGCACGGCTTTACCTGCCCGACTCTAGCGTGCGAGGCGCGCCATTCCGGCGCCCGGAGCACACCATGAAACGCCTCGCTACTTCGATCCTTGCCCTGGGCTTGGCCGCCACGGTCGGCACCGCCTCGGCGCAATCCTCGGGGTATTACTCCCAGTACGGCCAGCCGACGGTCGACCGTTACGGCCAGTCGTCGGGCAGCCACTACGACTACGCGCGCGTGCTTCGGGTGGACCCGGTGATCCAGTCGGATTACGGCTATGGCAATACCGGCGCGCATTCGAATGGTTCGCAACGTTGCTATACGCGCAACGAGGGTTATGCGTCCAACGACCCTTACTACAACAATGGTTATGGCAACAACGGATACGGCAACGACGGATACTACGCTCGCGACGGCTACTATCGCAGCAGCAACGGCTATGGCAACGACGGCTATTACGGCAACAACGGTTATCGCGGCGGCAACGAAACCAGCCGTACGGTGGCGACGGTCGTCGGCGGCGTGATCGGTGCGGTGGTCGGCAGCAAGGTCGGCGGCGGCTCCGGACGTTACGTCGCCTCGGCGCTGGGCACCATGGCGGGCGGCATGGCTGGCCGCGCGATTTACGACCAGTCCGTGCGCCAGCGGCAGCGTCCCGCTTCGGTGACCGTGTGCGATCCGGAACCGGTCCGCAACGGCTACGGCTATAGCCGCGTCAACGACAACCGCGTGGCGGGCTACGATGTGACCTACGAGTACGGCGGGCGCAGTTACCGCACCCGAACCGATTACCATCCGGGCGACCGGATCCGTGTGCGGGTCGACGTACGCCCGGAGTAATCACCGCTTTGCAGGGAGAGTAGGAAGGGGCCGAAAGGCCCCTTCTTTTTGGCCAGCGATTGTCGCTTCCCTCGTCTTGGAGTTTGCCCGGTTCGCAGGGCCCACCTGTATTGACGCTAGGAGAAGCGAATGTCCCGCAATCTGCTCTTGAAATCGACGATGTTATCCATCCTGTTGGGATTGGCTGTGGTAGCTCCCGCAAAAGCGGGTCCTACGGTGCAAACGTGCATAGGTTGGCGCGAGTGCTTCATTTTGAGATTCGTTTGCGGAAAGTATGCTGGCGCTTACGGCGGTGTCGTCAACTTGGGCGATATGTCTGTCTCTGGCACTTGCGCTATCTGACTAGTCAACCGGCTCGACCTCACGCGAAGGTTGCCTTCGCGTGAGATCGAGTTCCGATCCAAGAAAGCTATGCACGCGGCGTCATATTCACGATACGATGCCTGGATATCGGTCGAGCCATGGGTTGACGCATGCAAGATAGCTTGCTGATCAAGTTCGCTCTGCCGCTGGCCATCGCGATCATCATGTGCGGCATCGGCATGACCCTGAGCGGCGGCGACTTCCGCCGCATCGCCGAACGGCCCAAACCGGTGCTGGTCGGCATCCTGGGCCATTACGCGCTGCTGCCGCTGCTCGGTTTCGCCGTGGCGTGGCTGTTCCCCATGCCGGCCGAATTCGCGATCGGATTGGTGCTGGTCGCGGCCTGCCCCAGCGGCACCACTTCGAACGCATTGACCTATCTGGCGCGCGGGAACGTCGCGCTGGCCGTGACGCTGACGGTCATCAGTGCGCTGGTGACGTTCCTCAGCGTGCCGCTGCTGGTGAACCTGGCCCTGCAGTTGTTCGGCGGCGAAACCCGCGACATCCGGCTGCCGGTGGGCCAAACCATCGTGCATCTGGCCGCGTTAGTACTGGTGCCGGTGCTGCTGGGCATGGGCGTCCGCCGTTCCGCGCCGTCGTTCGCGCAGCGCGCCGAGCCCTGGGTCAGCAGGTTCGCGCTCGCGTTCCTGCTGCTGCTGATCGTGGGCATCGCGATATCCGAACGCGCGAACCTGCCGACCTGGTTCGCGCAGATCGGCCCGGCCGCGATGACGCTGTGTTGCGCCGCCATCGGCCTTGGCTTCCTGCTCGGGCGGATCAGCGGACTGGCGGTACGCGACGCGATCACCATCGGCATGGAAGTCGGTGTGCAGAACAGCACGCTGGCGATCGTGATCGCGTTGACCTTGCTCCATTCGTCGCAGATCGCGGTGCCCGGGGCCATGTATGGGCTGCTGATGTATTTCCCGGCGTTGGCGATGGCCGCTTGGGGGCGGCGTGCGGTGGTACGGCACGAAACCTCCGGACAGTGAGCAACTGCTTTTCGTAGGAGCGGCTTTAGCCGCGAGCTTTCCGACCGATGACGAGATCGCCACGGTAATAGCCCGCTTCATGCGCCGCCTGAAGCCGTCCTTCGGTTGTTTTGCGCGCTTGCCTCTCCGCGCACCGGCGGCTCAGGGCAAGAGCCCGCGGCTGAAGCCGCTCTTACGAAGCGCTCAAGCGCGGCGGGTTGCCACGAAGCCCGAGCGCGCCGCATAGTTGACGGGTCCAACATCGGAATTACGCGAATGCGTCGTCTCGTTTTGACTGCTGCGTTATGCCTGACGCCGTTGGCGCTGTCGGCCGCCGAAGTGCATGTGCTGACCGCCGCGCGCATCCATACCTCCGACGCCGGGCAGCCGAACGCCGAGGCCATGGCCTGGGACGACAGCGGCCGCGTGCTCGCGCTCGGCGACGCCAAGACCTTGCTTGCGCGCTATCCCGGCGCCGAGCGCATCGATGCCGGCGGCGCCATCGTGATTCCCGGCCTGATCGACGCGCATGCGCACCTGATGGGCCTGGGCTACGCGCTGATGCGCGCCGACTTGGTCGGCACCAAGGACAAAGCGGACATCCTGCAGCGACTGCGCGAATACGAAAAGACGCTGCCAAAAGATGCTTGGCTGCTCGGCGGCGGCTGGGACCAGAACGACTGGCACGACAACAAGTTCCCGACCGCCGCCGATCTGGATGCGGCCTTTCCCGATCGCCCGGTCTGGCTGGAGCGCGTGGACGGCCATGCCGGCTGGGCGAATTCGGCAGCGATGCGTGCGGTCGAAAAAGGGCCGGCCGGCAAGACGCTCGACGGCGATTGGCAACCGGATGGCGGCCGTATCCTGCGCCAGGGCGACAAGGCCACCGGCCTCTTCGTCGATGGCGCGATGGACCTGATCAACCGCGTCGTGCCCGCGCCCGACGAGGCCTTCCGCGAAAAAGCCCTGCAGCGCGCACTGCAGGCCACGGCCAGCAACGGCCTCACCGGCGTGCACGATATGGGCACTTCGCGCGAAGACTTGGCGTTGTTCCGCCGCTTCGCCGACGACGGCCGCCTGCCGTTGCGCATCGATGCCTACGCCGATGGCGACAAGGCCGCGCTGCAGGACTTGTGCGCGAACGGCCTGTACCGCCATTCCGGCGGCCATCTGAAGATGCAGGGCGTCAAGCTGTATATGGACGGCGCGCTCGGCAGCCGCGGCGCGGCATTGCTGGCCGACTACAGCGACGAGCCCGGCAACCGCGGCCTGCTCGTCACCGTGCCCGACGCTTACGAAGCGGCGGTGCGCAAGGCCAAGCGCTGCGGCGTGCAGGTGGCCACGCACGCGATCGGCGATCGCGGCAACCGCCTGGCGCTCGACACCTATCAGCGCGTATTGGGCGACGACGCCAAGTCCGACCACCGTTGGCGCATCGAGCATGCGCAGATCGTGTCGCTGGACGACATCCCGCGTTTCGCCAAGCTCGGCGTGATCGCTTCGATGCAGCCGACGCATGCCACGTCCGACATGCCGTGGGCGCAGGATCGCGTGGGCAAGGAACGCATCGCCGGCGCCTATGCTTGGCGGCGCTTCCTCGATTCGGGGGCGCATATCGCGCTGGGCTCCGACTTCCCGGTGGAATCGGTCGACCCGCGCCTGGGCTTGTACGCGGCGGCGACGCGGCAGGATCGCCAGGGCCAACCGCCCGGCGGCTGGCTCGCCGACCAGAAATTGAGCGCGGCCGAAGCGTTGCGCGGCTTCACCGCCGACGCCGCGTATGCAGGCAAGGACGAAAAGGCGAGCGGCCGTCTCGCGCCGGGGTTGCCGGCGGATTTCGTGATCGTGGAAACCGATCCGCTGACGATGCCGGTGGCCGAACTCGACGATCTGAAGATCCGTTCGACCTGGATCGACGGCAAGCCGGTCTACGAAGCGAAATAGCCGCACATCCGCTTTTGTAGGTGCGAATTCATTCGCACGCTTTTCGATCAAGAGCGTGCGAATGAATTCGCACCTACGAAAAACCGCTTACCAGTCGATGTGGCCGCTCACCACGGTCACCACGCGCCCGCCCGACCACACCTGGCCGCCGTCGTCGACCTGCAGTTCGATGATCGCGTCGTGGCCCACTTCTCGGCCCTGGCTGATGCGGTAGAAGCCGGTTTCGCCGGGCAACGCGTCCTGCGACGCCAGCCATGCGGCCAGCGTGGCGTTGGCCGCGCCCGAAGCGGCATCCTCGAATTGCGCCGGCGCGCCCACCCAGGCGCGAACCGCCAGGTAGTACACCGGGTCGGTGCTGCGCGCGAAAACGCACAAGCCCATGCTCTCGGTGGCCTGCGCCAGGCGGCCGATCGCTTCCCAGTTCGGCGTCGCGGCGCGCAACGAAGCCTCGTCGCGCACTTCGGCCAGCCACCAGCGGCGGCCGCCGTCCATCAGGGCGGGCGGAAGCTTGCCCGGCGGCAACCCGGCCAACGCGTCCTGCAGGTGCGGTTCGCCCGGCCCGGCAATCCTCAGCACCCGTGCCTGCGGCGTGCGCACGGCGATGGTGCGCGAGCGGCCGCTGCCGGCCACGCGCAAAGGCAGCTTGCCGGCGACGCCGTCCTGCACCAGCAGCCCGTCGCGCGGCTGCGCCAGCCCGGCTTCGAGCACCGCATGCGCGGTGCCGACGCTGGGATGGCCGGCGAACGGCACTTCGCGGCGCGGGCTGAAGATGCGGATGCCGTAGCTGGCGTCCGGCGAGGCGGCCGGAAAAACGAAGGTGGTCTCCGGCAGCCGCGTCCAGCGCGCGATGGCCTGCATGGCCTCGTCGTCCAGGCCTTGGGCGTCCAGCACTACCGCCAGCGGATTGCCTGCGCCGGGGCGGTTGGCGAAGACGTCGAGTTGCGCATAGCGGCGTGGGGACATGCAGGGGGCTTCCGGCGTGGGCTTCGTCTAGAATTGCGCGTTCGCGCCCGATGCCCGGGCGAGCAAGCATTCTATGTCCTCCGTCACCCCTTCCGATCGCTGGATCGTGCTCAAGTTCGGCGGCACCTCGGTGTCGCGTCGCCATCGCTGGGACACCATCGGCCGGTTGGCGAAACGGCGCGCGGACGAGAACGGCGCGCGCGTGCTGGTGGTGGTGTCGGCGCTGTCCGGCGTCACCAACGAGCTGCAGGCCATCGCCGAGGGCGCGCCGCACCCGGCTGCGCGCATCGATGCGCTGGTCGAACGGCATCGCGCCTTCGCCCAGGAGTTGGCGATCGACGCCGACGCGGCGCTGGGCGAGCGCCTGGCCGCGTTGAAGGCGCTCGCTGCCGATGCGCGGTCCGCATCGCGCCCGCTGGACTGGCAGGCCGAGGTGCTGGGGCAGGGCGAGTTGATGTCGTCGACCCTCGGCGCCGCCTATCTGCGCGCGCAGGGATTCGATTTCGGCTGGTGCGACGCGCGCGACTGGCTCGACGCGATCGCGCTGCCCAACCAGAACGATTGGTCGACGCGCCTTTCCGTCTCGTGCCGGCGCGAAGCCGAGGGCGACTGGCGCCAGCGCTTCGCCGCGCAACCCGCCCGGTTGCTGTTGACGCAAGGTTTCATCGCCCGGCACGCCGACGGCAACACCGCCATCCTCGGCCGCGGCGGTTCGGATACCTCGGCGGCGTACTTCGGTTCGCTGCTCGGCGCGCAGCGCGTCGAGATCTGGACCGACGTACCCGGCATGTTCAGCGCCAACCCGCGCGAAGTGCCCGATGCGCGGCTGCTGACCCGGCTCGACTACGCCGAAGCGCAGGAAATCGCCACCACAGGCGCCAAGGTGCTGCACCCGCGCTCGATCAAGCCCTGCCGCGACGGCGGCGTGCCGATGGCGATCCTGGACACCGAGAAGCCCGACCTGCCCGGCACCAGCATCGACGGCGCCGCGCTCACCGTGCCCGGGGTCAAGGCCATCAGCCGCCGCAACGGCATCGTGCTGGTATCGATGGAAAGCGTCGGCATGTGGCAGCAGGTCGGCTTCCTGGCCGATGTGTTCGAGCGCTTCAAGCGCCATGGCCTGTCGGTCGACCTGATCGGCTCGTCGGAAACCAACGTCACCGTGTCGCTGGATCCCAGCGAGAACCTGGTCAGCACGGACGTGCTGGCCAAGCTGTCGGCCGACCTGGCCGAGATCTGCCGGGTGAAGGTGATCGCGCCCTGCGCGGCCATCACCCTGGTCGGCCGGGGCATGCGTTCGCTGTTGCACAAGCTGTCCGACATCTGGGCGGCGTTCGGCAAGGAACGCGTGCATCTGATTTCGCAGTCGTCCAACGACCTCAACCTGACCTTCGTGATCGACGAGGCGGACGCCGACGGCCTGCTGCCGCACCTGCACGCCGAACTGGTGCGCAGCGGCGCGATGCCGGTGCAGGACGCCAGCGTGTTCGGCCCGAGCTGGCGCGAGATCGTGCAGGGCCCGCCGGCGCCGCCGCCGGCGCCGTGGTGGCGCACGCAGCGCGAGCGCCTGCTGCGCATGGCCGCGCACGGCACGCCGCGCTACGTCTACAACCTCGCGGTGGTGCGCGAACGCGCGCGCGCGCTCAACGGCGCGACCGCGATCGACCGCCGCTTTTTCGCGCTCAAGGCCAATCCGCATCCGGACATCCTGCGCACGCTGCAGGCCGAGGGTTTCGGATTCGAATGCGTGTCGCAGGGCGAACTGCAGCACGTGTTCACCGTGTTCCCGCAGTTCGATCCGGGCCGCGTCCTGTTCACGCCCAGCTTCGCGCCGCGCGGCGAGTACGAGGCGGCGTTCGCGCGCGGGGTGACGGTCACGCTGGACAACGTCGAAGCGCTGCACAACTGGCCGGAGGTGTTCGCCGGCCGCAAGATCTGGGTGCGCCTGGACCTGGGCCGCGGCGAAGGCCATCACGCCAAGGTCAAGACCGGCGGCAGCGCGTCCAAGTTCGGCCTGCCGATCGCCGCGCTGGACGCGTTCGTCGCGCGTGCGCGCGCGCTCGACGTGCGCATCGTCGGCGTGCATGCGCATCTGGGCAGCGGCGTCGACCTGCCCAAGCATTGGCAGCAGGTCTACGCCGAGCTGGCCGGTTTCGCCGACGGCATCGGCACGGTCGAGATCATCGACATCGGCGGCGGACTGCCGATCCCGTACAAGCCCGACGCGAGCCCCTTCGACATCGCCGCCTGGGCGGCGGGCCTGGCCGAGATCAAGGCCGCCTATCCGCGCTTCCAGCTGGCGATCGAACCGGGCCGTTATCTGGTGGCGGAGTCGGGCGCGCTGCTGCTGCACGTGACCCAGGTGGTCGAGAAGGACGGCGTGCGCCGGGTCGGCGGCGACGCCGGCATGAACGCGTTGATGCGGCCGGCCTTGTACGAGGCCTATCACGGCATCCACAACCTGTCGCGCCTGGACGATGCGCGTCGCGCCGAGTTCGACATCGTCGGCCCGATCTGCGAATCCAGCGACGTGCTGGCGCATTCGCGCCTGCTGCCCGCAGCCACCGCGGAAGGCGATGTGTTGCTGATCGCCGACGCCGGCGCCTACGGCTACGTGATGGCCAACCATTACAACCTGCGCGACCTGCCGCACGAGGAAGCGATGGACGGGGACGGCATCGATGAGCCCTAAGGCCGCGCTGACGCTGGCCAGCGCGCTCACCGCGGCCGCGCTGGTGACGATCGCCTACGTCGCGATCGGCGCGATGAGCGGCGCGCCGTGGTCGGAGTGGCCGTCCAACGCACGCTCGGCCCTGGGCATCGCGCCTGCGGCGGCGATGACGGCCGGCTTGGCGGCGTGGCTGGTGGTCGGCTGGCGCGAAGGCGCGGACCTGGACCGCAAGTGGACGCCGATCGGCATGGCGTTCAAGACGGTAGCGCTGGCCTTCCTCATGTTTCCGGTGTTCGTGCTGATCTGCCTGATGATCGCCGAACTGCTGGACCAGGTATTCGCCGCTGCGCCGGGCACTTTCCGCGAGGCGTGGGTTTGGATGCCCTCGATCGCGTTGTACGCGCTTATTTTCGGCGTGATGCTCGGCGCCTTGCCGGCGCTGGCGGCCGAATTCTTCCTTTGCCGGCGTTACCTGCGGCTGACGACCAAGAATTTGTCGGATAAATACAATGGGGCGGTTGATTAGATGACGTTCGACAGGGATTCCATCCGCGCCTTCCGCTTCGTCCGCTGCGATTTCGATCCCGGCACCGGCATCGCGCGCTTGGTCTACGCGTTCGACGACGGCCCGGAGCTGGTCGAAACGATCACGATTCCGGGCGCACCGTTCGCGCTCGACGGCGCTCGCGCGCAGGCTGCGGAAAAGGCGCTGCGTTCGCTGCACCTGATCACCGGCGTCAGTTATTACAAGGCAGCGGTGCCTGCGGAAATCCGGATCGATTCGTACGGCATCGATGCCGACACCGCTGCATTGATGGAAGAACTCTACCTCAACGGCCTGGGCGAATTCGCGTATCGCAATGGCCTTAACCTGCACGGCCGGATCCGTTTTCCGGCTTCCGATCTCGCTCCCGCAAAGGCGGATGCGGCGTCGCTCGGTCTGCGCAGGCATGCGCTCGTCGCCATCGGCGGCGGCAAGGATTCGCTGGTCAGCATCGAAGCGTTGCGCGCGGCCGGCATCGAACAGACGGTCACCTGGGTCGGCGGCTCGCAATTGATCAAGGCCTGCGCCGAACGCACCGGCTTGCCGACGCTCAACATCGGCCGCCAGCTGGCGCCGGAACTGTTCGAATACAACCGTCAGGGCGCCTACAACGGCCATATCCCGGTCACCGCGATCAACTCGGCGATCATGGTGTTCGCCGCGGCGCTGCTCGGCGCCGATCAGGTCGTGTTCTCCAACGAGCGTTCGGCCAGCTACGGCAGCCTGATCGAAGGGACCGGCGAGGTGAACCACCAGTGGTCGAAAGGCTGGGCCTTCGAACGCGACTTCGGCGGCTACGTGCAGCGCCGCATCGCCGCCGACCTGAGTTACTACTCGCTGCTGCGGCCATTGAGCGAGCTCGCGGTGGCCCGGCAGTTCGCCAAAACGGATCGCTACGACGCGCATTTCTCCAGTTGCAACCGCAACTTCCACCTGCTGGGCGAACGTCCCGCCAGCCGCTGGTGCGGCGTCTGCCCCAAGTGCCATTTCGTGTTCCTGGCCTTGGCGCCGTTCATGCCCAAACCGCGGCTGGTGGCCATCTTCGGCCGCAACTTGCTCGACGATGCCGCGCAGATCCCCGGTTACGACGCATTGCTCGAGTTCCAGAACCACAAGCCTTTCGAATGCGTCGGCGAAGGCAAAGAATCGCGCGCTGCGATGGCGGCGCTGGCGCAGCGTCCGGAATGGCGGGAAGACGCCATCGTCGAACGCTTCCGCCGCGAGATCCAGCCGCAACTGCAGGCTTCCGAACTCGACATCGCTCCATTGTTGACGATAGACGACGAGCATCGCGTGCCGCCTGCGCTGTGGGACAAGCTAAGTGCGCATTTCGCAACTTGAAGGCCGGCGCGTCGCGCTGTGGGGCTGGGGGCGAGAGGGCCGCGCCGCTTACCGTGCGATCCGCTCGCGCCTGCCGCAACTGCCGCTGACGCTGTTCTGCAGCGCCGATGAAGCCGCCGACGCAAGCGCCGCGGGCGACGGAGCGCTCAGCGTCGAAACCGATGCCAGCGCGGGCCGTTTGTCCGCGTTCGATATCGTCGTCAAATCGCCCGGCATCAGCCCTTACAAGCCCGAAGCGCTGATCGCCGCGCACGAAGGCACTCGTTTTGTCGGCGGCACCGCGCTGTGGTTCGCCGAACGGCCGGATGCGCGCACGGTCTGCGTCACCGGCACCAAGGGCAAGAGCACTACCACCGCCTTGCTCGCGCATCTGCTGCGCGCGGGTGGGCACCGCACGGCCCTGTGCGGCAACATCGGCCTGCCGTTGCTGGAATTGCTCGAAGACGAGGCCGAATTGTGGGCGATCGAGCTGTCCAGCTACCAGACCCGCGACGTGGCCGGCTCGGGCGTGCGCCCGCATGTGGCCGTGGTCACCAATATCTTCCCCGAACACCTGGATTGGCACGGTGGCGAACAACGCTACGTCGAGGACAAGCTGGCGCTGCTGACCGAAGGAAAGCCGCGCATCGCCGTGCTCAACGCGCAGGATCGCAGGCTCGCCGCGCTGTCCTTGCCGGACAGCGAGGCGCGCTGGTTCGGGCGCGAGGACGGTTGGCACCTGCGCGGCGACGATTTGTTCCGCGGCGAAGATTTCGTTTTCGACACCCGTGCGGTAGCGCTTCCCGGCCGCCATAACCGCGGCAATCTCTGCGCGGTGCTGGCCGCGATCGAAGCTCTGGGGTTCGATGCGGCTTCGCTGGCACCTCTGGCCCGCGATTTCGTGCCGCTGCCGCACCGCCTGCAGACGCTGGGCGCGCGCGACGGGATCGCCTACGTCAACGATTCGATCAGCACCACGCCGCACGCGAGCCTGGCGGCGCTGGACGTGTTCCGCGGCCGTCGCGTCGCGATCCTGCTCGGCGGCCACGATCGGGGTATCGATTGGTCGGATTTCGCGCTCGCGATAGGAGCCAATACGCCGGCGGTCGTGGTGACGATGGGCCAGAACGGCCCGCGCATCCACGATCTGCTGAGCGGCGTTGCGCGCACGGCGGGCTTCCGGCTGCTGCATGCCGAAGATCTCGAACAGGCGGTCGCGCAGGCGCGCGCAGCGTTGGCGGGCGAGGGCGTGATCCTGCTGTCGCCGGGAGCGCCGAGTTTCGGTCCCTACCGCGACTACACCCACCGAGGCCGCCACTTCGCGCGACTGGCCGGCTTCGATCCGGATATCATCGCCTCGATTCCCGGCCTGGGCATCTCGCCGTAGAACGGGATGTCCGGCCGTTCGTAGGTGCGAATTTATTCGCACGCTCTTGCCGGTAAAAGCGTGCGAATAAATTCGCACCTGCGAAAATCCGCATGCTCACATCCATGTAGGGAGATTGCCGCTATGCGCCGTTCGTTACTCGCCGTCGGGTTATCGCTGTGCTCCGTTTCCGCTTTCGCCGCCATGAAATCCGAACCGATCGAATACAAGGTCGGCGACGACACCTTCAGCGGCTATCTGGTGTACGACGACGCCGACAAGGAAAGGCGCCCAGGCTTGGTGATGGTGCCCAACTGGATGGGCGCCACCCAGGATTCGGTGGAGAAGGCCAAGAAGATCGCCGGCGACGATTACGTGATCCTGATCGCGGACGTCTACGGCAAGGGCGTGCGGCCGAAGGACAGCAAGGAGGCGCTGGCGCAGGTGCAGAAAGCCTATTCCGACGGCGGCGCGACGCTACGGCGCCGTGCGCAGGCCGCAGTCGACACGTTGAAGGCGCAGAAAGGCAAGTTGCCGGTCGACGACGCCAGGATCGGCGCATTCGGCTTCTGCTTCGGCGGCTCGGTGGCGCTGGAGCTGGCGCGCTCGGGCAGCGACATCAAGGGCGGCGTCGTCAGCCTGCACGGCGGTCTGGAGGGCCATGTGCCGATCAAGGACAACAAGGTGAATACGCCGATCCTGGTGCTCAACGGCGCCGACGACAGCAGCGTGACGGACGAAAATATCGTCGCTTTCCAGAAAGAAATGGACGCGGCCAGGGCCGACTGGCAGTTCGTCGATTTCAGCGGCGCGGTGCATTGCTTCACCCAGCCCGAATCGAACGACCCGCCCAACTGCGTCTACAACGAAAAGGCGGCCAAGCGGGCGTTCCGGATGATGGACGATTTCTTCGAGGAGCAGTTCGCGGCGAAGTGAGTTTTCCTCTCCCCTTGCGGGAAAGGATGCCCGCAGGGCGGGAGAGGGGACGCGAGCGTAGCGAAGCGTGCTTTTGCTCTTCGTGTCAGATGGCGCGAAAAGCCGGACCCTCTCCCTGGCCTTCGGCCTGTCCCTCTCCCGCAAGCGGGAGAGGGGGAAAGCGTACGCCGTCAGCTCTTCCGATCGACGGCGTAATGCGCCAGTCCTCGCAACGCGGCGACGCCGTCGTTTTCTTCCAGCCCTTCCAACGCGCGTTCCGCAGCGTAGGCGTATTCGTTGGCGCGGCTGCGGCTGTATTCGAGGCCGCCGGTCGCATTGATCGCCGCCAGCACTTCCGGCAGCGCCGATACGTCCCCGTTCCCGACGACGCCGCGCAACCGCGCGGCGACCTCGGGCGGGCTATGCGCGATCGCATGGATCAGCGGCAGCGTCGCCTTGCCTTCGGCCAGGTCGTCGCCCAGGTGCTTGCCCAGGTCGGCTTCGTCGGCGCTGTAATCCAGCACGTCGTCCGCGATCTGGAAGGCGTAGCCCAGATTCATGCCGTAGTCGTGGAAACGCCGCTGCGACTGCGCGTCGGCGCCGGCCAGCAGTGCGCCCAGGCGCGTGGCGGCGGCGAACAGCACCGCGGTCTTGCGCTCGATCACGCGCAGGTAGGCGGCTTCGTCCGTGTCGGGGTTGCGCACGTGCAGCAGTTGCAGCACTTCGCCCTCGGCGATCGCGTTGGTGGTATCGGCCAGGATCCGCATCACTTCGACCCGGTCCAGTTCCACCATCAGCTGGAAGCTGCGCGAGTAGAGGAAATCGCCGACCAGCACGCTGGGCGCGTTGCCCCACAGCGCGTTGGCGGTCTTGCGGCCGCGGCGCAGGTCGGACTCGTCGACCACGTCGTCGTGCAGCAGGGTGGCGGTGTGGATGAATTCGATCACCGCGGCCAGCTGGTGCGCATCCGGCCCGGCATGGCCCAGCGCGCGCGCCGCCAACAGCAGCAGCATGGGCCGCAGCCGTTTGCCGCCGGCGGCGACGATGTGCTCGCCGATCTGGTTGACCAGGGCCACGTCCGAGGCCAGGCGGCGCCGGATCAGGGCATCGACGGCGGCCATGTCGGCGGAGGCCAGGGCCTGGATGGCGGCCAAATCGAGCGTTCGCAGACGGGAAGGCGCGGAATCCATGGGCGGGCCGGACGAAAAGAGGGCAATTATAAGAGGGGCCGGCGCCGTGCGATTCAGACAAGCCCGACGTCAGGCCGCGATATCGGCCTACGGCACTCCGGGGCGCGGCTATAATTCAATGATGCGGCCCGATCCGGGCAGGCACAGATTGAGGACGGCAAGCATGGCCCGCGGCGTAAACAAAGTGATCCTGGTCGGCAACCTCGGCAACGACCCCGAGACCAAGTACACCCAGGGCGGCATGGCCGTGACCACGATCAGCCTGGCCACCAGCAGCGTGCGCAAGGACAAGGACGGCAACACCCAGGAACGCACCGAATGGCACCGGGTGAAGTTCTTCGGCAAGCTCGGCGAGATCGCCGGCGAATACCTGCGCAAGGGCCGCCAGGTGTACGTGGAAGGCTCGATCCGCTACGACAAGTTCACCGGCCAGGACGGCGTCGAGAAGTATTTCACCGACATCGTCGCCGACGAGATGCAGATGCTCGGCAGCACCGAAGGCCGCGGCGAGCAGCGGACCGAGCGCAGCGGCGGCGGCGATCGCCCTTCGCGCCCGGCGCCGGCGCAGCGCCGCGAGCCGGCGCCCTCGCAGCAGCAAGGCATGGACGATTTCGCGGACGACGATATTCCGTTCTGAAACGGTCGGCAGGTCGACGTGCAACCGCAAGATCAAAATGGGTCCCAGCTTGCGCTGGGATGACGGCCTGAGGGCGAAGCCGCTGGATGACATGCCGCTCCTGCGCAGATGTTCGCTCCGGGATACTGCCTCCGCAGTCCGGCCTTTGCGGGGGATGACGGCTTAACGCGTTATTTTCGATGTCTCCTTTCGCCCGACAGGGATAAGATGTCGCGGCTGCTTGCCGGGCTGTCCCTGAAGCGCGTTCTGCGCGATCGGTCACATCTCCGGCGCGGACACTGACCAAAGTCGGTGTCTGGTTTCCGTTGCGGGAACCAGAATGGGATTTGGCTTTAGGGAGAATGGGCCATGCATAGGGATTTCCGCGTCGTCGCCTCGGCATTCGCTTTCATGCTCGCAGCCCCGGCGGCATCGGCCGCGACCTATACGGTCGGCCCCAGCGGCCGGCAATACACGCAGCTCTCCGCGGTGTTCAACGCCAGGAATCTTGCGCCGGGCGACGTCATCCTGGTCGACGGCAACGCGACCTATTCGGGCGGGATCGTAGTCGGCGAAGACGACGGCGGCGCTTTCGGCAGCCCGGTGACGATCCGCTGGCGGCGCGAGCCCGGCGCCTCGCGGCCGGTGCTAAGCGGCGGCGAGCACACCATCAAATTCGAGTTGTCCGATCATGTGGTGCTGGACGGCTTCGAGATCCGCGGCGGCAGCAAGACCTGCGTGTTCAGCGAAGCCCACGATGTCGTCGTGCGCGACAGCGTCATCCACGGCTGCGATGCGCACGGCATCCTGGGCGCGGATCTCCATTCAGGATCGTTCACGCTGGAATACAGCGAAATCTACGACGCCGGCGACGCCGCCACGAAGCATCCGATCTACATGCAGTCGGACGAAGTGGCCCATCCCGGATCCGTGTTCCGCATGCGCTTCAACTACGTGCACGACGGCAACGGCGGCAACCTGCTCAAGAGCCGGCACGAGCGCAACGAGATCTATTACAACTGGTTCGAAGGCGCCGCCTACCAGGAGATCGAGCTGATCGGGCCGGACTGCGAAACCCAGGACAACGACTGGACGCCTGGCTTGAAGACCGAGAACTCCGACGTGGTCGGCAACGTCATCGTCCACACCGGCGAATGGGCCAATGCGGTCCGCATCGGCGGCGACCTCAACGGCCGCAACATGGGCCATGTGCGCATGGCCAACAACACGATCCTGTTCGACCGCCTGGGCAGCGCCACCGCGGTGCTGGTGCAGCTGGGGCAGGGCAGGCTGGAAATGCACAACAACCTGATCTACCAGACCAGCGGCACGGGTCCGGCCGTCGTGCGCGAAAATCCCGCCAGCGCGCACGAAGAGCCACCGGTATGCGCGCCTTTCGACCTGGAACCCTGGGCGGCCGGACGCAAAGTCACCGGCAGCAACAACTGGGTGCAGACCAACGCCAGCAACGTGCCGGTCGAATGGACCGGCACGCTCAAGGGATTGGATCCGTTGCTGGCCAATATCGCCCAACGCAATCTGCGCCCGGCGAGCGGCAGTCCCGCGGTCAACAAGGGCAACAACGCGCCGCCTGCGCCATCCGGAGCGCCGTTCCCGTCGCCGCTGTTGTTGCCGGCCGCCGATCCCCCGATCCGCGAGAAACTCGGTTACGGCCGTTGGCGGCCGCGTGCCGTTCCCGGCGGCATCGATATCGGCGCGCTGGAATCGTCGAAATCGAACGAGCCGATGCCGCTGGAAGGCGGCCCACCGAAACTGCCCCCCAAGCCGCCTGCCGCGGGGGCGACCACTCCGCCGGTTGCGGGGCAACCGCGACAGGCCGCCGCGCCATTGTCGCCATCGGCGAGCAAGGCATCGGCGCAGCCGTCGCTGCGCTCATCGCCGCAAGTGATGGCGATGGCTGCACCCGGATCGTGGTCCTGCCTGCTGCAGTCGCCTCCGGCGTGGGATCTGCCGATCAATTTGTATTTGCGCGCGAACTGGTGCGGGCCGGGCTTGTCCGACGATTCGAACCACCTCTGGTCCGATCGGTAGGTCATCCGCCGGACGCCATCGCAAGGCGCTAAGGCGCCTTCGCGGCATCGCGCGCAATCGGCGGCAGGCTGCGCAGGAACAACCAGATCGAATGCAGTTCGGCATCGCTCGCCTGGCCCACCGCGCGCCAGGGCATGGCCTTGCCATCGATTTCGCTGCCGTCCGGCCGCCGCCCGGTTCGCATCGCGGCGATGAAGTCGCGTTCGCTCCACGCCGCAAGGCCGGTCGCATGCCGCGTCAGGTTGGCGGCTGGCGGCATGCCCGGGCCGCCGTGATCCATCCGCCCGCCGGCGAAATCGCCGCGATGGCAGCCGGTGCACAATTGCGCGGCATGGCGGCCGTATTCGAGCGTGCCGATCGGCGGGGCTTCGGCGACGGCGCTCGCGGCATGGTCGATGCTTTCGGCGGAGAGAAAGCTCTCCATCTTGCCGGCCACCAACAGCGTGCGGCCCACCGGTCCCAGCGCGCTGTCCGGCAACTCGCGACGCACCGGCGCGAGCGTGGCGAAGTAGGCCGATAGCGCATCGATCTCGCGCATGCTCAGGCTGGCGTATTCCTTGGACGGCATCATCATCAGCGGACGCGAATCCAGATCCACGCCGTGATGCAAGGCGCGGTACATGCGTTCTCGCACCGAGACCCGCGCATGGCCGGCCGGCATGACGGTGAGGTTGTCGCCGACGATCCGCCCGAACGGCATCTCGTCCAACAGCACTTTGCCGCCGAAATCGTCGCCGTGGCAGTCGGCGCAGCCGCGCGAGCGCGCCAGGCGGGCGCCTTCGGCGATCAGCGCCGGGTCGGGTTCGGCGGGCGCGACACGGATCGCGTAGTCCTTGCGCAGGCGGCTTTCGCTCAACGCATAGACCGATACGACCGCAACGAGGACCAAGCCGGCCAGAACGCCGGCGCCGTACATCGTTTTTCGCAATAGGGATTTGGGCATGCGGGGAATGATTGGGTGCGTGGCGACGGGCGCCTGCAGTGGAAAACGGCCGGACACCGGTGCCTAGGCCAGAATCGCCGATCATCGCCCGCCGCGGCGCCGCGAGGCACTGCGGATGGTCAGGCCTCGGGCGTCACGCATGTGGGTGTGCGGCCGTTGCGTGGCGCCTGAGTCCGGTTCAGAGTGTCGAGCAAGCCCGACGGGCCATACTCACTTTGGTCAGTGTCCGCTACCCACCGGGGGTACGCGCCAGCCTCCTGACTGCTGCGTACCATGCCTACGGCCCGCCCGCGAATGAGCGTCGTGAATCGCAAATGTTGGCTTCCGCTGCCGCACCCGCTAACGACATAGGCACGCAGCTCGAACTGCTGTCGCAGATGATCGAGGAAATTTCCGGCGAACTGGCGCTGGAGCCGCTGCTGCGCCGCATCGTCGAGCGCGCCTGCAAGCTGATCGGCGCCGACGACGGCGTCATCGGCCTGTACGTGCCCGAGCTCGACGCCATCCGCACCGCCGCCAGCTACAACATCCCCCACGACGAACTGCGCGCCGTGCTGGCGCGCGGCCATGGGCTCACCGGCCGCGTGCTGGAACTGGATGCGCCGCTACGCTGCCGCTACGGCGACCTGCCGTACCCCAGCAGGACGGCGGCCCGCGACATGAACATGCTCGGCATGCCGATCCGCGCGCGCGGCAAACTGATCGGCGTGTTCGGCATCGGCACCTGGCCGCCGCGCGTGCTGGACGAGCAGGCGCAGGACCTGCTGGACCTGTTCGCGCGGCACGCCGCGATCGCCATCCAGAACGCCCAGCGCTACGCCGAAGAACATCGCCGCGCATCGCGCTTCGCTTTGATCGCGCGCGTGGCCGCGATCGGCGCCACCGGCCCGGACCTGGAGAACCTGCTGCAGCAGGCCGCCGACGCCATCCACGAAACGCTCGAATATCCCAACGTCGACATACCGCTGGTCGATCCGGACGATCCGGAGACCTTGGTGATCAGCGTGCGCGGCGGCGACTACAAGCGCCTGATCCGGCACACCGATCGCCTGCCGGTGGGCCAGGGCATCATGGGCGCCGCCGCGCGCGAGCGGCGCGTGCAACTGGTGAACGACGTCGCCGGCGATCCGCGCTACGTCACGCCGCCCGGCGTGCGCAAGCCGCTCGCCGAACTTGCGATCCCGATCGTGCATGGCGACGAAGTGCTGGGCGTGCTCAACGTCGAAGGCGACCGCGCCTTCGACGAACTCGATCGCGCCAGCCTGGAGATCGTGGCCGAACACCTGGGCGTGGCGATCGTCAACGCGCGCCTGTACGAACGCTCGACCCGGGTCGCCTTGCTGGAGGAGCGGCAGCGCCTGGCGCGGGACCTGCACGACAGCGTCACCCAGATCCTGGCGTCGATGAGCCTGATCGCGCAGTCGCTGAGCGAAGCCTGGTACTACAACCCGGCCGAAGGCGAACGCCGCGCCGCGCGCCTGAGCGAACTGGCGCAACTGGCGTTCGCCGAGCTGCGCGGGCTGCTGCGCGAACTGTCGCCCAGCGATGCGCCGCGCAAGGGCGTATTCCCCGCGATCAAGCAGCAGCTGCCGGCGACGATGCAGCGCCTGCTCGCGGCGATGGTGCCGGCGCATATCCGTCTCAGTCTGGATACCTCGCATTATCGACCGCAACACAAGGCGCACGAAGAAGCGATCCTGCGCGTCTGCCAGGAAGCCGTTTCCAACGCCGTGCGCCATGCCGAACCCAGCCGCATCGGCATCGTGCTTTCGGTCGACGCCAAGGCGATGCGCCTGCGCGTGTGCGACAACGGCCGCGGCATGCCCGCTGCGGCCACGCCCGGCATGGGCCTGGGCAATATGCGCGAACGGCTCGCCGAGCACGGCGGCGAGCTGGTGATCGGACCAAGCAAACCGCACGGCACCCGTATCGACGCTTTCCTTCCGCGTGCCGATATCGAAACTGGCAAGAGGCAAAAATGAACGAACAACCGATCCGGATCCTGCTGGTGGACGACCATGCCGTCGTCAGGGAAGGCCTGCGCGGCCTGCTCGAACAACAGGAGAGCATGCAAGTGGTGGGCGAGGCGGGCGACGGGCTGGCTGCGCTGGACCATCTCGCGTCCGACGCGCCCGACGTGGTGGTGCTGGACATGAAAATGCCCGGTCCCAGCGCGGTGGAAACCATCGGCGCCATCAAGCGGCGCTCGCCCAACGTGAAGATCCTGGTGTTCACCAGCTACGCCGAGGATTCGCAGGTACGCGACGCGCTCACCGCCGGCGCAACCGGTTACCTGCTGAAGGACGCGCTGCGCGACGACCTGATCCGCGCGGTGCACGAAGTCGCGGCCGGCCGCGCCTGGCTGCATCCGCAGGCGCAGCGGCAGATGCTGGATTGGATGCGGCGACCGCCTTCGCCGATCGATTCGCTGACCGCGCGCGAGCGTTCCGTGCTCGGCCTGTTGGCCGAAGGCCTCAGCAACAAGCAGATCGCGCGCCAGCTGGACCTCACCGAGGGCACCGTGAAGGGTTACGTCAGCCAGGTGCTGGACAAGCTCGGCGTCGCGGACCGCACGCAGGCCGCATTGCTCGCGCACAAGGAAGGCCTGGAAGCGTTGGGCCGGAGCTGAATCCGTTCGCGTCAGCCGCCGGCGGGCGGCTGATGCTTGAGCCTGGCGATTTCTGGAAGCAGGCGCGACCGGTCGAAGTACACCTCGTTGCGATAGATCTTGCCGGCGCTATCCAGTTGCACGTTGCAGACGCCGTAGATCTCCAGCACCGTCGTGCCGACCGGGATCGTGGCCCGCCATTTGTTCAAGAACCCGTCCTGCAGCGGGATCGGCTCCACCAATGTCCATACCCACTCGGGGTTGTAGGCGAGCAGCTTGCGGAAGTGAGCCAGCAGCGCCGGCTTGCCTTTCACGCCGGCGGGTATGGCCGGGTCGAGATAGAACACGTCGTCGGCGTAGAAGTCCGCCAGGCGCTCGGGCTCGTTGCCGGTCCAGGCGGGCAGCCGCCGTTCCGCGAAGTTGCGGGCTTGTTCGATGCTGAGGTGCTCCATCGCGCTGATCTCCGATCCGTCGGCCGGCGGTTGGATTGAAAATCCTGCGCGAAGCGGCCGCCGGAAAAAAGCCACCTTCATTTTAGAAGCCCTTGCGGACATCCGTATTTCGCGAAGGCATGGAAGCGCTCCGACGACTCCCTTGTTCCGGGGGGAAACAAGCGAGCCGCCGGAGCGGTAAGACATCGGACCATGCCGTGGCGCGTGCAGGCGGCTGCTGCGCCGTCAAAAGACTTCCGACGAACCGCTCGCATAAAGGGGCGGATGGCATGCAGCGCGGTTCGCCGGAAGAAAACGCTCGTCATGGTGGGCGGGTCGTACCGAGGGCATCGCCCACCCTGGGATCAGCTTGCGCCGGCCGATCGATGCACGGTAGCCACTTGCGGCAGGTATGCGGCCTGCCTTTAGCCGGGTGCGCGGTTGCGGCTCAGGCTGCTTCGGCGATCGGTTCCAACCCTTCGGCCTGCAGCGCGGCGCGCACGCCCGGATCGGCTTCCATGCGCTGCTTGAACGCCTGCAGGCGATCGAGGCCGGACATGTCCAGGCGGTGCATCTCCGCCCAGCGCAGCATGACGTACAGATATGCGTCGGCGGCGCTGCGGAAGCCGGTGAACCATTCGCGTCCGTCCAACTGCGCGTCCGCGCGTTCGAACATCTTCCGCAAACGTATCGCGGCGGCGGCCTTGAGCGCATCGTGCCGGTCCGCATCGGGCAGGACGATCGCCGGGGCGAAGAACACTCCGAAAACCGGATGTATGTCGGTACAGCCCAGCGCGAGCCAGCGCATGGTTTCGGCGCGTTGCATGGCGCTGCCGTCGCCGAACAGGCCCGCATGCGGATAGGTTTCGGCGATATAGGTCAGGATGGCGATGTTCTGAGTCAACACGTAATCGCCGTCCACGATCGCCGGCACCGTGCCGGCGGGATTCAATGCCCGGAATCGCGCGGATGCGAGCGTGTCGCGATTCATGATTTCGACCTCGAAAGGCCGGCCGGTCCATTGCAGGGCGATGTGATCGGCGGTGGAGCACGCGCCGGGGTAGGTCATCAACTTCATTCGAAAATACGCGTAGTGGGGGAGAGCGATTTTCGGCGGTGCATGTTCGCGGCGGCACCGCGATAGGTAGGAGGCGGCGGCTAACCATCGTCGGTGCGCCGGCATCGGGATATATGGCGCGGAGCTGACCGTTCGAGCCTGGGGCCGCCGATGCGGCGGCAGCCTTCGGTTACAATTGCCGACTGGCCGAAAAGCCAAGCTTTTCGATCATAAGTTGCTGATTTTTATGAGGTTACGGATTGTCGATCGCCTCATGGCCGGCGCACCCGATATATATTAAGGAGCCTTGTGTGCAAACTTGGTTGGTGACCGGCGGCGCCGGATTTATCGGCGGCAACTTCGTACTCGGCGCTGTCGCAGACGGGATCAAGATCGTCAATCTCGATGCGCTGACCTACGCCGGCAATCTCGATACCTTGTCCACGCTCGAGGGCGACCCTCGCCATGCCTTCGTGCAGGGCGACATCGGCGACCGTGTGCTGGTGGCTAGGTTGCTGGCCGAACATCGCCCCGACGCCGTCGTCAATTTCGCTGCCGAAAGCCATGTCGACCGCTCTATCGACGGCCCGGCGGCCTTCGTGCAGACCAATGTGGTCGGCACGTTGTCCCTGCTCGAAGCCGCACGCGATTACTGGAAGGGCCTGGAAGGGCCGGCGAAGGATGCGTTCCGCTTCCTGCACGTGTCGACCGACGAGGTCTATGGTTCGCTCGGCGATAGCGGCAAGTTCACCGAGTCGACGGCGTACGCGCCCAACTCGCCCTATTCCGCATCCAAGGCGGCATCCGATCACCTGGTCCGCGCCTTCCACCACACCTACGGCCTGCCGGTGCTGACCACCAACTGCTCCAACAACTACGGCCCCTACCAGTTCCCGGAAAAACTCATTCCGCTGGTGATCGCCAAGGCGATCGCGGGCGAGCCGCTGCCGGTGTACGGCGACGGCAAGAACGTGCGCGACTGGCTTTACGTGGGCGACCATTGCTCGGCGATCCGCGCCGTGCTCGAGCGCGGGCGCGTCGGCGAAACCTACAACGTCGGCGGCGACGCCGAGCGGCAGAACATCGAAGTGGTGAATGCGATCTGCGCATTGCTGGACGAACGCCGGCCGCGCGAAGACGGCAAGCCGCGCAACTCGCAGATCGCCTACGTCAAGGATCGCCCCGGCCACGACCGGCGTTATGCGATCGACGCCTCCAAGATCCAGGACGAACTGGGCTGGAAACCGTCGCATACCTTCGAACAAGGCATCGCCGGCACCGTGGATTGGTATCTCGCCCATCAGGACTGGGTGCGGCGCGTCCTGGACGGCAGCTATCGTCTCGAACGCATCGGCCAGGAGGCATAAATGCGCCGCGGCATCATATTGGCGGGCGGTTCGGGCACGCGCCTGTATCCGCTGACGCAGTCGATCAGCAAGCAATTGCTGCCGGTCTACGACAAGCCCATGATCTATTACCCGCTGAGCGTGTTGATGCTGGCGGGCATCCGGGAAGTGCTGATCATCAACACGCCGCATGAGCAACCGCTGTTCACGGCGCTGCTCGGCGACGGTTCGCAATGGGGCATGCGCATCGAATACGCGGTGCAGCCGAGCCCGGACGGACTGGCGCAGGCCTATTTGATCGGCCGCGATTTCGTGGCAGGGCAGTCGAGCTGCCTGGTGCTGGGCGACAACATCTTCCACGGTCCCGGCCTGACCGCGCTGCTCAAGCGCGCGGACCAGCGCGACAGCGGCGCCACCGTGTTCGGCTATTGGGTGCGCGATCCGGAGCGCTACGGCGTCGCCGACTTCGATGCGGAAGGCAAAGTCGTAGGCTTGGAAGAGAAGCCTGCGCAGCCGCGATCGAACTATGCGGTTACGGGCCTGTATTTCTACGACGGCCGCGCCAGCGATTTCGCATCCACGTTGAAGCCTTCGGCGCGCGGCGAGCTCGAGATCACCGATTTGAACCGGCGTTACCTGGACGAAGGCTCGCTCCACCTGGAGCAACTCGGCCGCGGCTATGCGTGGCTCGACACCGGCACGCACCAGTCGCTGCTGGAGGCTTCGAACTACATCGAGACCATCGAGGCGCGGCAGGGCCTGCGCGTGTGCTGCCCCGAAGAGATCGCCTGGAACAACGGCTGGATCGATGCGGCGCAGCTGGAGACGCTGGCGCGACCGCTGGCGAAGAACGGCTACGGCCAGTATTTGTTGTCGTTGGCCGAACGCGGATTCGTGCCGTGAGGGCGGGCAGGTGAAAATCATAGAGACCGATCTGCCAGGGTGCCTGCTGATCGAGCCGCAGGTGTTCGGCGACGACCGCGGGTATTTCTTCGAATCGTTCAACCGCGACAAGATGGCGGCGCAAGGGCTCGCTCCGACCTTCGCGCAGGGCAACGTGTCGAGCTCGGTGCGCGGCGTGCTGCGCGGGTTGCATTACCAGTGGCCCAAGCCGCAAGGCAAATACGTGTCGGTTCTCGAAGGCGAGGTGTGGGACGTGGCGGTGGACATCCGGCGCGGTTCGCCCACGTTCGGTCGCTGGACGGCCGTGGTCCTGACCGCGGAGAACAAGCGCCATTTCTGGATACCGGAAGGTTTCGCGCACGGCTTCGCCGTGCTCAGCGAGCGCGCCACGTTCACCTATCTGTGCACCGAAACCTACGATCGCGAAGCCGACGCAAGCATCCGCTGGAACGATGCGCGCTTCGCGATCGACTGGCCGCTCAGCGATCCGCTGCTGTCGGACAAGGACGCCCGCGCCCCGTTCCTCGACGATGTCCCCGAGGAGCGCTTGCCGGTCTACCGGCCTTGAAGATCCTGCTGTTCGGCGGCAACGGACAGGTCGGCAGCGAACTGCGCCGCAGCCTGGCGCCCTTGGGCGAGGTCGTGGCCGCCACGCGTTCGGGAATGCTCGAAGACGGCGCCGCCTGCGAAACCGCCGATTTCGATGCACCGGACAGCCTACCCGGCCTGATCGAACGCATCGCGCCGGACGCGGTGGTCAATGCCGCCGCTTACACCGCCGTCGACCGCGCCGAAGACGACGCAGAAGCCGCGTTCCGCGCCAATGCCGAAGCCCCGCGCGCCATCGCATCGGCTTGCGCGTCGCGCGGCGCGTTGATGGTCCATTACTCGACCGATTATGTTTTCGACGGCGGCGGCAAGCGTCCGTACCGCGAGAACGATCCGACCGCGCCGCTCGGGGCTTATGGCGTCAGCAAGCTCGCCGGCGAAGCCGCAGTGCGCGAGAGCGGCGCACGTCATTTGATTTTCCGTACCGCGTGGGTCTACGCCGCCCACGGCAAGAATTTCCTGCTGACCATGCTGCGGCTGGCCAAGGAACGCGATGAGCTGCGCGTGGTGGCCGACCAGATCGGAACGCCGACCTCGGCGCGATTGATCGCCTACGCTACGGAGACGGCCCTGCGTTCGCGGCGCGATTCCGGCTTATGGCACCTCACCGCGTCCGGGCAGACCAGCTGGCATGGTTTCGCCGAATCGATCGTGCTGCAGGCGCAAGAGTCCGGCCTGATCGCACGCGCGCCGAAAGTGATTCCGATCGCCACGGCCGATTATCCGACGCGTGCCGCGCGTCCGGCGTATTCGGTGCTCGATAACGCGGCCTTCCAGCGCGATTTCGGCATCGAACTTCCGAATTGGCATGAGGGCATGGTGCAGGTGCTGGACGAGATAGCCGGCTTTTAGCCGTCATTCCCGCGAAGGCGGGGTTTTTAACAGCCGAATGGCTGGTCATCCAGTGACTTTAAGCGCCGCACCAGATCGTGACGGCGCTATCGGCAATTCCGCGCGCCCTCACCCAACCCTCTCCCGCAAGCGGGAGAGGGCTAAAGCAAAGTCACTGGATTTCCGCCTTCGCGGGAATGACGGCTAAGAGCAACGACACCCGTCACTTCACGCCATGCATCATCCGCCGCAACAACGGCGCCAGCGCGAACGCCACCACCGCGCAACCCAGACCGATCCACATCAACAACTGGAACAAGTCGGCGTATTTCGCCGCCGCGCCGGCGAAATCCATCGCGCCGCCTTCGGGCACTTCGATCGAAGCCAGTTTGCCGAACTGCGCGGCAAGCGTTTCCGAATACGCCGTAGCCAGCCAGAAGCCGCCCATCATCAATCCCACCACGCGCGCCACCGACAGCTGCGTCACCGCGGACAGGCCGATCGGCGACAGGCACATCTCGCCGACTTCCAGCAGGAAATAGGCCAGCACCAGCCACCACACGCTCGCCATCGCGCCGCCGCCCGCCGTCTGCGCGGCCGCGAGCAACGGCAGGAAGGCGAGTCCGGCGAACAGCAAGCCGATCGCGCTCTTGAACGGTTTGCCGGGATTGCGCCCGCGCTTCTCCAGCCACGGCCACAGCCAGGCGAACAGCGGCGACAGCAGCACGACGAAGAACGAGCCGAGGAAAGTCAGCGAGCCGGCGGTCTGCGGCACCAGCACCACGTCGCGGAAGCAGGCCACCACCATCGCCAGCACGAACAGCCACACCATCGCCCGCGCCAGGCCCGCATTGCCGCGATCGCTCGCGCGCAGCGCGATCACCATCAGCACCGGGCTGGCGGCCATCATGAACAACGACCAGGGCAGGGTGCCGCTGGCGTCGCTGACCAGCGACGGGAACAGGTCCTTGGTCAGCAACCGATCGGTGAACGTCACCCACGAACCGAAACTCTGTTCGTACAAGGTGAAGAACACCAGCACGCCGACGATCATCGCCAGCAGCGCGATCATCTGCTGGCGCTCGACCTTGCTGCAATGGCGGATCAAGAACCAGACGAACCACGCGCCGAAAGCGGCGGCTACCAGGTGCATCGCCCCTTGCACCGTCCACGTGCGCTGGATCAGTTGCCAGACCACCGCGACGCCTGCGAAGGCGGCCAGGTAGATCCACCACTCGCGCGACAGCGGACCGACCCGTTCGCGCAGTTTCGGCGCGTCGGGCGGCTCGGCATGGCCGTGCAGGTATTTCTGGCCCCACAAGAACATGGCCAGGCCGGCCAGCATGCCCAGGCCGGCAGCGCCGAAGCCGTATTTCCAGCCGTAGGTTTCGCCGAGAAACGCGCACACCAGCCCGGCGAACAATCCGCCGACGTTGATGCCGGCATAGAACAACGTGAAGCCCGAATCGCGGCGCGGATCGTCCTGCGCGTAAAGCTTGCCGACGATGGTGGAGATATTGGGCTTCAGGAAACCGACGCCCATGATGATCAGCGCCAGCGACAAATAGAACGCCTGCAACGCGCCTTCGTCGCGCACGATCGCACCGTTCACCAGCCGCGCCTGCTCGCCTTCCACCGCCATGCCCAGATGCCCCAGGCACAGCAGCACGCCGCCGAGAACCACCGATTTGCGCATGCCCAGCCAACGGTCGGCGACCAGGCCGCCGATCACCGGCACCGCATAGACCAGGCCGCCGTAGGCGCCGATCAGGTCGTAGCCGGCCGCATCGCCGAAACGGTGATGCTTGAGCAGATACAGCAACAGCAGCGCCTTCATCCCGTAGAAGGAGAAGCGCTCCCACATTTCGGTGAAGAAGCAAACATAGACGCCTTTCGGGTGGCCCAGGAAATCCTCGCGCGCAGGGATGTCGCTATAGGTCGTGGCGGACATGGCGGGGCCGGGTCGGGATCGGCGCGAGTATATCGGTGCGACGCATGGCCGCGCCGGCCCGTTCGAAGGTGGCGCGACTGCCTCCCCCTTTGAAAAAGGGGGATTGAGGGGCATTTGCTTTTGACTTACACAATGGACAGCGCAGCAAGATCAAGCGCAAATCCCCCTGCGCCCCCTTTTTCAAAGGGGGAAAAAGCTGGGGGGCGCTGGACTTGCCGGCACCTTGGCTTTAGCGTGTCGGGCTTCCGTGGAACAGGGAACCCCGATGAATACGCCTGCGCCTGGCACTCCGCAGCTCACTTTCCGCGCCGTGATACTGGCGATCATCCTGGCGGTGGTCCTGTCCGCGGCCAATGCCTACCTGGGCCTGTTCGCCGGCCTGACCATCGCAACGGCCATCCCGGCCGCAGTGGTGTCGATGGGCGTGCTGCGCCTGCTGGGCGGCGGCACTATCCTGGAAAACAACATCGTCCAGACCGGCGCCTCGGCGGGCTCTTCGATCGCCGCCGGCGTGATCTTCACCATTCCGGCGCTGGTGATCCTGGGTTACTGGCAGGACTTCCGCTATTCCTGGGTGCTGGCGATCGCCGGCCTCGGTGGTCTGCTCGGCGTGCTGTTCTCGGTGCCGTTGCGGCGCAGCATGATCGTCGAGGAACCGCTGGCCTTCCCGGAAGGCAAGGCGGCCGCCGAAGTGCTCAAGGCCGGCGAGAACCCCGGCCCTGGCCTGAAGATTCTCGGCCTGGCAAGCGCGGTCGGCGCCATCGTCAAGCTTGCCGCCGAAAGCGGCCTGCGCATGATCCCGGACAACGCTACGGGTGCGGGCTTCTTCGGCAAGTTCCTGGGCTACATGGGCACCGGCCTGTCGCCTGCGCTGCTCGGCGTGGGCTATATCGTCGGCCTGAACGTGGGCATCGTCGTCGTATCCGGTTCGATCCTCTCCTACAACATCGCCATTCCGATTTACTACGCGTTTTTCCAGCACACCGACCCGGCGCTGGCGGCCCAACTCGTCGGCCAGGGCGCCGCCGACGCCGCGCAGATCATCCGTGCCGAAAAGGTGCGCTACCTGGGTGTCGGCATGATGCTGGTCGGCGGCTTGTGGACGCTGTTCTCGCTGCGCAAGTCGCTGCTGTCCGGCGTCAAGAGCGGCTTCGCCGCCGCGCGCAAAGGCGGCGGCGAAAAGGTGGCCGAGACCGAACGCGATCTGCCGATGAAGTGGATGCTGGTGGCGCTGGTGCTGTTCGTGCTGCCGCTGCTGGGGCTGTACCAGGCCATCGTGAACAATTGGGGCGTGAGCATACCGATGACGATCATCATGATCGTCGCCGGATTCCTGTTCGTGTCGGTGTCGGCTTACCTGGCCGGCCTCGTCGGATCCTCGAACAACCCGGTGTCCGGCATCACCATCGCGACGATCCTGTTCGCTTCTGTCGTGCTCATGCTGCTGCTCGGCAGCGATTCGCCGATCGGCGCGGTGGCCGCGATCATGATCGGCGCCGTGGTCTGCTGCGCGGCGGCGGTCGGCGGCGACAATCTGCAGGATCTGAAGGCCGGCTACCTGGTCGGCGCGACGCCGTGGAAACAGCAGCTGATGCTCGGCATCGGCGCCTTCTCGTGCGCGCTGATCATGGCGCCGGTGCTGAACCTGCTGGCGACCGCGTACGGCATCGGTCCGTCCACGCCGGAGCATCCGCAATCGTTGAACGCGCCGCAGGCCACGCTGATGGCATCGGTCGCCAAAGGCATGTTCGGCGGCCATCTGCCGTGGGACATGATCGCCATCGGCGGCCTGATCGGCGTTGCGGTGATCGCGCTCGACGGATGGCTGAAGTCGCGCAATTCCAATTTCCGCGTGCCGGTGCTGGCTGCGGCGATCGGCGTATACCTGCCGCTGGAGCTGATGGTGCCGATCTTCCTGGGCGGACTGCTGGCTCATTTCGTCGAACGCAAGCACAAGGTGCACCCGCACGACGAAGCCGAGCGCGACCGCATCCACCGTCCCGGCATGCTGTTCTCTGCGGGCCTGATCACCGGCGAGGCGCTGATGGGCATCGGCATCGCGGTGCCGATCGTGCTGTCCGGACGCGGCGACGTGCTGGCGCTGCCGGAAGCCTGGCATTTCGGCCAGATCGTCGGGCTGGTCGTGCTCGCGTTCGTCGGCTGGCTGCTGTATCGCAGCGCGACCAAGATCGATACGACCGCAGCACCGATCGAATCGGGCCCGAAATAACTTTTGGCACTGTGGGAGGGGCATCGGTCCCGACAAGCTTCGTTGCGAGCTGTCGGGCCGAAGCCGCTCCCGCGCATCACTTGCGTCAGAACTTCCTCGCTCAAGCCGTCCGGAGTCGCCATGAAGCTACGCCACGCCATCCTTCCGTTCGCTCTCATGCTCGCCGTGCCGGCGCTCGCCGTCGCCGCGCGCGGCTTCGAAGTGCGCGACATGGTCAAGCTCGACCGTTATTCGTCGCCGACGCTGTCGCCGGACGGCCGCAAGCTGGTGTTCGCCAAGCGCGTTCTGGACGATAAATCCGGCAAGGCGAGCACGTCGTTGTGGATAGAAGACCTGTTCGCGCGCGATGCCGCGCCGCCGGTGCGCTTCACGCCGGAAGGCTGGAACGTCAATTCGCCGTCGTTCTCGCCGGACGGGAAAACGGTGTATTTCCTCAGCGCGAAATCCGGCAGTTCGCAGCTGTACGCGATGCCTGCGGCCGGCGGCGCACCGAAGCAGGTCACCGCATTCGCACTGGATGTCGATGGCTATAAGCTGTCGCCCGATGGCAAGAGAATCGCCATCGCTGTCGGCACGTTCGCCGATTGCAAGGCCGACTTCGCCTGCACCAAGAAGAAGCTCGACGACGAGGGCGCCAAGAAGAGCACCGGCAAGGTGTTCGACCGCATGTTCATCCGCCACTGGGATGCATGGAACGACGGCCGCCTGAACCGCGTTTTCATCGCCGATCTGCCGGCCGGCAAGGCCAAGGCCGCAGTGAGCGCAGGTTTGGTCGGCGCGGACGTGCACGGCGACGTGCCCTCGAAGCCGTTCGGCGACACCAGCGAGTTCGCCTGGTCGCCCGACGGCAAGTCGCTGGTGCTGAGCGCGCGCAAGGCCGACCGCACGGAGCCTTGGTCGACGAACTTCGATCTTTACCTCGTTTCCGCCGACGGCAGCGGCACGGCGAAGAACCTTACCGCTTCGAATCCGGCCTGGGATACCGGCCCGGTGTTCAGCGACGACGGCAACACGCTGTACTACCGCGCGATGAAGCGGCCCGGCTTCGAAGCCGATCGCTTCGCATTGATGGCGATGGACTTGTCGACCGGCGCAAGCCGCGAGATCGCGCCCAAGTGGGATCGCTCCGCCGACGGCATCATGCTGTCGAAAGACGGCAAGACGATCTACACCACCGCGCAGGACCTGGGCGAGCACCCGCTGTTCGCGGTCGACATCGCCAGCGGCCAGCCGAGCAAGCTGGTCGGTGACGGTTCGGTGTCGGCGTTCGAGATCGCCGGCCCGACGCTCGCCTTCGCGCGCAATACGATGAAGAGCGGCGACCAGCTGTTCGCAGCGGCGCCGGACGGCAGCGCGCAGCGCGCGATCACGCCCAGCGCGGGCGAGATGGCGAAGGACGCGAGCTTCGGCGATTTCGAACAGTTCAACTTCAAGGGCTGGAACGGCGACACGGTCTACGGTTACGTGGTCAAGCCCTGGAATTACCAGCCCGGCAAGAAGTATCCGGTCGCGTTCCTGATCCACGGCGGCCCGCAGGGCAGCTTCGGCAACGGCTGGAGCTATCGCTGGAATCCGCAGACGTACGCGGGGCAGGGCTATGCGGTCGTGATGATCGATTTCCACGGCTCCACCGGCTACGGCCAGGCCTTCACCGATGCGATCAGCCAGCATTGGGGCGATCGCCCGCTCGAAGACCTGCAGAAAGGCTGGGCGGCGGCGCAGAAGAAATACGATTTCCTCGACGGCAACAAGGCCTGCGCGCTCGGCGCCAGCTACGGCGGCTTCATGGTGAATTGGATCGCCGGCAACTGGAACCAGCCGTGGAAGTGCCTGGTCAGCCACGACGGCGTATTCGATCAGCGCATGATGGGTTATGCGACCGAGGAAATGTGGTTCACCGAGTGGGAGAACGGCGGCACGCCCTACGACAATCCGAAGGGGTACGAGAAGTTCAACCCGGTCAACCACGTCGCCAAGTTCCGCGTGCCGATGCTGGTGATCCACGGCCAGCAGGATTTCCGCATTCCGGCTGAGCAGGGCATCGCGTTGTTCCAAGCGCTGCAGCGCAAGGGCGTGGAATCCAAGTTCCTGTACTTCCCGGACGAGAACCACTGGGTGCTGAAGCCGCAGAACAGCGTGCAATGGCACGACACGGTCAACGGCTGGCTGAAGCAGCACATCGGCCAGTAAACGTAGCCCGGGCAAGGCCGAAGGCCGCACCCGGGTGTATCGCGACACGATCCCGGGTGCGGCCTTCGGCCTTGCCCGGGCTACGGATGCCGCGCCGCGTCCGCGAACGTTTGGAACAAAGATGACCGAACCCGCCAGCACCGCCCTGATCACCAACGATATCGTCGTGCTCGGCCTGATCGCCGCGACGCTGGGACTGGTGTTCTTTACCGAGTCGCGCAAGACCGGCCTCTGGAAAAAGTTCTACACCTATGTGCCGGCGTTGCTGCTGTGCTATTTCATTCCAGGCATCTACAACAGCATCGGCCTGATCGACGGCAACGCCAGCAAGCTCTACAACCCGGTCGCTAGCCGGGTGCTGTTGCCCGCTGCGCTGGTGCTGTTGACGCTGACGATCGACCTGAAGGGCGTCCTGCGCCTAGGCCCCAAACTCCTGGCGATGTACGCGGCCGCGTCGGTCAGCGTGATGCTCGGCGCTTTCGCCGCGTTCTGGCTGATGGGGTTGGTTCATCCGGAAACCGTGGCCGGCGACACCTGGGGCGGCATGGCGGCGCTGGCGGGCAGTTGGATCGGCGGCGGCGCCAACATGGTCGCGATGAAGGAAGTCTTCGCCGTCGACGAAACCACTTTCGGCCAGTTCGTGGTGGTCGATGTCGGCGTCGGCTACGTGTGGATGGCCGTGCTGATCTTCCTGGCCAACCGCGCGGAGGCGATCGACGCACGCAGCGGCGCGGATACGCGGGCGATCGAAGAACTCAAGGAACGCCTGGTCAGCTACCAGAAGCAGCACCAGCGTGTCGCCAGCCTGTCCGACCTGATGATCATCGTCGGCATTGCGCTCGGCGCGGTGGGCTTGTCGCACGCGGTGGCCGGCCCGATCGCGGCGTGGTTCGGCACGAACGTATCCTGGGCGAAAACGGTCAGCCTGCACGAGCCGTTCGTCTGGGTGGTGGTGCTGTCGACCTTCATCGGATTGGGCTTGAGTTTCACCCGCCTGCGCGAGTACGACGGCGCCGGCGCGTCCAAGATCGGCACTTTGTTCCTGTATTTCCTGATCGCCTGCATCGGCATGCAGATGGACATCATGGCATTGGCCGACAAGCCCTGGCTGTTCGCGCTGGGGGTGATCTGGATTTCGGTGCACATCCTGCTGCTGTGGCTGGTGGGCCGGCTGTTGCGCGTGCCGTTCTTCTATTTCGCGCTCGGTTCGCAGAGCAATATCGGCGGACCGGCTTCGGCGCCGGTGGTGGCGTCGGTGTTCCATCCGTCGCTGGCGCCAGTGGGCGCGCTGCTCGGCGCGCTTGGTTATGCGACCGGCACGGTGCTGGCCTACGTCGTCGGCATCGTATTGCGCGCGATGGCCGGCGCAGCTTAGCTTTTCGTAGGAGCGGCTTTAGCCGCGAGCTTTTCCCGCATCTCAAGCAACATCAAGAGCTCGCGGCTAAAGCCGCTCCTACGAAAAGCGGCTCAGCAGCAGCGGAAGCCGCCGCGGCCGCCGTAGCGCGCTTCCTGGCGCTCGCGGAAGAAGGTCGGGTAATCCATGATGTCCCGGTCGGGATGCTTCTCCAGCATGTGCCGGACGTAGTTGTCGTAGTCCGGCATCCCGCAGCAAAGCCGCGCGGTCTGCACCACGCGCCGCCACACCCTGCGATGGACGGCGTAGTGGTCGAGCGGGACGAGCGCGGTACCCATCATTGCATCCTCATCGCTGCATCCTCGCCATGGCCGCCGGTCATAGCCGCGCCTGCGCGGCTTGCTGCTCCGGGGTCAACGCCACATACGGGGTTTCCCGATCGCTGCGCTGCGGATTGCGCCGCGCCTTGACGATCGCGCCGATCGAATAGACCAGCACGCTCAGGACCACGAACAGGAACAGCGCGGTCAGCCCGGCGTTGATGTAGTTGTTGACCATCACCTGCTGCATCTGGCCGAAATCCTTCGACGGCGCGATCAGTTCGCCCGCCGCGATCGCATCGCGGTACTTGTTGGCCTGGGCAAGGAAGCCGACCGCAGGCGTGGCGTCGAAGATCTTGATCCAGCCGGCCGCGGTGGTGCAGATCAGCAGCCATGCCGTCGGCACGATCGAGACCCAGGCGTAGCGGTCGCGCTTCATCTTGAACAACACCACGGTGCAGAGCATCAGCGCGATGCCCGCCAGCATCTGGTTGGCGATGCCGAACAGCGGCCACAGCATGTTGATGCCGCCGAGCGGATCGGTGACGCCCTGGTACAGGAAGTAGCCCCATAGCGCCACGCAGCCGCCGGTCGCGAGCAGGTTGGGTCCCCACGCTTCGGTGCGGCGCAGCGCCGGCACGAAGTTGCCCAGCAGGTCCTGCAGCATGAAGCGGCCGGCGCGTGTGCCGGCGTCGACCGCGGTCAGGATGAACAGCGCCTCGAACAGGATCGCGAAGTGGTACCAGAACGCCATCATGCCTTCGCCCGGCAGCACCGAATGGAGGATCTGCGCGATGCCTACCGCCAGGGTCGGCGCGCCGCCCGCGCGCGAGAGGATGCTGTTCTCGCCGATCTCCTTGGCGGTCGCGGTCAGCACTTCGGGCGTCACCACGAAACCCCAGCTCGACACGGTCTGCGCGACCGTGTTGACGTCGGTGCCGATGATCGCCGCGGGGCTGTTCATCGCGAAGTACACGCCCGGGTCGATGATCGACGCGGCGACCATCGCCATGATCGCCACGAAAGACTCCATCAGCATCCCGCCATAACCGATGTACCGCGCCTGGCTTTCGTTCGCCAGCAGTTTCGGCGTGGTGCCCGAGGAGATCAGGGCGTGGAAGCCGGAAACGGCGCCGCAGGCGATGGTGATGAACAGGAACGGGAACATGCTGCCCTTCCACACCGGGCCGGTGCCGTCGGTGAACTGCGTCAACGCCGGCATGCGCAACTCGGGCATCACGATGACGATGCCGATCGCCAGCGCGATGATGGTGCCGATCTTGAGGAAGGTGGACAGGTAATCGCGCGGCGCCAGCAGCAGCCATACCGGCAGCACGGCGGCGACGAAGCCGTAGCCGATCAGCATCCACGTGATCTGCGTGCCGGTGAAGGTGAACGCCGGGCCCCAGGTCGGGTGCGCGGCCACCTGGCCGCCGAACCAGATCGCGAGCAGCAGCAGCGCCAGGCCGACCACAGAAATCTCGCCGATCCGTCCCGGGCGGATGTAGCGCATGTACACGCCCATCAGGATCGCGATCGGGATCGTCGCGATCACGGTGAACATGCCCCATGGGCTGTCCGCGAGGGCTTTGACCACGATCATCGCCAACACCGCGAGGATGATGATCATGATCAGGAATGCGCCGAATAAGGCGATGGTGCCGGGGACACGGCCCATCTCCTCGCGCACCAGATCGCCCAGGGAGCGGCCGTTGCGCCGGCTGGAAATCACCAGCACCATGAAATCCTGCACCGCGCCGGCGAGCACGACGCCGGCGATCAGCCATAGCACGCCGGGCAGGTACCCCATCTGCGCGGCCAGCACCGGGCCGACCAGCGGTCCGGCGCCGGCGATGGCGGCGAAATGGTGGCCGAACAGCACATGCTTGTTGGTGGGTACGTAATCCAGGCCGTCGTTGTTGATGACGGCCGGCGTGGCGCGCAGGGGATCCAACTGCACCACCTTGTCGGCGATGAACAGCGCGTAGTAGCGATAGGCGACCAGGTAGATCGACACCGCGGCTGCGACGATCCACAAGGCGTTGATCGGCTCGCCGCGCCGCAACGCGACCGTGCCCAGGCAGAACGCGCCCAGCAGCGCCAGCGCCGCCCATGCCACTTTCCCGAATCCACCTTTCATTTGCAGCCCCTCCGATCGGATAAGGCAGGGTCGCGCCTGGCGCGGTGCGGGTCAATGCGCGCCGCGGCAATCGGGTCGGCCAAGGCCTAAGACTTTGGTCGTAGGTCGGCTTTTTTGTAGGTGCGAATGAATTCGCACCTACGAAAAGCTACAACCAGCGCACCTTCTTGAGGTAGAAGTACAAACCGGCCACCACCACCACCACGATCCCGATCAGCACGAAATAGCTGTGCGGCCCGTGCAGCTCGGGCATGTGGGTGAAGTTCATGCCGTACCAGCTGGCGACCAGCGTCGGCGCGGCCAGCAGCGCGGCCCAGCCGGCGAGCTTCTTGACCACCTCGCCCTGGGCGATGGTGACCAGCGACAGGTTCACGCTCATCGCCGCGGTCAGCATCTCGCGCAGCGTGTCGATCGATTCGTTGAGCCGCACCACGTGGTCGAGCACGTCGCGGAAATAGAGCTTGGCTTCTTCGGCCACCTGGCCGGTCTGCACGCGCATCAGTTGCGAGAGGATATCCTGCAGCGGCGCCACCGCGATCCGCATCTGGGTCAACTCTTTCTTCAATTCGTAGAGCTTGACGATGGTGTCGCGCCGGTAGGTTTCGGCGAACACGTCCTGCTCGAGCTCGTTCAGCTCCTCGCGGAACTCGTCGACGATCGGCTGGTAGTTGTCGACGATATGGTCGAGCACGCCGTACAGGGCGAAGGCCGGCCCTTTCAGCAATTCCGGTTCGCGCTCGAAGCGCTCGCGCACCTTGGTGTACGACAGCGAAGCGCCGTGGCGCACGGTGACCAGGAAACGCGGGCCGACGAACATCTGGGTCTCGCCGAAGCGCACGTGGCCTTCGATCATCTGCGCCGTGTGCACGGCCAGGAACAGCGAATTGCCGTAGGCCTCGATCTTGGGGCGCTGGTGGGCGTGATGCGCGTCTTCCACGGCCAGGTCGTGCAGGCCGAATTCCTCCTGCAGCTTGTCCAGCAGCGCTTCCTCGGGTTCGTACAGGCCGACCCAGACGAAACTGCCGTCGTCGTGCGCGAGCACGTCGCTGATATGGTCCAGACCGATGTCGCGGCGCTGGCCTTCGGTGTCGTAGACCGCGCAGTTGACCACGCAGGCGGGCAGGTCCGGCTTGGCATCGTTCGCGCTCATGGCGCGCATCGTGACGCTATCGGCCGGCAGCGGCAAGCGAACGTTGCGTTCCGAAGGCGGACCACAGGGCCAGGTGCAACGGCAGCAGCAGGGCGATCCAGCGCAGGTTCTGCTGCGGCGCCACCGGCAGCCAGTACCAGAACAAGGCAAGCACCGCGCCGATCGCGACCAAGGTCAGTGCGCTGCGGAACACTTTGCCGCCGTCGCGGCCACGCGCCAGGCGCCATGCGCCGGGCAACAGCAGCAGGCACAAGGGGCTCAGCAGCAGAAGATTGGCATTGCGCCAGCCGGCCCAGTGGTCGGTGAAGCCCCACAGGAACAGCAGCAGGCCGCCGAGCAGGGCGCACAGCAGCCAGAAAGGGAATGCGAACGCCGCGACGGCGCGCGGACGGCGGCGGCCGGCCCACAGGATCGCGGCCGCGATCGCCAGACCGGCGAGGGCATACGGCCACCATGCGCGCGGCGCTTCGTCGGGCTCGGCGGCGATGCGGTGCGGCAGGATTTCCTGCTCCGAAGACACCAGCGGCCGGCCATCGGCCAGTCTGATCTCGCGGAGGCTGTCGGCGAGCCTGCGCGGCACGTAAGCCTCTTCCCACAACGACATCGCGCGATCGGCCAGCGGGCCGAAACCGATATCGAAACCCAACCACATCCACAGCGCCGGTTTGGTGAGGCGGGTCGCTTCGCTGCGATAGCTGTTGCCGTGCGAACTGGCCGACAACTGGCTGCGCAGGCGGCCGCCGAGCGCCTTGTCGACGGCATCGCGCACGCGGGTGGAGCAGTTGTCCAGGAAATAGTCGTAGCGATAGCGCGCGTTTTCGGGCCTGGCGTTCTCGGCCAGCGCGGCGGACAAGGCCTGCGCTTGAGACGGCGTCAGGTCGAGCCACTGCACGCGCACGCCGCGGCCTTCCAGGCGATAGGTTTCCAGATCCTGTTCCGCCGGCAGCGCGGCCAGCGAATATTGCATCTCGCCGCGCACGAAGCGGCCGACGAAGCCCGGTTCGCCGGGATCGAAGGAACCGAAGTTGTAGGAGATGGGCGAGGGTGCGGCCGGGTCGTCGACCACGATCGCGTTATGGCCGAAGCGTTCCCAGAACAGTTCGCCCGGCGCCATCGTCATCACGCCGATGCGGGGCGTCGCGAAGGCGGGCAGGGCGCATAGCCAGAGCGCCAGCAACAACCAAATCGACGGCGATCCCGCGCGCCGCGGCTTCGGGGCGTCGAACTCAGGCCTCGCCATGCACGCCCACATGGAAGGCATGCACACGGCGCGCATCGGCGCGGGCGACGCGGAACGCGAAGCGGCCCAAGGTCAGCTCCTCGCCGGCTTCGGGCAGGTGGCCGATCGCCGCGGTGACCAGGCCGCCGATGGTGTCGTATTCGTCGTCGTCGAAATCGGCGCCGAAGCGTTCGTTGAAATCCTCGATCGGCGTCAGCGCATCGACCACGTACTGGCCGTCGGCCTGCGCGGCGATCAGCGCCTGCGGGTCTTCGGCGTCGTCGTGCTCGTCGTCGATCTCGCCGACGATCTGCTCCAGCACGTCCTCGATCGTCACCAAGCCGGCGACGCCGCCGTATTCGTCGACCACGATCGCCATGTGGTTGCGCGACAGGCGGAACTCGCGCAGCAGCACGTTCAGGCGCTTGGATTCGGGGATCAGCACCGCCGGCCGCAGCAGTTCGCGCACGCTGCCCGGGCCGTTGTCCGCGACCACGCCGCGCAGCAGGTCCTTGGCCAGCAGGATGCCGAGGATTTCGTCCTTGTCCTCGCCATGCACCGGGAAACGCGAATGGCCCGATTCCACCACCTGCTTCATCAGGTCCAGGAAGCGGGCGTCGGCGGACAGCGCCACCATCTGCGAGCGCGGGATCATCACGTCGCCCACGCTCATGTCGGACACCGCGATGGCGCCTTCCATCATGCGCAGGGTATCGGCCGCGATCAGGCCGTCGCCCTGCGCGTCGCGGAGCAGTTCGACCAGGTCTTCGCGGGAAGTCGGCTCGCCGGAAAGCGCGGAGCCTATGCGTTCCAGCCAGCCGCGGCGTTTTTCCGGAAGGTCCGGCGCGGGGAAGCTGCTACTGTCGTCCTCGGGCATCGCTATCGTAAATACGCCCGGCTGGGCGATGGGGGAAGTTTAGCGCGAGTCGGTTGCGGGCCGGTGAAACGGGCTGCGGGGCCTTATCTAATGCGTAGGGTGGGCCTAGGCCCACCATTGAGACCTCACACGTTCGCGGCGGCGACTGGGTTTCGCGATGGTGGGCCAAGACCCACCCTACGGTTCGAGATAGGGGTCGGAGATGCCGAGTGCGGCCAGGATCTCGCGCTCCAGCTGCTCCATGGCCACGGCTTCGCGGTCGTCCTCGTGGTTCCAACCCAGCAGGTGCAGCGTGCCGTGCACGGTCAAGTGCGCGTAATGCTCGGCAAGCGGCTTCTTCTGCTCGCGCGCTTCGCGGGCCACCACCGGTGCGCATAGCACCAAGTCGCCCAGCAGCGGCATCTTCACGCCTTTCGGCATTTTGACGCCTTCGGCCATCTCGGCCGGGAAGCTCAGCACGTTGGTCGCGTAATCCTTGCCGCGATAGTGGCGGTTGAGCGCGCGACCTTCTTTGTTGTCGACGATACGGATCGCCAGATCCGCTTCGAGGATGCGCCCGGCCAGCGCCGCGGCCACCCAGCGCCGGAAGCTCACCGAAGAGGGCAGGCCGGTGCGGGGCACTGCGTAGCCGACAGAGACATCGAGGCGAACGGGTCCGCGCGTCATGGGCTAAAAACCGTCCCGGGCGTCAACAGCGATCAAGTCTACGCCGCTCCGGTCTCGGCGTCTTTCGCGTCGCGCGCCTCGTAGGCGTTGACGATGCGCGACACCAGCGGATGCCGTACCACGTCGCGCGATTCGAAAAAGGTGAAGCTGACGCCGTCCACGTTGTGCAGCACGTCGATCGCGTCGCGCAGGCCGGAGCGCACGTGTTTGGGCAGGTCGATCTGGGTCACATCGCCGGTGACTACGGCAGTGCTGCCGAAGCCGAGACGGGTGAGGAACATCTTCATCTGTTCGATGGTGGTGTTCTGCGCCTCGTCGAGTATCACGAACGCGTCGTTAAGCGTGCGTCCGCGCATATAGGCCAGCGGCGCGATCTCGATGACGTTCTTTTCCAACAGCTTGATGACTTTTTCCACGCCGAGCATCTCGTACAGCGCGTCGTACAGCGGGCGCAAGTACGGATCCACTTTCTGGGTGAGGTCGCCGGGCAGGAAGCCGAGCTTTTCGCCGGCTTCCACCGCCGGGCGCACCAGGATCAGCCGCTGCACGCGCGATTCGTTCAGCGCTTCCACCGCCATCGCCACGGCCAGGAAGGTCTTGCCGGTGCCGGCCGGGCCGACGCCGAAATTGATGTCGTGGGTGGCGATGGCATGCAGGTATTTGGCTTGATTGGGGCCGCGCCCGCGGATGGTGCCGCGCTTGACCCGGATCGCGACTTCCTGCGGCACCACGCCGTCGTCGTTGCGGCCGTCGACCGCCGCGCTCAGGCGCAGATTGATGGCGTGGTCGTCGAAGGTTTCTTCGGCCGCCTCGGCGTAGAGCGCGCGCAGCAGCTTCTCGGCCCGCGCGGCGGCGTCTTCGGGGCCGGTGACCCGAAAGACGTTGCCGCGGTTGGCGATTTCCACGCCCAGGCGCAGCTCGATCTGGCGCAGGTGGCCATCGAACGGCCCGGCCAAGTTGGCCAGGCGTTCGGTGTTTTCGGGGTCGAGGGTGAAATCGCGCTGATGGGGGTTCGGCATAGGCCGGAAAGGGTAGCGCGGGACTTGTTAAGCGAATAGCCGCGGCTGGGCGCCGGCAAAGGGGTTGCAAATAATTAATCGATAAATTAATATTATTTCCATGGACGATCGAATCGCCGCCAAAACGGCCGCCAAGGGCAGGCAGAAAGCAACCGCCAAGCGCGCAGTCGGCAAGAAGCGCACGCCCGGCCGGCCCTTGCGCGATGCCCAGGATTTGCGGCCCAAGCTGCTGGATGCGGCCGCGATCTGCTTCGTGCGCGAAGGCATGGCGGCGACGTCGCTGCGCGCGATCGCCAGCGAGGCCGGCGTCACCCCCGCGCTGCTGCATTACTACTTCGGCGACAAGGCGCAATTGCAGGAGGCCTTCCTGCAGGAGCGGATGATGCCTGCGTTCGCCCTGATCGGCGGCAGCGTGCAGCGGGCAGGGGACGACGTCGCCGCCACGGTCGCGGCCTTCGTCAACGGCGTCACCGAAGTGGTCAAGCAGTTCCCGTGGTGGCCGCAACTGTGGGTGCGCGAGGTGCTTTGCGAAGGCGGCGCCCTGCGCGACCTGCTGGTCAAGCGCATCGCGCCCGAACTGACCCGCGTGATCGCGGCGCGCTTCGCCGCCGCGCAGGCGCGCGGCGAGCTCAACCCCGACCTCGACCCGCGGCTGCTGATGACGTCGCTGGTCGGCCTGACCCTGTTCCCGATCGCCGGCACCCCGATCTGGCGCAGCGTTTTCGATGCCGAGGACCTCGGCCTGGAAGACATACGCATGCATGCATTGGCCTTGCTCGACCGTGGATTGGAGCTGAAATGACCGCCATCCCGTCTACCAAACTGCGCGCGCTGGCCCTGCTCGCCATCGCTTTGCTCGCCGCCTGCGGCAAGGAGCCGCAGCAGGCGCTCGGCACGCTGGAGTTCGACCGCATCACGCTGCCGGCGCCGGTTTCCGAGAAGATCGTGCGCATCGACGTGCGCGAAGGGCAGCAGGTCGCGGCCGGCGCGCCGCTGATGCAACTGGAACTCACGCGTACCCGGTCGCAACTCGATGCCGCCAAGGCGCAGGCGCAGCAGGCCCGCGAAGCGCTGAGCGAACTGGAAACCGGACCGCGCAGCGAGGACATCGCCCAGGCGCGCGCCAGCTTGTCCGCCGCGCAGGCGCAGGCCGCGGACGCGCAGGCGTATTACGCACGCTTGCAGCCGCTGGGCCGCCAAAAATTGGTGGCCGCCTCCGACGTGGATCGCGCGCGCGCCGCGGCCGGCAATGCGCAGGCGCAGGTGCGCGCCGCGCAGGCCGCCTTGCTGGCGTTGGAGCGCGGCACCCGCACCGAACAGATCGCGCAAGGCGAATCCGCGCTGGCGGCCGCCGAAGCGCAGGCGGCGACGCAAGCGGTGACGCTGGAGAAGCTGGACCTGGTCGCGCCGCGCGCGGGTCGGGTCGACAGCGTGCCGTACAAACTCGGCGACCAGGCCCCGGTGGGCGCGCCGCTGGTGGTGATGCTGGTCGGCGACGCGCCCTATGCCCGCGTGTACGTGCCCGAACCGATCCGCGCGAACGTCAAGGTCGGCCAAGCCGCGCGCGTGTTCGTCGATGGCCGCGACGGCGCTTTGAACGGGCGGGTGCGGATGATCCGCAGCGAGGCCAGCTTCACGCCGTACTACGCGCTGATCGGCAAGGACGCGGCGCGGTTGAGCTACCTGGCCGAGATCCAGCTGGACAAATCCGCGGCGGAGTTGCCTGCGGGATTGCCGTTGCGGGTCGAGTTTGTCGAGAGGGATGCGCAATGAGTGCTACCGGCGCCTTCACTCTTGCCGTTGCTTTAGGTCGTCATTCCCGCGAAGGCGGGAATCCAGTGACTTTGCTTGAGCCCTCTCCCGCTTGCGGGAGAGGGTTGGGTGAGGGCGCGCGGCATGGCAGATAGCCTCGTCGCGATCTGGAGAGGTCTTAAAGGCACTGGATTCCCGCCTTCGCGGGAATGACGGCTAAAAGCTAAGAGCGCATACATGAACGCGATACCGCGAAATTCAAACGACCTCGCCATCCGCGCCCGCGGCTTGAGCAAACGCTTCGGCACCCTGCTCGCGGTGAACGAAGTCGACCTGAGCGTGCCGCGCGCCTGCGTGTACGGATTCCTCGGCCCGAACGGCTCGGGCAAGTCGACCACCATCCGCATGCTGTGCGGATTGCTCACCCCGACCGCGGGCGAGATCGAAGTGCTCGGATTGAAAATCCCGGAACAAGCGGAAGAACTGCGCCGGCGGATCGGCTACATGACCCAGAAGTTCTCGCTGTTCGAGGACCTCACCGTGCGCGAGAACCTGGAGTTCCTGGCCGCGGTGCAAGACATTCCCAAGACCAGCGCTGCAGAACGCATCGACGAGCTGGTCGAGCAATACCATTTCCAGGATCGGCAGAAGCAGCTCGCCGGCACCCTGAGCGGCGGCCAGAAACAGCGCCTCGCCTTGGCCGGCGCGGTCATCCAGAAACCCGAGCTGCTCTTCCTCGACGAACCGACCAGTGCGGTGGATCCCGAGTCGCGCCGCGATTTCTGGGAAAAGTTATTCGACCTGGCCGACGCCGGCACCACCATCCTGGTCTCCACGCACTACATGGACGAGGCCGAGCGCTGCCACCGCATCGCCATCCTCGACCACGGCGCGTTGGTCGCCGACGGCACGCCGCTCGAGCTCACCGCCGCGCTGCAAGGCCGCACGGTGCTGGTCGAAGCCGCGCAACCGCGTCGCGCGCAACAGGCGCTGGTGGCGGTGCCGGGCGTGCTCAGCGTGGCGCAGATCGGCAACAGCCTGCGCGTGCTGGCCGACAAGAACGGAGATGTCGCCTCGCGCATCCGCTCTGCCCTGTCCGCGGCGGGATTGCAAGCCGAAGTCGGCGCTTCCGAGCCCAACCTCGAGGACGTGTTCGTATCGGCCACCGGCGGACGCAGCGACGACGATCGCCAGACCAAGGCGGACGCGGCATGAGCCTGCGGCGCCTGTTCGCGATCGTGGTCAAGGAACTGCGCCAGATGCGGCGCGACCGCATCACGCTGGCGATGATCGTCGGCATCCCGGTGATGCAGCTGATCCTGTTCGGCTACGCGATCAACCTCAACTTGCGCGGCCTGGACACCGGCGTGGCCGACCAGGCCAATACCGCGGCGTCGCGCGCGGTGGTGATGGACATGGTCGCCACGGGCGTGATCAAACCCATCAGGAGCGCGACTTCGCCGCAGGAGCTGATGGAATATCTGCGCCGCGGCGAGATCAGCATCGGTATCGCGATCCCCGCGGATTTCGACCGCCGCCGCTACGACGGCCGCGAAGCCGTGCAAGTGCTGGTCGACGGCAGCGACACCGTCGTGCAGAGCGCGGCGATCCAGCTGTCGCAGATGCCGCTCGACAACACGCCGACCAGCAACGCCAAGTCCCCGCGCATCGGCGGCGGCCAGATCAGCGTGGTCAGCTTCTACAACCCGGAACGACGGTCCGCGATCAACATCGTGCCCGGCCTGATCGGCGTGATCCTGACCATGACCATGGTGCTGTTCACCGGCGTCGCGATCGTGCGCGAACGCGAGCGCGGCAACATGGAACTGCTGATCGCCACGCCCGTCACCCGTTCCGAGCTGATGATCGGCAAGGTGCTGCCGTACGCGGCCATCGGTTTGGTGCAGACCACGGTCGTGCTGGCGTTGGGCGTATGGTTGTTCGACGTGCCGGTGCGCGGCGGCGTGTTCGATGTCTACTTGGCCTCGATCCTGCTGATCCTGGCCAACCTCACCCTGGGCTTGCTGATTTCGACCAAGGCGCAGTCGCAGTTCCAGGCCATGCAGATGACGTTCTTCGTGTTCCTGCCGTCGATCCTGCTGTCCGGCTTCATGTTCCCCTTCGCCGGCATGCCGAAAGTGGTGCAGTGGCTGGCCGAAGCGCTGCCGCTGACCCATTTCCTGCGCCTGATCCGCGGTGTGATGCTGCGCGGCGCGGACCTGTGGGAGCTGTGGCCCGACGTGCTGGCGCTGGTGGCGTTCACTGCGGTGATGATGACGCTGGCGATCTCGCGTTTCCGCAAGCGGCTGGACTGACCGCCGGCCGCGTAGCCGCGATGCCGATTCCGGAATGTGTGGTGCGTCATGAATCGCATTCTTGCAGCGTGTTAACGTCCGGCCGCCGATGGCGGGGGAATCGCTATGCGATGGGGTGGATGGGACGCGTGGCCGGACACTGTCCGATTCTGGGCTTGGCCGTGGCCGGGCCTGCAATTCCTATTGTTGGTCGCGGCGATGCTGGCGGTCCGTCAGGACGCGCCCAGACCGGTGCCGCCGGCGAAAACCGCCGCTAGCACCGCGCCTGCGGCGGCCGCAGCAGCGCCGGGCAAGTCCACGCCGCTGCCGGCGTCGGCGCGGCCGATCGACGCCAATTCGGCGGCGAGGTTCCTCGCCCAGGCCACCTTCGGCCCGACGCTGGAAGAGATCGAGCGCGTGCGCCAGATCGGCTATCGGGCCTGGCTGGACGACCAGTTCGCGCAGCCGACCTCGTCGCAGCTCAATTTCATTAAAGCCGCCGGCTCGGATACGCGCCGCGAGTGGCGCCTGGATGCGTGGTTCGTCAATGCCGTCGGCGGACAAGATCCGTTCGATCCCGCGCTCGTCCATCGCGACCAATTGCGCCAGCGCGTCGCGTTCGCGCTGAGCGAGATCTTCGTGGTGTCCGATGCCACATCCGATCAACTCGGCAATGCGCCGCACGGCATGACCAATTACTACGACCGGCTCGCCTACGACGCTTTCGGCAACTTCCGAACCTTGCTCGAGGACGTGACCCTGCATCCGGTGATGGGCATCTACCTGTCCATGCTCGGCAACCAGAAACCCGATCCCGCCAACAACATACGTCCCGACGAGAACTACGCGCGCGAAGTGCTGCAGCTGTTCAGCATCGGCTTGGTGATGCTCAATCAGGACGGCACACCCAAGCTCGACGGCGCCGGCAAGACGATTCCTACCTACAACCAGGACACCGTCAAGGGATTCGCCCACGTTTTCACGGGATGGACCTTCAAGGGCTGCGCGGGCACATGGGATGGTTTCGAGTGCTATATCTGGGATTCCACGGATCCTTCCTGGATCTCGCGGATGGAAGCCTTTCCCGAATACCACGCATCCGCGCAAGCCAAGCAGCTGTTGGTCTACCCCGGCGTTTCGCTGCCCAACGGCGTGCTGGCAGGCGGCGGCACCGCGGCCAGCGATCTGAAGGCGGCACTGGATAACATCTTCCGCCATCCGAACGTCGGGCCGTTCGTGGGCAGGCAATTGATCCAGCGGCTGGTGACCAGCAATCCGAGCCCGGGATACGTCTCGCGCGTCGCCGCGAAATTCAACAACAACGGGCAGGGCGTACGCGGCGATATGAAGGCGGTGATCCGAGCGATCCTGTTCGATCCGGAGGCGCGCGATCCCACGTGGCGTCCGCCGCACGGCGGCAAGGTGCGCGAACCGATCCTGCGTCTGACCCACTTGTGGCGCGCCTTGAACGCGCGTTCGCAGTCCGGGCACATGGACGAGTTCTGGACGCTGTCCGGCAATCTCGGCCAGGCGCCGATGTCCGCCTCGTCGGTGTTCAACTTCTTCAGCCCGCGCTACATGCCGACCGGCGAGCCGACCGCCCTGGGCCTGGCGGCGCCGGAGCTGCAGCTGGCGACCGATTACATGCTGCCCAGCACCGAAAGCTATCTGGGCTGGAAGGTCTACGACGTCTATATAGGCAATCCGGACCTGGGGCCGGACGAGATCGCGATCGACTTGAGCCGCGATACGCCGCTGGCCGCAAACCCCTCGGCGCTTGTGGACCGCTACAACCTTCTGTTCATGTCGGGACAGATGTCCGTGCCCATGCGCCATGCGCTCCTGGAGCGGCTGCAAGGCATGCCCGGGAGCACCGAAGCGCAACGCCGGACGCGCGTGCAGGAAGCGCTGTACTTGATCATCAATTCGCCCGAATACGTGGTGCAGAAATGAACGCGACACGGTCAAGGAGAGCGACATGAAACGCAGGGAATTCCTGCGCAACGCGATCTGCGCCGGGCTGGGCGGCGCGGGGTTGTATACGGCGCTGGGCAATCTGCGCCTGCTGCAGGCCGCGACCAGCGCATACGGCCCGACCGCGTTCAGCGACTACAAGGCGCTGGTATGTGTTTTCATGTTCGGCGGCAACGACGCGCTGAACATGGCGATCCCGCGCGACAACGCGCACTACACGCAGTACGCCAACGCGCGCGCGACCCTGGCGGTGCCGCAGGCGAACCTGCTGCCGCTGACGCCCCAGGCCGGAGGCGGCGCGTCGGACGGCGCGGATTACGGGCTGCAGAAATCGACCAGCGACACCGACGCGATCGGCATGGCGGGATTGCAGCAGTTGTTCAACAACGGCAAGGCTGCCTTGTTGGGCAACGTCGGCACCTTGATCCGGCCGGTGACGAAGGCCGAATTCCAGAACGGTTCCGCGCCGTTGCCGCCGCAGCTGTTTTCGCACAACGACCAGCAATCCTACTGGCAGGTCTCGCGCACCGGCGACGCCCAGAATCTGGGATGGGGCGGGCGGATCGCCGACCTGCTGCACGACGCCAACCCCGACGCGTTCATCCCGATGTCGATCTCGCTGAATTTCGAAAGCGCGCTGGAGCGGGCGGCCAACAGCAACCAGTACGTGGTGGGCAGCAACGGGCCGCGCTATTTCAGCCGTTTCGAATGGAACTCCGACAGCCGCCGCGCATTCCTCAAGCTGATGGACCCAGGCACGAAGGTGCACGCGTTCGAGCGCAGTTTCGCCAATTCCTTCCATCGCGCGCGCGAAAACGCGGATGCCGTCGGCACCGCTTTGGACGCGTCGCAGCCGTTGGTCACGCCGTTCCCGGACAACGGTTTGGCGCGCCAGCTGAAGATGGTGGCGCGGTTGATCAAGGTGCGCGCCGAGCTCGGCCTGAAACGCCAGATATATTTCGTATCGATGGGCGGCTTCGACCACCACGACCGCTTGCTCGAAGACCAGCCGGTGCTGCTGTCGGAGATGTCGCAGGCGCTGAAGGCGTTCTACGACGCGACGGTGGAACTGGGCGTGGCCAACAACGTGACCGCATTCACCGCTTCGGATTTCGGCCGCACGCTGTCCTCCAACGGCGACGGCTCGGACCACGGCTGGGGCGCGCACCATTTCGTGGTCGGCGGCGCGGTGAAAGGCGGACGCTTCTACGGACGCATGCCTGCGCTGCAGAACAACGGACCGGACGATGCGGGCTGGGGGCAGATCATCCCGACCACGTCGGTCGACCAGTACGCGGCGACGCTGGCGCGGTGGTTCGGGGTGGCGGATACCGATCTGGATTTGATCTTTCCGAACTTGGGCAACTTCGCCAGCCGCAATCTGGGCTTCATGGTTTAGCGAGCGCAGCGAAGCGAAGCGGGTTTTGCTCTTGCTCCGGTAGGGCGCGAAAAGCCGGACCCTCTCCCTGGCCTTCGGCCTGTCCCTCTCCCGCAAGCGGGAGAGGGAAGAGCGTTAAGCGTTCGGACCGCGGCGATGCTCGCGCCATGCGAGCAGCAGCGCCAGGACGAGCAGCAATAGCGAGCCGGCCAACCAGATCCATGCGACGGCCGTCGGGCCGCCTTCTCGGTGCGCCTTGCCGAAGAACTGGATCAGCCCCAGCAAGCCGATCCCCAGGAACCACAGGCTCAGCGCGTAGCGCGATCTCGGCGAGGGATTCGATGCGGGCATGCCGATGCGTCGCTATCGGATCACAACTGACGGAACATCACGTAAGCGTCCACCGGCCCGAGCTGCGCATGCCGGAACGCCTTGGGCAGGGTGCCGACGATCTGGAAGCCGTGTCGTTGCCACAGCTTCACCGCGCCGGTATTGGTGCTGACGACGAAGTTGAATTGCATCGCTGCGAACCCCGCGCGCCGCGCTTCATCCAGCGAATGTTCGCACAGCAGCGAACCGATGCCGCGGCCGCGCACGGCCGAGGAAACCATATAGCTGCCGTTGGCGACGTGGTCGCCCAGGCCGATCTGGTTCGGCGCCAGGCGGTAGGCGCCCAACACCTCGCCATCGGCTTCGGCCACGAAACAGCGCGCTGGCGGCGCGGTCCACATCGCCTGCGCCTGCTCGAAGCCCAGGTCGGGCGGGTAGGAGTAGGTGTCGCCGCGCGCGATCACTTCGCGGAAGAACGGCCAGACACGGCCGAATTCGTCCGCACCGATCTCGCGCAGCGAAATTTCGGCTGTCATGCGTCAGTTCCGGCCATCGCGACGCGGCCGCGCAAGGAATTGGTCAGCGCCTCGGTGATCGCCACGTCGACGAACTGGCCGACCAGGCGCGGGTGGCCGGGGAAGTTCACCGACCGCATGTTCTCGGTCTTGCCGGTGAGCTCGTTCGGGTTCTTCTTGGAGGGCCCTTCGACCAGCACCCTTTGTACGCTGCCGACCATTTTCTTGGAAATCCCGGCCGAGTAGGCGTTGATATGCGCCTGCAGCCGCTCCAGCCGCGCATGCTTCACGGCGTCCGGCGTGTCGTCTTCCAGGTCCGCCGCCGGCGTGCCGGGGCGGCGCGAGTAGATGAAGGAGAACGACTGGTCGAAGCCGACGTCCTCGATCAGTTTCATGGTCTTGTCGAAATCCGCGTCGGTCTCGCCGGGGAAACCGACGATGAAGTCCGACGAGATCGAAATATCCGGCCGCACCGCGCGCAGCTTGCGGATCTTCTGCTTGAATTCCAGCGCCGTGTAGCCGCGCTTCATCGCCGACAGGATGCGGTCGCTGCCGGCCTGCACGGGCAGGTGCAGATAATTGGCCAGTTGCGGCACGTCGCGGTAGGCCTCGATCAGCGAGTCGCTGAATTCGAGAGGATGCGAGGTGGTGAAGCGGATGCGGCCGACGCCCTCGATTTCGGCGATGGCGCGGATCAGCAGGCCGAGGTCCGCGACTTCGCCGTCTCCGTACGGACCGCGATAAGCGTTGACGTTCTGGCCAAGCAAGTTGATCTCGCGCACGCCCTTGGCGGCCAGTTGCGCCACTTCCACCAGTACGTCCTCGAACGGCCGGCTGACTTCCTCGCCGCGCGTGTACGGCACCACGCAGAAGCTGCAGTACTTGCTGCAGCCTTCCATGATCGATACGAATGCGCTCGGGCCTTCCGCGCGCGGTTCCGGCAGGCGGTCGAATTTTTCGATTTCGGGGAAGCTGATGTCCACCTGCGGCTTGCCAGAATCGCGGCGCGCGCGGATCAGTTCGGGCAGGCGATGCAGGGTCTGGGGCCCGAACACGAGGTCGACGTACGGCGCGCGCTTGACGATGGCCTCGCCTTCCTGCGAAGCGACGCAGCCGCCGACGCCGATGATCACCGGCTTGCCGTCGGCCTTCAGCGCCTTCCAGCGGCCGAGTTGGCTGAAGACTTTTTCCTGCGCCTTCTCGCGGATCGAACAGGTGTTGACCAGGACCACATCGGCTTCCTCGACGTTGTCGGTCAGCTCCAGGCCGTCGCTGGCGGCCAGCACGTCGGCCATCTTGGCCGAGTCGTATTCGTTCATCTGGCAACCGTGGGTCTTGATGAACAACTTGCCCTTGGCGGGCGGGGCAGGAGCGCGCTCGGGAGCGGCCGGCAAGGCGGTGTCGGTCATGGCGGTTCCGGGTGGGCGGCGATGAATCCGCGCCGGATGGCTGGGAAAGAGGCGAATAGTGTAGTCGGTCACGTCCGCGACGGCCCAGCGGCTGCGTTTAACAATCAAGGACTTGTGAACGTCGTCGAGAGAGGGGACACTCCGGCCGATGAAGGGGGTTAGGGGACTTCTGCTATTTGTCTGCGTACTGGCGGCCGCACCGGCCGTAGCCGGTACGGTCTACCGCTGCGAAACGGCGGACGGCGCGCGCAGTTATGTCAGCAAGCGCATTCCCCATGCGCGCTGCACACCGATCAGCTATGCAGGCGGCGGCTCGACCCGCGTCAAGAAGGACCCCGCCATCGCCTCCTGGCTGCCGCCCAAGGCCGCCGTCGGCAGCGCTACCGGACCGGCCGTGGTGGCCGGTTCGCCGGCTTCGGGCGTAGCCCCGGCGCTGACCGCTTCCACCGTGCCGGCCACTGCGGCGACACCGGCCGCCCGCAGTCCCCAGTTCAATAGCGGCACACGCTACTGCTACCGCAGCAATGGCGTGCTCAATTGCGGCCCGGGCCGTCCGCGCGGCGTGCCGCTGGCGTCGATCCGCAAGATCACCTACAGCTTCATGGAAACCTGCTTCGCCTGCGGCGCCAAGCCCGGCGTCAATTTCGGCACGCTGCGCTTGAACACGGCGGCCTACCAGCAGGAGATCGCCAATGCGGCGCGCGAATTCGGCGTCGAGGAGGCCATCGTCCGCGCCATCATCCATGCCGAGTCCGCGTTCAATCCCAATGCCCTGTCGCGAGTGGGCGCGCAGGGCCTGATGCAGCTGATGCCCGCTACCGCACGCCGCTTCGGCGTGGGCAACGCCTTCGATGCCGGCCAGAACATCCGCGGCGGCGTGCAATACCTGGCTTGGCTGCTCAAGCGCTTCAACGGCGATTTGACCCTGGCCGCGGCCGGCTACAACGCCGGCGAGGGCGCGGTCGACAAGTACCGCGGCGTGCCGCCCTACAGCGAGACCCAGCGCTACGTGCAACGCGTCGGCGTGCTGGCCGAGCGCTATCGCGGCGGCGTGGCCAAGCAATAGCCGGCTTTTCTTGTGGGAGCGGCTTTAGCCGCGAGCTCGTTCTTCGAGCCCCGTTGCACAAGATCAAGAGCTCGCGGCTAAAGCCGCTCCCACAAAAACGCGCTTCGATCGCGCCAGATCGGGGTTTGCGGACCCCGCAAACCGCTCTAGATCGCCAAAACGTTGTCGACGGATTCAGCGTTCCGTTACACTTTGCCGTCTTTTGCGGCCGGTTCCGGGCACGGGGCGGCTCGCGGCAGCCACATAGCTACCAAACGTTTTTTTGCGGAGTTCCGGATGTCCAACGAAGGGGTCAAAGGTCCCGAAAACCTGGGCCGGCGCCGGTTCCTGACCGCGACCACGGCCGTGGTCGGCGCGGTCGGCGCCGGGTTCGTGGCGGTACCGTTCATCAAGTCCTGGCTGCCCAGCGCCAAGGCCAAGCTCGCCGGCGCGCCGGTGACGGCCGATATCAGCGCGCTGCAGGAAGGCCAGCGCCTGATGCTGGAATGGCGCGGCCAGCCGATCTGGATCGTCAAGCGCTCCAAGCAGATGCTGGAAGTGCTGCCGACCCTGGATCCGCGCCTGGCCGATCCCAAATCCAATACCGAACAGCAGCCCGAGTACGCCAAGAACGAGCTGCGCTCGATCAAGCCGGAAATCTCCGTGCTGGTGGGCCTGTGCACGCACCTGGGCTGCGCGCCGGAAATGGTCGCCGAGATCAAGCCCGAGCCGTTCGATCCGGAGTGGAAGGGCGGCTATTTCTGCCCCTGCCACAAGTCGCGCTTCGACATGGCCGGCCGCGTGTTCGCCGGCGTGCCCGCGCCGATCAACCTGCTGGTGCCGCCGCACCATTACGAGAACGACACCACCATCGTCATCGGTGTCGACCCCTCGTCGTCGAACAGCACGGGGGCCGCGTAAGCCATGGCTAACTTCCTGACACGCTCGGCCAACGGCCTGATGGACTGGGTCAACGCGCGCGCGCCCGGCATGATGCCGGTCTACCGCAAGCACATGACCGAGTACTACGCGCCGAAGAACTTCAACTTCTGGTACTACATGGGCTCGCTGGCCCTGGTGGTGCTGGTCAACCAGATCGTCACCGGCATCTTCCTGACGATGCACTTCAAGCCGTCCGCGGCCGAAGCGTTCTCGTCGGTCGAATACATCATGCGCGACGTGGAGTGGGGCTGGCTGATCCGCTACATGCACAGCACCGGCGCCTCGCTGTTCTTCATCGTGATCTACCTGCACATGTTCCGCGGCCTGATGTACGGCTCGTACCAGAAGCCGCGCGAATTGGTGTGGATACTGGGCATGGTGATCTACCTGGTGCTGATGGCCGAAGCCTTCATGGGCTACGTGCTGCCGTGGGGCCAGATGTCGTTCTGGGGCGCCAAGGTGATCATCTCGCTGTTCGGCGCGATCCCGGTCATCGGCAACGGTTTGACCGAGTGGATCATGGGCGACTACCTGCCCGGCGACGCGACGCTCAACCGCTTCTTCGCCTTGCACGTGATCGCGCTGCCGCTGGTGCTGCTGCTGCTGGTCGTGCTGCACCTGGGCGCGCTGCACGAGGTCGGCTCCAACAACCCGGACGGCGTCGACATCAAGTACGGCCCCAAGGGCAACCGCTGGAGCGAGAAGGCGCCGAAGGACGGCATCCCGTTCCACCCGTACTACACGGTCAAGGATCTGGTGGGCGTCGGCTTCTTCCTGATCCTGGCCGCCTTCATCATCTTCTTCGCACCGACCTTCGGCGGCTGGTTCCTGGAGCACGACAACTTCACCGAGGCCAACCGCCTGGTGACGCCGGAGCACATCAAGCCGGTGTGGTACTTCACCCCGTACTACGCGATGTTGCGGGTGGTGCCGTCGTTCTTCGCGATCAAGCTGTGGGGCGTGCTGGTGATGTTCGCCGCGATCGCCGTGCTCTTCCTGGTGCCGTGGCTGGACAAGAGCAAGGTCAAGTCCTACCGCTACCGCGGCAAGCTGTCGTGGGCGATGCTGCTGATGTTCGCGGTGAGCTTCTTGTGGCTGGGCAAGATCGGCGCCGGTCCGGGCACCGACCCGGTCGAGACCATCATCGGCCGCGTGCTGACCTTCCTGTACTTCGCGTTCTTCATCACCATGCCGCTGTGGACCAAGTTCGACAAGACCAAGCCGGTGCCGGAACGGGTGACGATGCATGAATAAGGTTTACGCCCCTTCGCCCAGCCAGCCCTTCCGGAAGACCCGCATCGTGAAGAAGCTCGCCATTTTCGCCGCCGCGCTGATGGTCTCGTTCGGCGCGCTCGCCGCCGAGCACGGCGACCTGCAGCAGTCCGGCACTGACCTGGAAGACCGCGCCTCGCTGCAACGCGGCGCGCAGCTGTACATGAACTACTGCTCGGGCTGCCACTCGCTCAAGTACCTGCGCTATTCGCGCATGGCCGAGGACCTGGGCCTGACCGAAGAAGAGGTGATGAACAACCTCAACTTCACCGGCGCCAAGTTCGGCGAGCAGGTGATGGTGGCCATGCCGCAGGACGGCGCGACGAAATGGTTCGGCAAGATGCCGCCGGATCTCAGCGTGATTTCGCGCGTGCGCGGCAGCGACTGGATCTACACCTATCTCAAGTCGTTCTACCTCGACGAAACGCGTCCGCTGGGCTGGAACAACAAGCTGTTCCCGAACGCGTCCATGCCCAACCCGCTGTGGCAGATGCAAGGCCTGCAGCACGCCGAGCTCGGCAAGCCCGACGCCACCGGCGAGCGGCACGTCGAGAAGCTGGTGATCCCGCAGCCGGGCACGCAGAACGCGGAACAGTTCAACCAGACCGCGCGCGACATCGCCGCTTTCCTCGAGTATGCCGGCGAACCGGCCGCTCTCAAGCGCCAGAGCATGGGCGTGTGGGCGATCCTGTTCCTGGCGTTCTTCACGTTCCTGGCCTGGCTGCTCAAGCACGAGTACTGGCGGGACGTGGAGCATTGATGCGAATCCTTCGCAAGAGCCCTGCGCATCCCTGCGCGGGGTTTCCGAGAAACCCGTCTTTTCGCCAACAGGTTTCGAGGGCTTGCGGATTCGAAGGCGACCGTCGGCAATGGGCCGGCGGCGTTTGCTGGGAAAGGAGAGGTCGATGATGGCCGCCAGTCCGCGTATGCGTAATGCCCTGACGTTGTTCTCATCCGTCGATGACGTGCTGTGCCACCGGGTCCGCCTGGTGCTGGCCGCCAAGGGCGTGACCTACGACTTCGTGCCGGTCGACCCGCAGAAACCGCCGGAAGATCTGATCGACCTCAATCCCTACCACTCGGTGCCGACCCTGGTCGAGCGCGAGCTGGTGCTGTACGCCGCTTCGGTGGTCAGCGAATACCTGGACGAGCGTTATCCGCATCCGCCGCTGATGCCGGTGGATCCGCTGTCGCGCGCGCGCCTGCGCCTGGCGATGCTGCGCATCGAGCACGATTGGGTGCCGCAGGTGCAGGCGATCCAGCTGGGCAACAAGCAGCAGGCCGAGGGCGCGCGCAAGCGGCTAAAGGAACTGCTCACCGCATCGGTGCCGTTGTTCAAGGCCAGCAAGTTCTTCCTCAACCCGGAAATGAGCCTGGCCGACTGCGCGATGGCGCCGATCATCTGGCGCCTGGATTCGCTGGGCATTCCGCTGCCCAAGGACGGCAAGGTGATCGAGGACTACGGCAACCGCATCTTCCGCAATCCCGGTTTCATCCGCAGCCTCACCGACGAAGAGAAGAAGCTGCGCGAAGTCCCGGCGTGACGATGGCGGCATGAGCGAAGACTCGCCCCGCATGACCAGCCACCGCCCGTACCTGCTGCGGGCGCTGTACGAATGGATCGCCGACAACGGCATGACCGCGCATCTGCTGGTCGACGCCACCCAGCCCGGCGTGCAGGTGCCGCCGAGCGCGGTCAAGGAAGGCAAGGTGGTGCTCAACATCGCCGCGCGCGCGGTGGCGCGGCTGGAACTGGGCAACGACGCGGTGAGCTTCACCGCGCGTTTCGGCGGCGTCAGCCAATCGGTGCTGGTGCCGATGGCCGCGGTGCTGGCGATCTACGCGCGCGAAACCGGGCAGGGCATGGCGCTGCCGGAAGACGTCGGCGGGCCCGGGCCGGAAGACGAGCCGCCGACGCCGCCGGCGCCGGAAGAAGACGGCGCCGCCGCGAAACGCGCCCACCTGCGCGTCGTCAAATAGCTCCGCTCTTCCGCTTTTGTAGGAGCGGCTTCAGCCGCGAGCTTTTCAAAAACGCGGATATCCCACCGAAGAGCTCGCGGCTGAAGCCGCTCCTACAAAAGCGCGCGCGGTCAGTGCAGGGTTTCGCGCTCGGCGATCGGTCCGCTGAAGGACACGAGTTGCCGGCCGCGCAACACCAGCCGGCCGACGTGGCGGTCGCTGCCGTCGCGCGAATAATCGAAGCGAAAGCTGCGCTCGAAACCCAGCCTGCCATCGTAACCGCGGCGCAGGCGTATACCCGAGGCATGCACGCTCTGATCGAGCCATTGCACGTTCGCCGCGCGGCAGGCCTCGCGGCCCAGCTGCTCGGCGCGTTCGGCCGCGGCGCGGGCGCTGTTCCACAATGCGAAGGCGATCGCGCCGGCGATCATCAGTAGCGAAAGAGTAGGCATGACGGCGAGATGGCGTCCGCGGAGGCGGCTTGCAAGTGTCGCCCGAACCGCGGCCGGCTGGAAGCCATCGCGCGCAGGCGCCTTTGTAGAGCGGGGCTTGCCCCGCTGCTTTGGCCTTTTCCGCGACAATCAAAGGCAGCGGAGCAAGCCCCGCTCTACAAAACGCCAGGCGGCGAGGGTGGTGCCTGAGTCGCAGGCGAGGTCTGGGTTACTGTTTCGACGGGCGCCGGCTGCGAGGTTGAGGGAGTCGTCGTCGCGGGCTGCGGCTGCACGGGCTGCGGCTGCACGGGTTGAGGCTGCACGGGTTGAGGCTGCACGGGTTGAGGCTGCACGGGCTGCGGCTGCGCGGGTTGAGGCTGCGCGGGTTGAGGCTGCATGGGCTGCGGCTGCGCGGGTTGAGGCTGCGCGGGTTGAGGCTGCGCGGGTTGAGGCTGCGGGGGTTGAGGCTGCGCGGGTTGAGGCTGCGCGGGTTGAGGCTGCGCGTGGGGCTGCATTGGGTTTGTAGCAGGCGGAAGTGCCGTAGGCGCACGCGGCATCACGGCAGGGACGCCGGTCGCGGTGGTGGGGGACCCGAACCCCGGTTTCAGCTTGAGCAGCACCGCCCAGTTCTGCCGATTGAAATCGCAGGCGGCCTCGTTGCTCGGGCTGCAGTTGCTCGCATAGCTTCCGGCCTCGCCGTCTTCGTAAGTCGCCGACACCGGCCGCGGCAGTATCGCGCGGCCCTGCACGTCGAGCTTGAGCTTGCGCATGGTGACGCCATTGAACACGTTGCCGCCCACCAGCCGCAATTCGCGATCGCGGCCCACCACGATGTCGCAATGCGTGTTCAAGGACCCGCCGGCGCCGTTCAAGCGCGCGGTGAGGCCTTCGTAACCGGACACCGAGCCGTTCCCGCGCACGAAGCACAGCAGATCGCCGGGGTCGGCGCGCTGCGTGGCCGGATCCGCGTAGTAGTAAGGCCCGCCCGTCTCCGGATGGAAAGCCTGGCGTATGTAGTCGTAATGCCGCGGCGAGGCGCGGAAGCCGGGCACGCCCGCCTGCACCATCACGTACGAGACGAACGCCGCGGACCACGCATTGTCGAGGATGAAAGTCCTGCACTCGGCCTTGCCCTGAGCGAAGCCGGTCGGGAACTGGCAGGCGTAGGCGCCGGCGATATTGCTTTGCGACATCTCGTACAGCGTGCCGCTGTTGCGCCAATAGCCGAGCACGCGCTGCCAGGCTTCGGTGCCGTCGGCGAGCAAAGCGTTTTCCGCTTCGGAAACGCGATAGCTGGCCAGCCGGCCGTTGCCGTCGATGAAGGGCTGGTACCACATCGCATGCTCGCGCAGGGCGACGGCGACGATGCGCTGCGCGGTCGACCCGGACAGGTTCAGCGGAGGCAACGGCGCGCGCGCCTGCGGTTTCGGCTTCGGCGCCGTTGGCGCTGGCGGTGGAGGCAGCGGCTTTTTCGGCGCCGAGCCGCAGCCGGCCATCGCCAACGGGATCGCGACCGCGCAAACCAGGGCTCCGAATCTTCCTTTGCTCATGCCTTGCTCCATGATCGCAATGGCGCCGATGGTGGCAGCAGTGCGTGTGTGCGTCCCGCGAAAATTCAGCCGGCCGGGCTCGGCGGCGGCCCCAGCTTCAACGACAAGTCGATCGCCTGCACATGCTTGGTCAGCGCGCCGATCGAGATGCAGTCGACTCCGTCCTCGGCGATGGCACGCACGCCGGCCAGGTCGACGCCGCCCGAAACCTCTAGCGGAATACGTCCGTCGGCGATGCGAACGGCCATCCGGCGCGTGGCCGCGTCGAAATCGTCGATCAGGATCCGCTCGCAGCCTTCCCGCAGCGCTTCTTCCAGTTGCGCCAGCGTTTCCACCTCCACGATCAGCGGCAGCGAAGGATGCATCGCGCGGGCCGCGCGGATCGCCGCGGTCAGGCCGCCGGCGGCGCGGACGTGGTTTTCCTTCAGCATCACCGCGTCGTACAGGCCGATGCGGTGGTTGACGCCGCCGCCCGCGCGCACCGCGTATTTCTGCGCCAGGCGCAGGCCGGGCAGGGTCTTGCGGGTGTCGAGGATCTGCGCGCGCGTGCCGCGCACGGCGTCGACATAAGCGGCGGTGGCGGTCGCCGTGCCGCTGAGCGTTTGCAGGAAGTTGAGCGACGCGCGTTCGGCGCTGACCAGGCTGCGCGCATGGCCGCGTAACGTCGCCAATACCGCGCCTTTGCCGACGCGATCGCCCTCGGCGATGCGCCAGTCGATGGCGACCTGCGGATCGAGCGTGCGATGGCAGGCATCGAACCAGGGCCGGCCCGCGATCACCGCATCCTGTTTGCACAGCAAATAGGCGACATCCTCGACGTCGGGCAGCAGCGCCGCGGTCACGTCGCCGCCGCCCAGGTCTTCGGCCAGCGCGCGGGCCACGTCTGCTTGGATCGCCGCCGCGGGCGGCGGGGAGAAATCCCGGCTCATCCGCCCGGGAAACCATCGACCTGCGCGGTCGCGATGCCTTCCTCGACCAGCAGCACCGGGATGCCGTCGTCCAGCCGGTACACGGTCTTGCGGTCGCGCGTCACCAGCGCCTCGCGCACCGCATCGGCTTGCGCGCTGCCGTCGTTGCGCTTGACGCCGCCGGCGGCGACCGCGCGGTTCAGGGCGTCGAGCCCAGCCCTGTCCAGCAGCGACAGCGGCTGCCGGCTGGCGGGGCAGACGAGGATATCGAGCAGTTTCCGGTCCATTGACGATACCGAGACGACGTGGGGCCGGTAGAATACGTCTTTGCGACAGGGGACGACCATGTCTGCCAATCCCAACCTCCCGCTCGTGGGCATCGTGATGGGCTCCCGCTCCGACTGGGAGACGATGCAGCACGCGGCGCAGAAGCTCGAATTGCTCGGCGTGCCGCACGAGGTGCGCGTGGTGTCGGCGCACCGCACGCCCGACGCGCTGTTCGACTACGCGGCCCAGGCGGCGCAGCGAGGGCTGCGCGCGATCATCGCCGGCGCCGGCGGCGCGGCGCACCTGCCGGGCATGCTGGCGGCCAAAACCGCGGTGCCGGTGCTGGGCGTGCCGGTGCAGTCCAAGGCGCTCAACGGCATGGATTCGCTGCTGTCGATCGTGCAGATGCCGGCCGGCGTTCCTGTCGCGACGTTCGCCATCGGCAATGCCGGCGCATCGAATGCCGCATTGTTCGCGGCGGCGATGCTGTCCGCGGAGCATCCGCAGATCGCAGCCGCGCTGGAGGCGTTCCGCCAGCGCCAGACCGAAGAAGTCGCCAGCAACGACGACCCGCGGAAATGACCACGGTAGGCATACTCGGAGGCGGGCAGCTGGCCCGCATGCTCGCGCTTTCCGGCGCGCCGCTGGGCCTGCGCTTCCTGGTGATGGACACCGCACCCGACGCCTGCGCCGGCCAGTTCGTGCCGATGGTGGTCGGCGATTACCGCGACGAAGCCGCGCTGGCCGAATTCGCCTCGCGCGTCGACGTGGCCACTTTCGATTTCGAGAACGTGCCGGCCGAGAGCGCGCAATGGTTGAGCGAGCGCGTGCCGGTGTTCCCGAATCCGCGCGCGCTCGGTGTGGCGCAGGACCGTTTGGCGGAGAAGACGCTGTTCCGCAAGCTCGGCATCCCGGTGCCGGATTTCGCCGACATCGCGACGCGCGCCGGGCTGGACGAGGCCGTCGCGAAGATCGGATTGCCGTGCATCCTCAAGACGCGCAGGCTCGGTTACGACGGCAAGGGCCAGTTCCGCATCAAATCCGCTGCCGATGTCGATGCCGCGTGGCAATCGCTAGGCGCGCAGGCGCAGACGGTCGGCCTGATCCTAGAAGCGTTCGTGCCGTTCGAGCGCGAGTTGAGCGTGGTCGCCGTGCGCGGCCGCGACGGCGAGTTCCGCGCCTGGCCGCTGACCGAGAACTGGCATGTCGACGGCGTGCTGTCGGCCAGCCTAGCCCCGGCCGAGGCCGACGCGGGCTTGGCCGAAACCGCATTGGAATACGCGCGCAAGCTCGCCGACGCTTTGGATTACGTCGGCGTGTTCGCGCTGGAACTGTTCTGCCGCGCTGGACAATTATTGGCCAACGAATTGGCCCCGCGAGTGCACAACTCCGGGCATTGGACCATCGAAGGCGCCGAGACGTCGCAATTCGAAAACCATCTGCGCGCAGTGCTGGGCTTGCCGCTCGGCGATACGCGGATGCTTGGCCACGCCTGCATGCTCAACTGGGTCGGCGAACTGCCCAATGCCGCACCAGTGTTGCGCGAACCGGGCGGGCATTGGCACGATTACGGCAAGTCGCCGCGCGCCGGGCGCAAGGTGGGGCATGCGACGTTGCGTGCAGACAATGCGGCCGCGCTGGCGGGCGCATTGCAGCGCATCGGCGATGCGCTGGCACGGGGCGCACAGACCGCACCCGTGATCCGCTCATTGCAAGCCTGATCTACCCTCTCTTTCGGCTATCAGGTCAGCCCCGTTCTTCAGGCGGGCTTGGGCGCACGAAGCGGACCATCCGGCGCTACTCATCGTTGCGCAAGTTCATCGTCGATCAGCGCAATCAGCGACGTGACCTCGGCGTCCAACTTGCGTAATTGCTGGGCCTGGAAAACGTCCATGCCGACGCGCCAATCAAGCAGGGCGGCGAACTCCGTGGAATCCAGCAATGCATCGTAATCGAGCGGCGTGGCCGATTCGGCAAAACGGATGTCCTTGAAATGGGCGCTGTAAAAAGGGATCTGGTGGGTGTTGACGAAATCCCAGGCTTGATCCTGGAACGGCATGATGGATGGATACCGGACTCCGTAGAGGTGTCCGATGGCGTGCCGCAGGGCATCGTGGGTGATGGAACCCAGGCCGCGCTGCTTTAGCGTCTCGTAGGCGATCTCGTCGCGGACGGAATAGGTGCTGACCAGGATGCCGCCGAAGTCGACATCCAGTGCCTTGGCGTAGGGCTGATGTGCACGGAGGTGTTCCCGCAACCGTCGGGCGCTGGCCCCGGCACGTTCGTGAAGGCCAGCGTTGAACCGGATGTCATTGAGATCGTTGGCCAGTGCATCGCGGAGTTCGCGCAGGGTGCGGGTTTCCAGGGCGTGGTCCTGGCGCCCTTGCCACCAAGCATTGATCGCGAGCGCGATCAGCACGCCAGCCACGACGATCACGATCTCGGCGGTGAACCAGCGCAGCTTCTGCTGCCATTGCCAAGTGCCGGTGCGCGGCACCGGCGTAGTCGGGGTCGTCGCTGAGGCGGAAGGAGCCGGGCTGTCCGTCATCGGGCGCATTCCTGAGTCGACGCATGGCGTGCGTTCTGGCGCAGCCTAGACGAATCCTTCGCTAGGCGCAGCGACTGTAGCCCGGGTAAGCGAAGCGCACCCGGGAGCACCTCGCGATCGAACCCCGGGCGCGCTTCGCTTACCCGGGCTACGGGTTCTCACTTCATGTTCGACGCGACGAAATCCCAGTTGACCAGGTTCCAGAACGCCTCGACGTACTTCGGCCGCGCGTTGCGGTAGTCGATGTAGTAGGCGTGCTCCCACACGTCGCAGGTCAGCAGCGGGGCGTCTTCGCCGGTCAGCGGCGTGGCGGCGTTGGGCGTGCTGGCCAGGGCCAGCGAGCCGTCCGGGCGCTGTACCAGCCAGCCCCAGCCCGAGCCGAAGGTGCCGACGGAGGTCTTGGTGAACTCGTCCTTGAACCGGGCGAAATCGCCGAAGGCCTTGTTGATGGCATCGGCCACCTTGCCGGTCGGCTCCCCGCCGCCCAGCGGCTTCAGGCAGTTCCAGTAGAACGTGTGGTTCCAGATCTGCGCGGCGTTGTTGAACATGCCGCCCTGGGACTTGCGGACGATGTCCTCGAGCGCCATATCGGCGAACTCGGTGCCCTCGATCATCTTGTTGAGGTTGTCGATGTAGGCCTTGTGGTGCTTGCCGTAGTGGTAATCGAGGGTTTCGCCGGAAATATGCGGCTCCAGCGCGGTGCGGTCGTAGGGCAGGGGGGGCAGTTCTATGGCCATGGCTGGACTCTCGGTTGGGCTAGGCGGTGGGCATTGGGCTAAACAAAAGCGGCGCAAGGCCGCCAAGGTTTAGAATTGCAGTTTAACCGACGGGCCAAGCCGCCCGTCATGCAGGAGAAAGCGCAATGTCCGTAATGGAACGGATCCAGGCCGAGGTCGAAGGCCATCCGATCGTGTTGTTCATGAAGGGGACGCCGCAGTTCCCGATGTGCGGCTTTTCCAGCCGTACCGTGCAAGCGCTGAAAGCCGCCGGCGTCGGCGAGATGCACACCGTCAACGTGCTGGAAGAACCGGAAATCCGCGCCAACCTGCCGCGCTATTCCAACTGGCCGACGTTTCCGCAGCTCTTCATCAACGGCGAGCTGATCGGCGGTTGCGACATCACGCTGGAGCTCTACGAATCCGGCGAACTGGCGCGGATGGTGTCGGAGACGCAGCGCGCGTGAGCGCCGCCGCGACGCCAATCGCAATTGCCGCCGCCGCGCTGGCCGATCGCGTGGTGTTGATCGCAGGCGCCTACGGCGGCCTTGGCGCGGCCGCGGCGAAAGCCTGCGCGCGCGCAGGCGCCACCGTGGTGCTGCTGGGACGCAAAGTACCCAAGTTGAACCGGATCTACGATGCGGTCGCCAAGGAAGGGCCGGAGCCGTTGCTCTACCCGCTGGACCTGGAAGGCGCTTCGCCCGGGGACTACGCGGAACTCGCGGCACGCATCGAGTCCGAACTCGGGCACCTGGACGGCCTGCTGCATTGCGCCGCCGAATTCCGCGGCCTGACGCCGTTCGAACACGCCGACCCGGCGGCCATCGCGCGTGCATTGCACGTCAACGTCACCGCGCCGTGCTGGCTCACCCAAGCCTGCCTGCCGCTGCTGGCGCGCGCGCAAGACGCCGCGGTCGTGTTCGCGCTGGACGACATCGCGCGCGTCGGCCAGGCCTACTGGGGCGGTTACGGCCTGGCCCAGCATGCACGCGCCGGCCTGGTGGCCATGCTGCACGCAGAACTGGCCAACAGCAGCGTGCGAGTGTCCGGTTTGCAGCCCGGGCCGATGCGGACCGCGTTGCGCGCCGCCGCCTATGCGGAAGACGGCGACCGCGACGCGCGCGATCCGGCCGATTACGCCGACGCCTGCGTGGCGCTGCTGTCCGCCGCCGGTGCCGAGCGGCGCGGCCAAGTTTGGACAGTGCGCGCGTGACGATCGCCTCGGCCGCGCTGCTGCTGTTCCTGATCCTGGATCCGCTGGGCAATATCCCGGTCTTCCTCAGCCTGCTGCGCGGCATGCCGCCGCGCCGGCAGCGGATCGTGCTGGCGCGCGAACTGCTGATCGCGCTGGGCGTGCTGATGCTGTTCCTGTGGTGCGGTCAGTACGCGCTGGAAGCGATGCACCTGCGGCAGGAGTCGGTGTCGATCGCCGGCGGCATCGTCCTGTTCCTGATCGGCATCCGCATGATCTTCCCGCCGCCGGAAGGGTTGATGGGCGAGATCCCCGAAGGCGAGCCCTTCATCGTGCCGATGGCCATCCCACTGGTGGCCGGCCCCTCGGGCATGGCCGCGGTGATGCTGATGGGCAGCCAGGAGCCCGACCGCATGGGCGCCTGGAGCCTGGCTCTCGTTCTGGCCTGGGGCGCGACCGCCGCCATCCTGTTCTCGGCCACGCTGCTCTACAAACTGCTGGGCCAGCGCGCCCTGATCGCCCTGGAACGACTGATGGGCATGCTGCTGGTGGCGATATCGGTGCAGATGCTGCTCGACGGCCTAGCGTTGTATCTGCAAAGCGGTTCGGCCTGAAGTACCGCGTTCGCCGCGGCCCGGTTAAGAACGGACAGACAAGCACTTAGCGGCTCTTGTTGAGCCTGTCTCGCATGCGCGATTCATGCATGCATTTCTGCGCGCATTTCAGTGATTTTCCAGCGTCATTTGCCTGTCATCTGCACCGGCTAACGTGTTAATCTGTTGTTAACCCGTGCTAGGCGTCACGCCACTCGGGTCAGGGGCTGCATCCAGGTCCGTAACGCCGCTAATGCGCCGCGCGCGCCACCGCTTATCTCAAACGCACCGAGGTCAAGGAAATATGACTCACGCTAACCGTGTCCGGCTGTCCAAGCTGTCGCTAGGTCTGATCGTCGCGCTCGCCGCGGCCCCCGTGTTCGCGCAGAGCACGTCCGCTGGCCTGGGCGGCCGCGTCGTCGGCGCCGACGGCCAGCCGGTCTCGGGCGCGGAAGTCACGATCACGCATACCGAATCGGGCACGGTCAGCCGCGCCACGACCGACGCCAACGGCAACTACAGCGCGCGCGGCCTGCGCGTCGGCGGCCCTTACACGATCACGGTCAACAAGGCCGGCGCCGGCAGCGCCGCCGAAAACAACGTCTTCCTCGGCCTGGACAAGGTGGCGCAGGTCAACACCCAGCTGAAGAACGACGTCGCCACGCTCGAATCGGTGACCGTGGTCGGCACCGCCGCGCCCAGCGTGTTCAGCCCCAACAAGATGGGCACCGGCTCCAACGTCACCCGCGACCAGATCGAAGCGTTCCCGTCGATCGAGCGCAACCTGCAGGATTACGCCCGCCTGGATCCGCGCGTGGCGCAGACCGACAAGGCGCGCAACGAAATTTCCGTCGGCGGCCAGAACCCGCGCTACAACGCGATCCGCGTCGACGGCATCAGCACCAACGATGCGTTCGGCCTGGAATCCAACGGCCTGCCCACGCCCAAGCAGCCGTTCTCGATGGACACCATCGACGAAATCGCGGTCGACGTCGCCAACTACGACGTCACCATTTCCGGCGGCGTCGGCGGCGTGATCAATGCGGTCACCAAGTCCGGCACCAACGAGTTCCACGGTTCGGTCTACGGCCTGTACCGCGACAACGACATGGTCCGCAAGAACGAAGACGGCTCCAAGTTCACCGGCTTCGAGGACGAGAAGACCTACGGCGTGACCTTCGGCGGTCCGCTAGTCAAGGACAAGCTGTTCTTCTTCTTCAACTACGAGAAGTTCGAGCAGGGCGCGCCCGGCCCGACCTTCGGCCCGATCGGTTCCGGCGCGTCCAACATCGTCAACATCACGCCCGAGCAGATCGCGCGCATCCAGGAAATCGCGCGAGGCTACGGCATCAACGCCGGCGGCACCGGCGCGGGCAGCGCCGACACCACCTCGGAAGAATACGGCCTCAAGATCGACTGGAACATCAGCGACAGCCAGCGCTTCAGCTTCCGCTACGGCACCTCGGACCAGAGCGTGGCCGTGTTCCCGGGCTTCGCCAACAACAGCATCGCGCTGAGCTCCTACGCCTACCAGCGCGACTACGAGTTCGACAGCTACACCGCGCAGCTGTTCAGCGACTGGAGCGACAACTTCTCCACCGAGGCCAAGGTTTCCTACCGCGACTACACCGCGGTCCGCAATCCGGTCAGCGACCTGCCGTCGATCGGCGTGCGCACCGGTTCTTCCAGCTCGCCTACGGTGTTTTTCGGTACCGAAGAGAACACGCACATCAACGTCCTGGAGACCCAGACCTGGAACGCGTTCTTCGCCGGCAACCTGTTCCTGGGCGACCATACCGTGAAGTTCGGCGTCGACTACGAAGACAACGACATCTACAACCTGTTCGGCCGCCGCACCAACGGCGTGTACGTGTTCAACTGCATCGACACCAGCGCGACCTGCAGCCAGTCTTTCGCCGACGGCGTGTCGGCCAGCTACCGCCTGTTCTATCCGGCCGGCGGCAACCTCGACAACATGGCCGCGATCTGGAACCTGAAGAACATCGGCCTGTTCGTGCAGGACAGCTGGGCGGTCAACGACAACCTGACGCTGACCTTCGGCCTGCGCTACGACATGCCCAAGGTGGGCGACGAGCCGGCGTTCAACGCCGCCGCCAGCGCCGCTTTCGGCTTCGACAACAGCGCCACGATCGACGGCAACAACCTGCTGCAGCCGCGCTTCGGCTTCAACTACACCTTCGACTCCGAGCGCATGGCGCAGATGCGCGGCGGTTTCGGCCTGTTCCAGGGCGCTTCGGCCAACGTGTGGCTGTCCAACCCGTTCACCAATACCGGCCTGGGCTACATCGACTACAACCTGTCGTCGGGCATCACCGGCTTCTCGGCCGATCCGCGCAACCAGATCTCGCTGATCCCGCCGGGCGCGCGCACCGGCACGCAGTCGATCGACTTCGTCGATCCCGAATTGGGCCAGCCGGCGGTATGGAAGGCCAACCTCGCCTTCGACCAGGAGTTGCCGTGGTACGGCATCATCGGTTCGGCCGAAATCGTGCTGACCGAGGTCAAGGAAGCGATCTTCTACCAGCATCTCAACCTGGGCGCCGCGACCGCGATCGGCCAGGACGGCCGCCAGCTGTACTACAACGCCGCCGGCCTCAATCCGCTGTGCTGGAACCAGGCGGGCAACAACGTGTCGGGCAGCAGCGCGGATCCGGCCTGCGTCTCGGGTACTTCCAACTCTTCGGCCGTGCGCAACCGCTCGTTGGCGAATTCGGCGTTCTCCGATGCCATCATCGCCCGTCCCACGGACAAGGGCCGCTCGCAGCAGTTCACGCTCTCGCTGCAGAAGCCGTTCAACGACGGCGACTGGTTCTGGCAGCTGGCCTACACCTTCACCGACGCGCGCGAAGTCAGCGCCCTGACCAGCTCGACGTCCGGTTCGCAGTGGGGCAACAACAACACCTTCAATCCCAACGAAGAGGTCAGCGCCCACTCCGCGTACGAGATCCGCGACCGCATCTCCGGTGCGCTGAGCTGGAAGCATGCGTTCTTCGGCGACAACGACACCACCATCTCGCTGTTCTACGAAGGCCGCAGCGGCCGTCCCTACAGCTTCGTCTACGACAACGACGCCAACGGCGACAGCCGCTTCGGCAACGACCTGATGTACGTGCCGGCGGGTCCGGGCGATGTGGAATTCGGCTCGCCTGCCGAAGAAGCCGCTTTCTTCGCGTTCCTCAACGGCAACAAGGACCTGAGCAAGCTGAAGGGCCAAGTGGCGCCGCGCAACAGCGCCCGCGCGCCTTGGGTCACCCAGTTCGACCTGCGCGTTTCGCAGGAAGTGCCGGGCTTCTGGGACGGGCACAAGGCCGAGCTGTGGGTCGACCTGCTGAACGTCGGCAACCTGATCAACAAGGATTGGGGCCAGATCGAGGAAGTGCCGTTCCCGACCAACCGCGGCATCGTCGAGTTCGGCGGCATCAACCCGGCGACCGGCAAGTACGTCTACCGCTACAACGGCGCCGACAACCTGCGCTTGTACGACGATCGCGGCATTTCGCGCTGGTCGCTGCAGGTCGGCTTCCGCTACAAGTTCTGATCCGGCGCTGTTTCCGGATTGCGCGAAACGGCCGGGGAAACCCGGCCGTTTCCGTTTGCGGACCGCTCTGCGTTACAGTCGCCTGCATGGAGAACAGCGACATGAGAGAACCCATCGTCACTCTGCCTACCGTCGACGCCCGGATCTATCCGCGCGGCGGCCTGGACGTGCTGTCGCGCGACGAGGTGGCGCGCCTGCGCGACGCCTCCAGCGGCGGCATGCACGATCTGCTGCGCCGCTGCGCGCTGGCGGTGCTGACCAGCGGCAGCCCCTCGGACGACCCGCGCGCGGCGCGCGAGCTCTACCCGGACTTCGACATCCAGGTGCTGCAGCAGGACCGCGGCGTGCGCATCGATCTGCTCAACGCGCCGGCGATGGCGTTCGTCGACGGCGAGATCATCCGCGGCGTCGCCGAGCTGCTGTTCGCGGTGGTGCGCGACCTGGCCTACACCGCCATCGAACTGGGCGAGCGCAGCAACTACGACCTGACCACGTCTTCCGGCATCACCAACGCCGTGTTCGGCTTGCTGCGCAACGCGCGCATCCTGCATCCGGCCGATCCCAACCTGGTGGTGTGCTGGGGCGGCCATTCGATCGGCCGCGACGAATACGTGTACACCAAGCAGGCCGGGTACGAACTCGGCCTGCGCGGCCTGGACATCTGCACCGGCTGCGGCCCGGGCGCGATGAAGGGGCCGATGAAGGGCGCCACCATCGCCCACGCCAAGCAGCGCAAGCGCAGCACGCGCTATATCGGCATCACCGAGCCCGGCATCATCGCCGCGGAATCGCCGAACCCGATCGTCAACCACCTGGTGATCATGCCGGACATCGAGAAGCGGCTCGAAGCCTTCGTCCGCATCGCTCACGGCATTATCGTCTTCCCGGGCGGCGTCGGCACGGCCGAAGAGATCCTGTACCTGCTCGGCATCTTGCTGCGCGAGGAGAACCGCGACCTGCCGTTCCCGCTGATCCTGACCGGGCCGGCGATCTCGGCGCCGTACTTCGAGCAGATCGACCAGTTCATCCGGCTGACGCTGGGCGAAGCGGCCGCGTCGCGCTACGAGATCGTGATCGGCGACGGCGCCGCCGTCGCCCGCAAGATGGCGCAAGGCATCAAGCGCGTGCGCGAATACCGCATCGCGCAGAAGGATTCTTTCTTCTTCAACTGGGCCTTGGAAGTGCCGCAGGAATTCCAGCAGCCGTTCGTGCCCACGCACGAAGCGATGGCGGCACTGGATCTGCACCACGGCCGCAAGCCGCACGAATTGGCGGCCGACCTGCGTCGCGCCTTCTCCGGCATCGTCGCGGGCAACGTGAAGGAGGATGGCATGCGGCGCATCGAAGCGCACGGCCCGTTCGACATCCACGGCGACCACGACATGATGCGGGCGCTGGACGCGCTGCTGCGCGCCTTCGTCGAACAGCGGCGGATGAAGATCGCCGGCGAATACCGTCCCTGCTACCGCGTCCTGGCCTGACCCGGCGGGTCCGAATCGCCGGGCCGCAGCCGCCGTCCGGCAAGCGCTGTGACGGGTCGCACGGATCACGATTACGCCCGTCTCCTTTTCGTGACCGCCTGTCCGTCGGGGCTTGCATCGCTTCGCTCCAAGCCGCAGCCTTGCACGGTCTCCCCGGGGAAGGGTGGCTTCACGTATGTATCCGAACCGCGCCAAAGGCTTCACTTTGGTCGAACTGATGACCGTGATCGCGATCGTCGCGATCCTGGCCGTGATCGCCTTGCCGAGCTTTCAAGGCTCGCTGCGCTCCAATCGCGTCGCCACCAAGACCAACGAGGTCCTGGCCAGCGTCGCGTTGGCCCGCACCGAGGCCATCCGTAGCCGCAGCAGGGGCGTGGTCTGCACCAGTGCGGACGGCGGCAGCTGCGGTGGCGATTGGAACAGCGGCTGGCTGGTTTGGTCCGACTTGGACAACAGCGGCACCGTGAACGGCGACGAAGCCGTGGTGCGCTACGTGGAAGGCAATCCGAAACTTCTGGTGGCCGGAAGCGCCGCGCTGATCGCCTTCGACGGCCGCGGACGGGCGGTCGGCGGCCAACAGACGGTCGCGGTGCGGCCGGACGATGTGGAAGAACCCGCGCGTTGCATCACCATCGGCGCCACCGGCCAGACGCGCGTCGCGCAAGGGGCATGCCCATGAACCGTCGCCCGATGCGCATGCAGCGCGGCTTCTCGATGATCGAAGTGCTGGTGACGCTGGTGATACTCGCGTTCGGCCTTCTGGGCTTCGCGTTGCTGCAAACCATGAACCTGCGCTACACCCAAAGCGCCAACCACCGCACGCAGGCCACCAACCTGGCCTACGACTTGCTCGACCAGATGCGGGCGAACCGACTGTCCGCCGCAAAATACACCGACGCGAGTTTCGAAGAAGACGAAGTAAATGGCAGCAATTGCAGTCGGCCGGTCGGAGAGCTTCCCATCCCCGTCTCCAGCGTCGTCACCCGCTGGCAATGCCAGGTCGTCGAGGCTTTGGGAGACGACGCCACCGCGACGGTGACCTACGCCGACGGTCTGGCCACCGTCACGCTCACCTGGGGCGATCGCATATCGATCGAAGCTCCCACCAGTTTCGTCGTGGAGACGCGCCTGTGAAGCCCATGCAACCCTATGGCCGGACAGCGGGCGTGAGCCTCATCGAGTTGATGATCGCGCTGGCGATCGGCACCTTGCTGGTGCTGGGTCTCGTGCAAGTCTTCGGCGCATCGCGCGCCGCGTACCAGTTGTCCGAAGGCATGGCCCGCACGCAGGAAAACGCCCGTTTCGCGATGGACTTCCTGCAGCGCGACATCCGCATGGCCGGCCATTACGGCTGCGTGAACGACCAGGCGCACCTGCAGACGCCCGGATCCCTGCAGCCTCATTTCGGGGCTGCGCCTTTGTTCCCGCTCGACTTCTCGGTCTCGGTACAGGGCTATGAAGCCGCTGGCACAGCACCGGGCAATGCGCTCACGATCGGCGGAACCTGGGGCGCCGCGGCGGGCGTACCCACCCAGATCACCGACCTCGAGCCGCTGCCAGGCAGCGACATCATCGTATTGCGCTATTTCAGCAACGAAGGCGCCCCGGTCACGGGTATCGACATCGATGGTGGCGACGAGACCGTGACTGTCGCCGCCGGGCGCTGGGACGTGTTGACGACCGACGGCGTCGCTACGCCGTCCTTGTTCGGCGTCGCCGATTGCAGCCATGCCGATGTCTTCGCCGGCACCGGCACCGGCACGGTCGCCGTGGCCGCGACGGCGGACCCGGCCACCGATCTGAGGGGCCGATACACGCCTCAGCCTTCCGGCCAGACCATGCTTTATCGCGCCGAGTCCATCGTCTATTACGTGGGTACCGGCGCTTCGGGCGCACCCGCGTTGTTCCGCGCCCGCTACGACGGCGCCAGCTATGTGCCGGAAGAATTGGTGGAAGGCATCGAGAGCCTGCAACTGCTTTACGGGCAGGACCGAGTGGAGGATCTGACGACATCGCCGCCTAGCGGCTACATCGACATACAGAATCCGGCGGATACGACTTGGGATGCCAACGACTGGCGCCGCGTGGGCCTGGTGCAGGTCGGCATATTGGCGCGCAGCCCCAGCCCTGCGGCATCCGCACAGGCGCAAGACGCCAATGCCCGCCGCGTGCTCGGCGTAGCTTTCAACGCGCCGGCGGCCAACGACGGGCTTTATCGCGCCAGTTACGAGGCCACCATCGCCATGCGCAACCGCTTGTACGGCAATTGACCTGGATGATGTCCATGACACGTCGAAGCATTTCCATCGGTCCGCCGGCGCGCAACCAGCGCGGTGCGGTGCTGTACGTCGCCCTGATCATATTGATCCTGCTGGCGCTGATCGGCGTAATCGGCATGCAGGTGTCCGGCATGCAGGAACGCATGTCGGCCAATTACCTCGCTGGCAACCTCGCCTTCCAGCGCAGCGAAGGCGAAGCCCGCAGCGCCGAGTGCGCGCTCGAGGACATGGTCAACCGTACGGAAACCGCCGGCTGCGATGCGATCGATTCTGCCGACGTCGACATGATCTGCGACAACGGTTTCGACCCGGGCGACTGGGCCGAAGACCAGAGTCTAGCGACCAGCCCAAAGGTCAATGCCCGGCTGATCGGCCCCTGCATTTCCGGCAATTCCGACCTGGACATGGGGCGTCCGCTCAACGAAGACCCGAATCCGATCTACCAGGTCACCGTCTACAGCACGAACGACGACGACAACCCCACGGCCGCTGCGGCCATCGACACCATATTCAGACCTTGAGGAGTTCTCCCATGGCATCCCGTCGCATCAAGCTGGCTGCCGCTTCCGCGCTGGTGATAGGCGTGGGCGGTTACTGGCTTTATTCGGTATTCGCCGTGCAGGGTTCGGGCATCCTGGCGCAGGCGCCCTTGAACGTGCAGTCCAAGGTGCCGCCGGCCTTCATCATGGCGGTGGACGATTCGGGCTCGATGACGTTCGAGACCTTGTTTCCCGGGCGCGATGGCCAGGCGTTCTGGGACAACGCCACATACACCACCAACGGTTTCTTCAATTCCGACGGCACACTGCGCACGGCAGGCGATACGATCGACGCCGTCAACGACAGTAGGGACAGCGGCGGCAGCTACAACCACCTGCTGCCCTTCGTCGGTCACCGCATCGATAACGGGCGCTTCGCAATTCCGCCCATCGACAACTTCGGCTTCGCCAGGTCGCCCGAGTTCAATCCCGCATACTTCAATCCCAATATCAAGTATGAGCCGTGGCGGAAGCCCGACGCCGATAATGTGATCGTCGACTATCCGCAGGCTTCGCCGACGAAGGCGACGCCGGAGCCGGATCCGGATCCGACGAAGACGCTTATCTATACGTTCGACCTCACGGCGGTCCACACCGATCGCACGGACGACACCGATACCGTTCCGACCGTGGAAGAGATGTTTATCGTACCGGACGACGCCAGCCTGCCCGAGGGGACGAAGTACTTCATCAGCGGATCCAACTCATGCGGTGGTCTTGGCACCTCGAAAGACACCCGCAACACCTGGGTCACGGTCGGTAGCGGTGGCCATCGTGTCACCGACGATTGCCAAATGGGCATCGCCTATGTGCCTGCGACCTTCTACTTGAAGACGACCAGTCCGGATCCGCCGGGCTACGTCGACGGCAGGGGAACGGCCAAGAACGCCTGCGGCCCCGGCTGTGACATGTATCGCTACGAGATCAACAGCACGATGTTCGGCGATGCGGCCGAAGCGATGCAGAAGAACTTCGCCAACTGGTTCACGTATTACGGGGACCGCAATCGTTCGATGATCGCAGGCTTGACGCGGTCGCTGGACAGCGTCCAAGACATGCGCGTGGGCATGTTCACGATCAACAGCGGTGCGACCAGCTGCGGCTGGAACTGTACCGAGTACACCAATTATCCGAACGTCGTCATGCGGGACATGAATACCCCGGCCGACAAGGCAGCCTTGTTCCGGGATCAGCTGCTCAAGCTGCCAGCGTCCGGCAGTACGCCTAATCGCTGGGCCGTCGAGCATCTGGGTAAGCAGTTCGACCGAAAGCCGGTTAAGGACGGTGCCGACAACGATAACCTGCCGATACGCTATTCCTGCCAGAAGAATGCGGGCATGCTGTTCACCGACGGCTATAGCAACCAGGGCGGTCCCGGGGTCGGCGATGTCGACAAGGGTACCGGAGCGCCGTACTCCGACGCCTATGCCAGCACCATGGCCGACATATCGGCCAAGTATTACCTCGCCGATCTGCGTGACGATCTGCCGAAGGGCAACGTGCCTCTGGCCGATGCGTGCAGTGTCTTGCCGCTCGACACGACGCTGGATTGCCGCACCAATCTGCACATGAATTTTTACGGCATAACGCTCGGCGCCAAGGGCAACCTGATCGGCAGATCGCCCTACATCGACAATCCGTTGACGATCCCGAACGAAGCCACCAAGGCGGCGTTCGCAAGCGCGCCGGCCTGGCAGGCCCGCGAGAACGATCAGCCAAGCACCGTCGATGAGATCTGGCACGCCTCGATCAACGGCCGCGGCGAATACGTCAACGCCACGACGCCGGCCGACATCACCGCCGCGATGCGCCGCGTGATCGCTTCGATCAACGCGGGCAGGACGCCTTCGGGGAGCATCGCCATGACCGGTGCCCGAATCGGTACCGGCTCGCTGAGCGTTTCGCCGTTCTACGAAGCCAGGAACGACGGCACCGATTGGTACAGCACCTTGACCGCGCAGACGGTGAGCAGCGATCCGGTCTCGGGCGTGGTCACGTTCAAGAACGCATGGGAGGCCAGCACCCGCCTTCCGGCGCCGGACGCCCGCAACGTCTGGTTCACGAACAGCGCAGGCACGGTCGTGCCTTTCGACGCGACCAATGTCGTCAGCCTGAATAATCTCTGCAACAACCCGCATAAGGATATGTCGGTGTGCACGGGAGCGTTAATCGAAGGCTTGACCGGCAGCGCCACCACGAAACTCACCCTCACCGAAGCCTTGGCCTATCTCAAAGGCGACCAGACCAAGGAAGTGGGCCGCACCGACACCGGCATTCTGCGCTTCCGCACCACGCGTCTGGGCGACATCGTGAATTCGACGCCGGTCGTCAGTTCGCCGCGCGACGATTTCGGCTACCGCTCGTTGCCGGAGCCTTATAGCACCAGTTACGGCGAGCATCTGAAGGACAAACTCAACCAGCAGCGCACGATGATCTATGCCGGCGCCAACGACGGCATGCTGCATGCTTTCGACGGCCGAGAAACCGAGGTAGGCGGTATCGAACGCTTCGCCTACATACCGAACAGCGTGCTTGGCCACATGGGCAATCTGTTGTTCCCGCTCGATCCGGCGAAAGGCGGCGATCAGATCTTCCAGCACCGTTTCTATGTCGACGGCCCGCTGGCCGTATCCGACGCCTATTATTCCAGCGATTGGCAGACCGTACTGGTCGGGACGACCGGAGCCGGCGCCCGCGGCGTGTTCGCCCTGGATGTCTCGCGGGCTTCGCGCCCCAGCGCCGATGGCTCGGAAACCGGTACTTTCGCGGCCTCGGACAGGCTGTGGGAGATCAACGACGTCAACACCGCGTTGCCGCTGGCCGTGCGCGAGAACATCGGCAACGTGCTCAACAGGCCCGTCATCGTCCCGGTGAAAACCGGCGACGCTTCGGGTCCGGTCAAGTGGCGCGCGATCTTCGGCAACGGCTACAACAGCATCAGCAAGAAGGCGGTACTGTTCCTGGTCGACATCGATACGGGCGCGCCGAATGTCACGATGATCGAAGCGACCGAAGACGGCGCGCCGTCCGGGGATAATGGGCTCGGCAATCTCGTGGTCGTCGATCGCTGGGGTCCGGCGACGGACAGTACTTTGACCGCTAGAGTGCGCGACGGTTTTGCGGATACGGTTTATGCCGCAGACCAGAAGGGCGCCATTTGGAAGTTCGACTTGCGCGATGCCAAGCCTGCGAACATCACCAAACCGATGTTCACCACGTTGCAGTACACCGCGGCTCCGGATGCCGGCAAGCGCCAGCCGATTCTGGGAGGATTGACGGCAGCGGCAGGCCCGGGCGGTGGCGTCCTTGTCTACTTCGGCACCGGCAGTTTCTCTTTCATCGATGACGCGACCGATACGGCGTTGCAATCGCTGTACGCAGTGCTGGACAACGGCGGCACCGATACCGTTACGCGCTCCAACCTGCTCGAACAACGCATCATCACCACGGAAAATGGGGTGCGCGAAATCAGCGCGAACCTGATGGGCGCTGGCCTGAAGGGCTGGTATTTGGATCTCCCCGCCGGCGAACGCTTCGTCGCCTATCCGAGAATCGAGAGCGGCGTGGTCTTCATGCCAACCTATGCGCCCAATGCCTCGGTCGGTTGCGGCGCCGCGGGCAATAACTGGTTGTACGGTTTGAACGCGCTCTCCGGTGCGCCGGCGCTGTCGAATGTCAGGAAGGGCGCCCCCGACGGCGAATCGTACGATGCGGGTACCGGCGCCTTGGCGTTGAATACCGGCGGAACGGCGCCGGTCAAGGACGTGGCGGTGATGACGTCGCCACGGATCAAGCCGCTGGGTACCGGCGCGACGGACGCCGACCTGACCAAAGCGCTCGGAGCGCAATGCTCGATGGTGGTTCAAGTGGCCGGCGCTCCGCCGCTGTACCTGCCGCGCGCATGCGGACGCCAGTCTTGGCGTCAAATCCAGTAAACAGGGGAGAGCAACGTGCTTTCACGGAAAACATTCGCGCCACGGCGCTCCGGTTCCAACGGCGCTTCATCGGGCTTTACGTTGATCGAGCTGATGGTGGTGGTAGCCGTTGTCGCCATCCTTGCGGCGATTGCGCTCCCCAGCTATCAGGAGAGCATCCGCAAGGGTCGTCGAGGTCAGGCCAAGGCCGATCTGATCGAGATCGCTCAGCTCGCCGAACGATTCCATACGGTAAACAACACCTATGCGGGGTTCGAAGGCACCTGGCCCGCTACCTATCGTCAGTCACCGCGCGACGGAGAGGCTCGCTATACCGTGGACATGAGTGACGATGCTAATGCGACTACCTTCGTACTGACGGCAACGCCTACCGGCGCCCAGGCCGAGGATCGTTGCGGCATGCTCAGCGTGAATGCCGCAGGAGCGAAATCGGCTACAGGCGGGTCAGTTTCGGAATGCTTCTGACCGTTAAGGTCCAATAAGAAAAAAGCCGCGGATACCCGCGGCTTTTTTTGCTGCGCGGGTCTGATTTCAATATCGGGTCAACGAACATGAAAATCCCAGTCGAAACGCAGTTGCTGCTGCTGTCAGGTTCCTAGCGGCTACTGCCGGCCACTGTCGGCTGCTGGAACTGGCGATGCCACCGGATTTCCAAAAAATAAAGGCCGCTTCAAGCGGCTTTTTTTGGGCTGACCGTACACGTCGGGCAAACGCGTAAACGAGGCGGGAGAAACCGCCCATGCATGTCGCGCGTTAAATTCCGCAAAGCGATTGACTAACTGGCGCCCCTTTACAGCGACAGCCTGCTTGCGAACCCAGGTCTAACCATTATCGCTTGTGCAGCGCTGTCGAGTTTAGGCCTGCCCGAAAATCGCATGATGAGCAAGCCGCGCCGAGATATGCGCGCGTGCGTGGCCGTTTTTATCTGCCGTCTGCGTCCTTAAGAAACGCTCTCGTATGGGTGCCTATGGGGAATCGGGCCAGCGAAGGAGCGCTAGCACCGGTATGGGCCGGATCACGCAAAAAATGGAATCGAAAAGATGCGTAAAGAGAGAAGGATCCTCATTGGGGCGACGTGTGCCGTCATCTTCGCCGGCTGTACATCGAGTTCCGCGCCCAAGGTCAAAGGCCATTGGAATCCGGTCAACCGTTTTGCCGAGTCGGCCGAGGCAATCCCATTACGGCCGCGCCACGAGTTCTATGCGCTGCCCGTGGACGGCACTCTCAAGAACCTGCTTGAGCGTTGGGCGAACGATTCGGGGCGCACCTTGTCGTACCGGCATGGCGAAGATTTTACCCTGCATACGCCTGTCGCCCGCATACGCACCACCGACATCAGTGAGGCTGTCTCCGAGCTGTCGGCCGCATATGCAGGGCAAGGAGTACAGATCGAGATCGAGCCTGGCCGCATAGTAGTCCTCGATGCAAGGAGGATCGCTGCCGGCGGCGAGGATCCGGAGCAGCAGGGCCGCCATGAGCCGTGAACCTCGGGTGCCTGGCGATGGCGTGCTGGCCAAATCGATCAATTTCGAAATCACCATTGCCGACCTGGCCAGAAGAAGCGAGCGCCGTGCATGGTGGGTGGCGTTCGGTGCATCGGCGATGTCATTGATCCTGGCGGCGGGCTACTTCTACATCCTGCCGCTGAAGGAAAGCGTCCCGTTTTTGGTTATGGCGGACGCCTATACCGGTACCGCCACCGTCGCCCAGCTTCGCGGCGATTTCAGCAAAAACAGCATTACGGCCAGCGAGGCGATCAACCGAAGCAATGTCTCGCACTACGTGACGGCGCGCGAGTCCTACGACCTGGCCCTATTGAGGCTGCGGGACTGGAAGACCGTTTACACGATGTCCGGCCCGGACGTGTCGGCAGCGTATTCCGCGCTGTACGCGGAAAACAACCCCTCCAGCCCCTATCACCTTTACGGAAAAGGCAAGGCGATCAGGGTAAAGATTCTGAGCATCGTGCTGATCGGTGGCGGCAAAGGCGTTGCGCCGAAGGGTGCAACCGTGCGATTCCAGAGGAGCCTGTACGAGAAGCAGAGCGGCGGTACGAAGTACCTGGACAGCAAGCTCGCGACAATGGAGTTCGCCTACAAGCCGAACCTCAACATGAAAGAACAGGATCGTATCGAGAACCCACTTGGTTTCCAGGTTACGAGCTATCGGGTCGACAACGACTACGCCACGCCTTCGCCGCCACAGGCCGAGCTTCCGCCCGAGGGCGCAGGCGTAGAGGCCGGTGTCGGTGCGGAAGATTCAGCGCAATCCACGCAAGCCGCGCAAGTCGGAGAGCCGGCGATTTCCGATCAATCTAGCCGTGAAAAGTGACATGGAGTTAAGAAAAATCCTATGCGTCGGCGTAAGCGTTGGCAACAAACTTCAACAAAGTCGGAGTCGCGCATGTGAGTCGGCCTGCGGAAGGGTCGGGGCTCGGCTTTCACCCTCGTTTTCATACCGATAGGAATAACAACCCATGTCAATAAAAACATTAAGCATCGCCATTCTAGCAGCAGCAGCGTGCTCCGGATGTGCGTCGCTTGCCACCAGCACCAATACGTTGAGCGACGATCGAATCAAGTCGGAGAGCTCGGGCGCGTTGGGGTACTCGCCCGAAGAATTGAGCCTCGTCAGCCGCAGGACCGAGGGCGTGAACACTTACGTAAACCTGAAGGCAAAGGACGGCAAGGAGTTCACCTGCATCATCAACGGCGGGAATCTCCTGTCTTTCGGAATGACAAATCCACCCATGTGCAACAGGAAAGGCGAGCCGGTGAAGGCCAGTCCTTTCCAAAGGTAGCGAAGCCGGCCGGCCAGGCAATGACTGCATGAATCTTCAAATCGCTCCATTGATTTAGACATGTCATAGACAGTAACCAACCGGGAGTTAGCGGATGAAAAACAACAAAGGCATCCAGGGGCGGCAGAACCGTTGTGCCGCCGTAGCCACTCTGTGCTTCGGCCTGTTGATGGCGGGCTCTGCGGAGGCGCAATGGACGGTAACCGATCCGGGGCACACGCTGGCGACAGTTGACGGCTGGGTCGTCCAAGGGGCAGAAATTGGCGAACAGCTAAAGCGTTGGGAAGAGCAGACAAAGCGTTGGCAAACTCAACTGGCTGATGCCAAGAGCGTATTTAAATCCCAAGACATGGACATGACCATGGACTTCAGTGAACGTCCGCGGGATTACGGCATGGCGGAAAGCTGTCCAGAAAAGAAGTTCGACAAAGATAGGCCAATTACCAGCGCGGTGGACACTGGATTGAGCGCCATCAGTTCGTGGCAGCCGCTAAAGCTGGATAACAGCGCCAATTTGAAGAAGGACATGCTGGATCTGTGCAAGCAGATCGTAGTGGCGAAAAACATGAAATACAACGAAACCGTCAGGCTGTTGAAGCTCGTCAAACAGCGAGAAAGCGAGATGAAAAAGCTGGATGAATATCGCCAGAGGGTGGGCACCAGCCAAGGCATGCTGGCCACCAGCAGCAACCAGCTGAGCGCATTGTCTACGCGCATGCAGATGGACGTCCAGTACTCGGAGGCGGTCATCAACACCTACGACGCCCTCATCGCCAGCCGCAAGCTGGATCAGGAAAAGATCACCCAGCGGATATTGAAAGGCAGCGACAAGGGTCTGGTGAGCGTGGTTCTGCAGGGGGCGGCGCTAAAAGGCACTTTCGCCGGGTTGCGCGCCATTAAAGACCGTTGAGGCTGACGGGTTGCTTTGGATTCCAAATTCGAGCGCCACTGAAGGAAGTCCTATGCAGGATCTATTGAATACTCTTGTTGGGTTGCCCGGCTTGAGCGATCTGTTGGGCGGCATGCCAGGTTTGCGGGCCGGCCCGCTGGACGACGCTTCTAGTTTCGTTTTCTTTCGGGAGGTCAACCAGTTCTTGCGTGGCGAGATCGACGAATTCGGCGACAACCTGCTGGGCCGGATGATGACCTGGGTGGGCGGCATCGCCACCACCTTGTTCACTTTGTGGATCATGATCCAGGGTTACCGCATCACTACCGGCCAGTCGCGCGAGTCGATGGTAGCCATGGCCACCCACTCGCTGCGCTCGGTGATGATCATCGGCGCGGCGACAGGCATGGCCTTCAGCGGGACCACGCTGCATGAGTTCCTGACCGACCGGATGAACAAAGAGATCACTCAGGTGGTTACCGGGGAGGAGGGCGACATCTACGAGAGCATCGACCGCAGCCTGGGCTATATGCAGCTGGCCTTCAGCAGCATCGATTCCATTCAGACCGCGGGCAGCGAGGCGCTGGAGAAGAACAAGGATCGGGACATGATGTTCGTCGCGATAGGGGCGGGCGGTCCGGCCATCGTGGCAGGTTCAATGCTGTTGTTGAACAAGGTCGCGATGGCGCTGGTGCTGGGATTCGGACCGTTATTCATCATGGCGCTGCTATTCGAGCGGACCAAATCGTTGTTCGATAAGTGGGTGCTCTACGGTATCGGCACCATGTTCTCGCTGGCTGTGCTGAGCGTGATGGCGGCCATTGCGATGGATGTGATCTGCGCGGTAGCGGCGACATTTTGGGTGGGAAACTGGACGGGCGCGAATCCAGAGGGCATCAATAGTTTGGCGATGCAGCAGGGTGGGTTGGGGTTGATTCTTACGACACTGTTGATCGGTACGCCGCCGATTGCGGCTGCGTTTTTCCAAGGAACGTTAGGTACCTTCTCGGCGTACTCGGCTTTCGGGGGAGGGCGAGTCGTAGATGCATCGGGCAGGCATCCTGGAACTTCCGGCTATCAACCTAATGCACCTCAGTACAACTCGCAGACTCAACTAGCGCGCCAGCCACAGCACAGCCCAGGCCCGCAGATAAGAGGGGATAGAACCGCAAATACGGCGCCTACGGTTGGACATAGTGGTGCGACAAATCGTGATAGGACTCATGAGTAAACCAGAACATGGTTTGGAGAGAAAGATGAAAAAAATTTCCGCGCTTCTGGTGCTCTTAATGATCTGTGGAGAGCTATCAGCTCAGAGCTGTGGTGGCGGCATTCCTTCAGCGGGCAATCCATATTGCCTGCCACCTTACCACCCGAGCTCGCCTCACTATCAAGGCCAAGATAAATCTAATGATACGTCTAACGCGCAGTGGAGACTGACTTGGGGGGCGGTTGCTATGAGTGCTAATGGTGATGCTTCAGTTGGTGTTTCTGTGGGAAGGAGCACGAGAATGGATGCAGAGCAGGAAGCGATCACGCAATGCGAGTTACTAACTGCAAGTAGATGTGAACTTGCCATAGCATACGAAAATCAATGCGCTGTTATCGCATGGCCATCACGCAATGGAGCGACTGAAAGCGGAAGTCCAATTGTGATGAGCGGGCCTTCAGTAGAGAAATTATCAAAAGCGGCAGTGGCTGAGTGCGGTAAGGGGCGTAAAGATGGGGAGTGCAAGATTGTGTATTCAGATTGCACCAAGCCGGTGTTGGTGCAGTGAGTGCAAAGCTGACGTTTATGCGAATCAGATTCCTCACGGTAACCATATTGTGTCTATGCGGAGGGCAAGCATTTGCGCAATATGTAATTGGAGATATGAGCTATACCTGTCCAGTGGGAGTCAACTGGAACGACCCAAGGTGCATCAGGCAACCGAGTTACAGCGAGAGCAGTCAGCAAGCGCCTTTGCCTATTCGGGAGCCATCCATGCCGAGGAAATGGGGGTCGATCGCGGTCGACCCAGCCAAGCAAGTGGCTGGATTTTCTAAAGGCATGGAAACGGATAGGCGGGCGGAAAAAGCTGCGATCAAAGACTGCAAATTCAGGGGCGGCAAAAGTTGCAAGTTAGAGACTACGTACTCCAATCAGTGCGTTGGCATGGTGGTAGGGAAAAATTCCATATTCAGGACGGCGCGGGCAGAAACAGAAGGTAAAGCCTTGCATTTTGCGATGACGATCTGCGAATACGAAAGCGGCGTCAAATGCCAGATTTACTACGCAGGATGCTCGTTTGCGGATCGCGTGAATTAATTAGGGCGTGTACAGCATTGGTAGAGACTGAATGAAGCTTCGAACTGTTCAAAAACGCAGGCTGGCCCTCTCTCTGCCGATTCTGACCGGATGCTTGCTTGCGGCACCGACGATGGCTCAGGTATTTCAGGAATACACCTATGAGGAAAACCGAATCTATCCGGTGCGGACTGGGCTTGGCATAACCACCCAGATAGAACTGAGCCAGAACGAGCAAGTGCTGGACTACAGCACCGGATTCAGTAGCGGCTGGGACCTCAGCCGGCGCGAGAACGTGTTCTACCTGAAGCCACGCAACGTGGATGTGGACACAAACCTGATGATCAGGACCGCGACCCATTCCTACGTCTTCGAGCTCAAGGTAGTCGCCACGGATTGGACCGCCCTGGAGCAGGCCAAGCAGGCCGGCGTGCAATACAAAATCACCTTTGCCTACCCGAACAACGCCGAATTCAAGCCTAAGACCGAGGAAACTCGGCAATTGGCTACTGCCCTGGAAAAGGATAGGAGCTACAACTTCGATTACGACTATTCGGCGCGTACGAAGCAGGCCTGGCTCGTCCCCACCGCGGTTTACGACGATGGTCAATTCACATATGTGCGGATGAAAGATTTGAAGAAATCCCCGACCGGAAACTTTCCAGCCATTTTCGCAAGGGAGCAAGAACGCAGCGAAGACTTCCTGGTGAACACCACCGTCGAGAGCAACACCCTAGTGGTGCACGGCACTTACCCCTATCTGGTGATCCGGCACGGTGACAACGTGGTCGGCCTGCGCAGGAACACGAAGAAATGAGCCAGACCAATAGCCCTGAATTGCCGGAAGACCCGTTACCCGATGAGGCGGGTTCTGGTTATCGGCAAACGGCGGAAGATGGCGATCAACGTAGCTCGTACGTCAACGAGAGGCGCGCCGAACACGATCTGGATGCCCATGCACCGCAGTTGGGCCGTCAGGATTCCAGGAGAACCAATCGCCTGGTCTTGGCGTTGGTGGGAGCGGTCGGCGTGCTGATGGCCGTCGTGATCGGGTTTTTGATCTTCAAGAAGTCGGATTCCTCCTCGTCTGGGGCAGCTCAGCCCCGGGCCGAAAACGTGACCGTTCCGGAAACCCCGGACATTACGCCAACGGATGCGCCGGAGACGCAGCCCATACCGCTCGAACAAGCGGCCAGGGATGCCCGCAAGAAAATGCCCCCGCCAGAAGAAGACAGCCTTCCGCCCTCGGCGGCACCGCGCGCACCTACCTTGATGGAAAGACGGATGGGCAGCGCTGAAGTCACGCCCGATGCGCAGGCTTCTCAGGCGCAGAACCCTTATCTTCAAGCTCTCGCGGCACGCCAGAACGAAAAACCTCAGGAAAACCCGCAGGTAAAAACCACCCGCGCGCAGTTCCTGTCCAATCCGGATGCGCTGCTGGTCCGTGGGACTTACCTGAGATGCGTCCTGGAAACCCGCATCATCACCGATATCAAGGGTTTCACTTCCTGCATCGTCACCGAGCCGGTCTATTCGATCAACGGACGCAAGCTTCTGATACCCAAAGGTTCGAAGATCTCCGGCGCCTACGACACCGACGCCAACGGACCGCGCGTTTCGGTGATTTGGGATCGCATCATCACGCCGACCGGCGTCGATGTGACCATGTCCAGCCCGGGCGTCGACAACCTGGGCGGCGCTGGTCATCCCGGCGACTACAACGCCCATTGGGCCAGTCGCATGAGCTCCGCGTTGATGATCAGCCTGATCAGCGACGCGTTCAAATATGCAGCGGCAGAGCACGGTCCGCCGTCGACCACAGTGACCAATGGCATCGTCACTCAGGAACCTTTCGAGAGCAACACGGCGCGCACCATGGAACGACTGGCCAATCAAGCGCTCGAGCGTAGCGTAAACAGACCCGCCACAGTCACTATCCATCAAGGCGAAGTGGTCAATGTCTACGTGGCCCAGGATATCGATTTCTCTGCCGTTGCGGCGGATATCTGAGGCGGTCATGTACGACGATAACGCCGCCACCGCCCAGATTTCGAACGGGTTCCTCGAGTACCAGTACGAGGTGCTCGGCGTGCTCGAGCACATGGCCTCGTCGGAAGTTACCGAGATATGCATCAATCGTCCCGGCGAAGTCTATCTGGAAACCAGAAGCGGCTGGCAGCGGATCGCCGTGCCTACCCTGACCTACGAACGTGCCCGCCAGTTCTGCACGGCAGTGGTCAACGAAAGCAATACTGGACAGCGGATCACGGACACGGACCCCGTCGTTTCTCTCACTTTCCCCACCGGACAGCGTGCGCAGTTTGTTATTCCGCCCGCCTGCGATGCCGGGAAAGTATCGATCACGATCAGATTGCCGTCGAAGCAGACGAAGACCCTGTGTCAGTACCAGCAGGATGGATTTTTCGATCGGGTTATAGAGCAGGAAGGCGCGATCAGCGAACAGGACGCCGAATTGGTGGAGTTGAAAGCAGCGCGAAACTACGCCGAATTCTTCAGGAGAGCGGTGCTCTACAAGAAGAACATCGTTGTTTCCGGGGCTACCGGTAGCGGCAAGACCACGTTCATGAAATCGCTGGTGAACCATATTCCCAGCGAGGAACGCCTGGTGACCATCGAAGACGCCCGCGAGTTGTTCATCAGCCAGCCGAATGCGGTGCATCTGCTTTACTCGAAAGGTGGGCAAAGCACCAGCAACGTCACGGCGAAGAGCTGCATGGAGGCCTGCCTGCGGATGAAGCCGGACAGGATCATCCTGGCCGAGCTGCGCGGCGACGAATCGTTTTACTTCATCCGCAACTGCGCTTCGGGTCATCCCGGCTCTATCACCAGTTGCCACGCCGGAAGCGTGCAACAGACCTGGGATCAGCTGGCATTGATGGTCAAAGCCTCTACGGAGGGTGCCGGCTTGGAATTCGACATCATCAAACGGCTGCTCACGGCGACCATCGACATTTTGGTCCACATCAAAGCGCATGCGGGCAGGCGCCACATCACCGGGATCGATTTCGATCCCACACGCGCACAGCGCGGGGCGTAAGCGAAGAAGTAAACGGCTAATCAGGAGGTGAAAGTGTTGCCAGTCGTAGACATCAACGCATGCCAAGGGTTGGCGGTGCCGGTCGATGTCATGCATCACGTGGTGAACGTTGAGTCTTCGTTCAACCCGTATGCAATCGGAGTGGTCGGCGGTCGGCTTGTGCGACAGCCGAATAGCCTGCCCGAAGCCCTCGCCACCGTCGGCATGCTGGAAGGCAAGGGCTACAACTTTTCCATCGGTTTGGCCCAGGTCAATCGCTACAACCTGGCCAGGTACGGCTTAGTCTCTTACCAGAAGGCTTTCGAAACCTGTCCCAACCTGCAGGCAGGGTCGCAGATCCTGGCGGAATGCTATGCGCGTTCTGGCGGGGATTGGGGCAAATCCCTCAGCTGCTACTACTCCGGAAATTTTACGACCGGATACCGGCACGGCTACGTACAAAAGGTATACGCGTCCATGCGGGACGGGGCTGTCAGTGGCCGCGGCGAAGCCTTACCGAAAGCGATCCCGGTGATTGGGAAAGCTGCGCGTCGCACGCTGCCGGTGCAGCGCCACCCGTTGTATTCGACGCGGCGAGTGGAGCCACCGATGCCGGCCTCATCGTCGCCCACCATGCTACCGCTCGCCCAAGCACAGACCTCTGTTAAAGATTCCAACGCGATGGCCGGCTCCCCCGAACCGGCCATCGACGAGGCATTCGTGTTCTAACCGCATCGTCAGCGTACCCGTTACCGACCCCTACCTCGAAACCATAGGAGAATCTCGATGAAATTTCTCAGCCATGCGAATCATCATGCGGTCAGCCCGAGCCAATTGCGGACAATGGCCAGCGCTTTTTGCTTGGTAGCGGCCCTGGCGATCCCCGAATTGGCGATGGCAGGCGCCCCGCCTGGCGGCGACGCAGAAGGAGAGGTGACGCGCTTCTTCAAAAGCATCAACGGTCTGCTCAATATCGCATCGATCGCGGTAGTGACCATTGCGGTCGTTTTCGCCGGCTACCAGATCGCCTTCGCCCATAAACGCATTTCCGATGTCGCGCCGATCCTGATCGGTGGGTTCTTGGTAGGCGCCGCCGCTCAGATCGCCAAGATGCTGATCGGCGACAACAGTCTGGACACCGCCATGCTGACCGGCGTTCTCAACGCGCTATATGCATAGGAACGCGCTCTTCCGCGGCTGTACGCGTCCGGCCATGTTCATGGGCGTGCCTTATGTGCCGTTCTTCATCGGTGCCGGGTCGTGTCTGTTGCTGGCGATGTACTTCGATATGTTCCTGTTGTTACTGATCCCGCCTGTGATCTTCGTGATGCGGCAGATGGCGCGCCGAGACGAAATGGTCTTCCGCCTGTTGGGCCTGCGCTGGCAGTTCAAGTTCAAGGCGAAGAACTTGAATCGCAATGCCGGTATGTGGGTGTTCTCGCCGAACGCCTATCGCCCCAGGCCAGGTGCGGCAGATGTTGCTTCGGTCCGTCAGCTGCCCTCAAAGCGAGCAACCAGGAGATAACCCGTGTTCAGCCCGGACGCTGCAATCGCCGAATTCGTACCCCTGTCTACGCACGTGTCGCCTTCGGTACTTAAAACGACCGGAGGCGACTACCTGCTGGTTTGGCATCTGGGCGGACTTCCATTCGTAGGGCGGGAAGAATGGGATATCGAGCACCGCCACAACGCTTTCAACCGTATGCTGCAGACTTTGCGAGCGCCGGATTTCGTCAATGTCGCATTCTGGGCGCATGACGTTCGACGTAGGCGACGCATCGAGACGAGTAGTCGTTTTGGACAGACCTTCAACCAGGCCCTGTCTGATGCGTATTACCAGGCACTTTCGGCGCAGAAGATCATGCAGAACGAGCTATACCTAACCATGATCTACCGGCCGGTGGTGGTGGGTAAGCGATTCGTCGAAAAATCGGCGGACATTACCCAGCTCCAATCCGAGCAGCACCAAGCTATCGCCAAGATCCACGAACTGGCGGATAGCGTGGAGGCGGTGCTAAAGGACTATTCGCCCTACCGCCTGGGCATCTACGAATCGCGCAACGGCACAGTATTCTCGGAGGCCTTGGAACTGTTCGGCTATCTGCTCAACCGCCTGGATGAGCCGGTGCCGGTGCTGAACGCGCCGATCAATGCCTACCTACCGGTGAGCCGGCATATGTTTTCCAGCAAGACCGGCGATTTCATCATTAACACGCCGCACGGCAAGAATCACTTCGGTGCCATCCTCAATATCAAAGAATATGCTGACGGCACTTATCCAGGGATCCTCAATGGCCTGAAATACCTCGATTTCGATTACACCATAACGCATTCATTCAGTCCTATCGGTCGTCAGGATGCTTTGAAAGTTCTGGAACGTACCAAAGGCATGATGATCTCCTCTGGCGACAAAGCCGTCAGCCAGATCGTCGAACTGGACCATGCTATGGACCAGCTGGCATCCGGTAACTTCGTCTTGGGCGAATACCACTTTACCCTGGCTCTGTATGCCGATTCGCAAGAGAAACTCGCGCAAAACATTGCGTCCGCGCGCGCAGAACTTTCGAATGCTGGTTTCGTCTCCACTAAGGAGGATCTGGCCGTGGCCTCATCCTTCTATTCACAGATCCCGGCCAATTGGAAATACCGCACTCGCCTGGCCAACGTCAGCTCCTTGAACTTCCTGGGTCTGTCGCCGCTGCACAACTTCGCATCTGGTAAGAAGGACAATAATCCATGGGGGGAATGCGTCACGACGCTACAAGCAACCAACGGCCAGCCGTATTACTTCAACTTCCATGCCACTCATCCCGCTGAGCATTCCCTGGGAGAAAAGGCCATCGCCAATACGCTGGTGATCGGCAAGTCCGGTACAGGAAAGACGGCGCTGATCAATTTCTTGTTGAGTCAAGTGCAGAAGCTGGACCCTGTGCCGACTATCTTCTTCTTCGACAAGGATCATGGTGCGGAAATCTTTGTCCGCGCCTGCGGCGGCAATTACCTAGCCCTTGAGAACGGACGGCCCACCGGCTTCAATCCGTTCCATTGCGATCGCAGCGAAGCAAATATTCATTTTTTGGTCGATCTGATCAAAGTGCTGGCAGCCAAGCCCCGTTATAGCGCGCGCGAAGAGGAGGATATCTTCCGTGCTGTCGGTAATATGCTGGACACGCCTATCCGCCTGCGCAATCTGACGAATTTCCAGAGAAGCCTACCTAACCTGGGCGACGACGGTTTGTTCGCTCGTCTGCGCAAGTGGACCGCTGGCCAAGCGCTGGGTTGGGTCTTCGACAACCCGGTGGACCACATCGATCTGCAGAAGGCCAACATCATCGGCTTCGACTACACCGATCTGATCGATAACCCCGAGGTTCGCGTGCCGGTGATCAACTACTTGTTGCATCGGCTGGAAGCGCTGATTGACGGTCGCCGCCTAATCTACGTGATGGACGAGTTCTGGAAGATTCTGGACGGGGAGGGCGGTCTAAAGGAGTTTGCTAAGAACAAGCAGAAGACTATCCGTAAGCAGAATGGACTGGGTATTTTTGCTACACAAAGCCCAGAAGATGCCCTAGCCAGCGACATCGCGTCGGCACTCATCGAGCAGACAGCCACGATGATTCTGCTACCTAATCCCAATGCCAGCCGCGAAGATTATGTCGGCGGCCTCAAACTGACCGAAGCCGAGTACGAGGTGGTGGTGAAGCTGGACGAGCGCTCTCGTTGCTTCTTGGTCAAGCAGGGTCATGGCTCTAGCGTCTGTCAGCTGAATCTACGTGGCATGGACGATGCGCTGGCTGTGATCTCCTCGTCTACAGACAACATTGCTGTGATGCACCAGGTATTGGAAGAGCAGGCGCAGCGCTTCAGCTCAACGCCTGATCAATTGCGGCCAGAGCAGTGGTTGGAGGCGTTCTATGCCAACCGAAAAGGATCAGGGAAGGTGAGTTCGAGGCAGTCTTCTAGTGGCATGCGCCGTGTGGCCGATCTTTGATTTTGGCAACGCTGCGAACCAGTGCGCCGGCGCTTGCAGTCACCCAATGCTTCTCTGAAAAGTAAACTAAGGCTGAGATCCCGGCGACGACATTGAAACACTCAGTTTTACAGCGATATGGCCACTTTTTTAAGCTATATCCGTCATAGAAGGACAGCATCACGGAGAGATGTCATGCATGAGTTGCGCTGTCGGGTCTGTCTATTGAATGTTAAGGCTACTCATTCGATCTTGCCTGCTAGAGATAAAAAGTGACTTAGGGCTTGGCAGATGACGAAATTCAGTCCCGCAACGCTCATATTCGCTTTGGTGTTGCCCGCGTGTGGTTACGCTGATCGCAACCCAGGCTCAACTCAAGGCGAAGCACAGGCCAGGGCGGCGGTCTCTCCCTTCAAGAATCCAGTCGCCATGTCCGCTTCCGTTGAGCATCCGCTAGACCTTTCCCCTCCAGAGCCTTCGGAGGTGCTGCGAGCGATCTATAAGAAGGAAGGTGACGGTTCTTCGTCCTATGACATCGGCAACGAAGTCTGGGTCAGTTATTGGTATGGACATGCTTATCGGGTAGCTGGTCACCAGTATTTCACCGGTTTTGCTTATAACACCGAAGCTTCATCAGGCGATGGCGCAGAAGGCTCCGCGCCAGGCGATCTGGTTTCAATATCACAGGCCACCTATGCCATTTCCCCAAAGGGATCGGTCACTGTTTGGGAGTTTGTGAGCGAAGAACATGGCATCGGTCGTTTCGGTGGGCGTGGACGGGCCAATGCCATTGAGGAAAACCATGAGCCGATTACACATTTGGCTGCAGGTGGAGTTTACATGTTGGCGGTACCTACGTGGTATCTGGAAGGCGGTACCAGGATCAGCGTTTCAGAAGTTTTTCTTCTGAATCGAGAGCGGCATAAATGGCAGTACCTGGGTAGCGTCTCCACTGGCGAAGACAACAGCGCCGGCTGTGCAGACGGTGGGTCAGAAGACGAAGGCTTGCCGCCATGTGCGGTGAACATCGGCAAACTGGAGTTTTACCAGCGGCCGGGAGAAACCATGCCATCTATACGGGTGGTGAGGAAGGGGAGGGTCGTGGATACGCGGGGAAAAACAAGGGAGTTAGATTCTCTTGATGTCTACGAGTACGTCTACGACCAGGTGACATCGAAGTACAAGCTTGCCGGTTAGTCCACTCAACAGGGAGAGTCAAAGGATATGAAGCATGTCACGCGATTACACCAAGGCCGAGGTTCTGAATATCGTGGAAGATCAGGCACGGGCGCACGGTATACCCTCGGCTGATTTTTTACGATTTGCGTTTATCGAAACGGGCGGCCGATTCGACGAGCAGGCGAGCCGTGGGCCTAATGGGGCGAAAGGGCTGTTTCAGTTCGTGCCGAGTACGGCGCGGCAGTATGGCATCGACGGTAGGGAATTCGATCCGGTCGCCAATACCGAAGCTGCGGCGCGTCTCTATCTTGAGAATAGACGCTCATTGGCGAGAAGTCATGAGATGACCGGCCGGCCGTATCTTTCCGAGCGCGAGCAGCCTGACGGCTTGGATATGTACTTGGCACATCAGCAAGGAGCCGCCGGTTATCGCTCTATCCAGAATGCGATTGAAGGCGGTCAATTTTCCAGGCGCGATACTCGCGCGAACATGTTGAATAACGTCAGCGCCAAAGATTTCGAGATGATCACGGGCAAGGATTATCGAGCTTTCGTCCGCATGTCAGACCAAGACATGTCGCGGGCTTTTGTCGGTTACTGGGCCGCAAAGTTCGATCGCATTAGGATTCCGGAGAAAGGCATTGAGCCGTCGCTTGAGGCTCGTCCAGTTCGCGAAGAAAAGCCGCGATACGAAGAGGAAGGTATAGCCCTGCGCGCGGCGTATGATTTAACTATGAAGCACGACAGAGTCCGTTACGGCTTTGGTAAGAAAGCGATCGGTGCGGGAAGGATAGATTGCTCAGGGTGGGCGGTTGAGATGATCAATACTAGCTACTCGGAGGTTAACGCTAAGGCTGGAAAGGTTGTGTATGCAGAATCCGACAGATTTAGCCTGGGCATGGATGCAGCGGCCTCGATTGTGCGTAAGTCTGTACAGATGTCCGGAATTCTGATCGAGGGTCGCCAAATCGATATGGGAGTGCTGCGAGAGGGAATGGTTATTGGGGAAGATAACGGAAACAAGGTCTGGGATAAGGGAAGATACAAGGGGATCGACCATATTGTGTTCGTATTGCGAGATCCGGGCAGCGGAGAACTCATGATTAGCCAATCGCGTAGTGGAGAAGGCGTCGAGTTGGTTCCTGCCGAAGACTATCTCGCCTACAAGCAGAAGAGAGGCGCGAAACTTTATGCCAGCGATCCCCTGTTCGAGGCGCGTCCGCTGTTGAAGAGCGATAGAGATTTATCGCCGTACCTGCAAACTCGAGACGTGTCGCGGCGCGCAGATGAGGTAATGCATGCCATTTCGCACGAACTGGATGAAATGCTGCCCATGGCTGGCAGGTTGGTAGGCAATGGAGGCGTGGCCAGGTATGTTTCGACCGAGCACAAGCGGGCACCTTGGCTTTCTGAGCCTGAGCATCCTGATTACCAGCTCTATAGCCAGTTCTACGACAAGCTGAAGCAGTTGGGCAAGAATGAGCTCGGGTACAGCAGCGAAGCTGCGTATGTGAATGCGGCGGCTAGCCTGGCGGTATCTGCTCGGAGCAATGGCTTGACGAGAATCGACCACATCATCATGAGTACCGATGGAAAGGGGATATTCGCGGTGCAAGGCAGGATGGATGACCCCGCCAATAATTGGCTGCAGGTGGACAAGGCGCAGGCGGCGGGCCAGTCGGTGCAGATCAGTACTGCTCAGATGGATCTAGTAGTCCAGGAAAGAGGCGTCGAGCCAGCGCTTGCGAATGAGATCCGGGTTGTAAGGCGTTAGCTCAGAGGTTCGAATTGCAGGGGTGCGAGGTTTTTGGCGCCTATCTGGGTCGAAGCCACAGCCGCCATAGGCGGCCTGATGCCGCATATGCGTACAGAAGGCCTCGTGGCCCACTTGACCCTGGCCCGTCACCCCCTAAAATAGCTGTCCCCCGCCCGAATAGCTCAGCCGGTTAGAGCACTTGACTGTTAATCAGGGGGTCGTTGGTTCGAGTCCAACTTCGGGCGCCAATTTTGTGCCGTATCTAGAGGCCCTGTGGACTTTCCGCAGGGCCTTTTTAATCACGTAGACGATGTCCGCCCAAGGGGATGCGACATGCAGGTTGTTTGCGGGGCATTTCCCGCACTGGGACTCTCCTAACAGCCATGGAAGCTTACATCTGGCCGCAGGGCTCACTTGGCTTTGGCGCATGTCGGATCCTGGGCGGGATCCCTGACGCTGCGGGGGCGACCCCAATTGTTGAGGATGACCTGGCCCAGAGGGTGATGTCCGTCTTTGGTGCAAAGGCTCAAGGTGAGCGTGCTGCCGGTCGAGCGGCCGTCCGGCTGAAAGCGGGCGCGATGGCGGCCCGGGGTGGTACGCAGAATCAGGCTGCGGCTCAAGGGGTCGCCAACGCGCAGGATGTCGGCGGGGCTACTGGGCTGTCCGGTCTTGTGGGCATCCACGAACACGATCCAGCCCTCCTCCCAGACCAAATCGTAGCGGCATGCGAGCTGATCCTGGCTAGGGCAGACCGACACCGCTTGGTGGCGCAGCAATGCGGCGCTGCGGGCCGAGGCCAACGATGCGGTCAGCATGGAAAGCGCGGTCGCGGTGCGGACGCGTTGCAGCGCGCCATTGAAGGCCGGCAAGCCGAGCGTGGCGACGATCGCGACGATGGCCATCACGACCATGGCTTCCAGCAGCGTGAAACCGGCCTTGCGTTCCATGTTCAGATTCGATGCCGATATTGCAAGCAGGCTCGGTCTTGGGAGGCTTGCGGCCTATCGGTGCTGCGCCGACAGCGGGGTAGGAAAAGGCCGTCCGCGCCCCCATCTTGACGTTCCGGCTAAACTCGAAAAGATGCTCGAACTGTCCTCCATGAACGATCTCGCCCAGCCCGCCGGCTTCCAGCTGGTGGCCCCGTATTCGCCCGCCGGAGACCAGCCGCAGGCGATCGCCAAACTGATCGACGGTTTCGAATCGGGCCTGGCCAACCAGACCCTGCTCGGCGTCACCGGTTCGGGCAAGACCTACACCATCGCCAACATGATCCAGGCGATCCAGAAGCCGACGATCGTGATGGCGCCGAACAAGACGCTGGCGGCCCAGCTGTACGGCGAGTTCAAGGCGTTCTTTCCGAACAACGCGGTTGAATACTTCGTCAGCTATTACGACTATTACCAGCCCGAGGCGTATATGCCTTCGACGGATACGTTCATCGAGAAGGACAGTTCGATGAACGAGCACATCGAGCAGATGCGCCTGGCGGCCACCAAATCGTTGCTTTCGCGGCGCGATGCGATCGTGGTGGCGACGGTGTCGGCGATCTACGGCCTGGGTTCGCCGGAAGACTATCTTTCGCTGCGGCTGATCCTGTCGCGCGGCGAGCGGATGAACCAGCAGGACTTGATCCGTCACCTGATCTATCTGCAGTACACGCGCAACGAATACGAGCTGCAGCGCGGCACGTTCCGCGTGCGCGGCGAGGTGGTCGATGTGCATCCGGCGGAAAGCGACGCCGAAGCGCTGCGGATCGAGCTGTTCGACGGCGAAGTCGAGAAGCTGAGCATGTTCGACCCGCTCACCGGCGAAACCCTGCGCCAGCTGCAGCGCTATACGGTCTACCCGAAGACGCACTACGCGACGACCCGAGAACGCACGCTGTCGGCCATCGAGACGATCAAGATCGAGCTGAAGGAGCGGCTCGAGCAGCTGTACGCGGCCAACAAGCTAGTCGAGGCGCAACGCCTCGCGCAGCGCACGCAGTTCGACCTGGAGATGATGAACGAGGTCGGCTATTGCTCGGGCATCGAAAACTATTCGCGCCACCTCACCGGCAAGGCGCCGGGCGAACCGCCGCCGTGCCTGTTCGATTACCTGCCGCCGGACGCGTTGCTGGTGGTCGACGAATCGCACGTCACCGTGCCGCAGCTCGGCGCCATGTACAAAGGCGATCGCTCACGCAAGGAGACGCTGGTCGAATTCGGGTTCCGCTTGCCGTCGGCGCTGGACAACCGGCCGCTGAAGTTCGAGGAATGGGAAGCGCGCGCGCCGCGGAGCGTATTCGTCTCGGCGACGCCGGGGCCGTACGAAAAGCGCAAATCGGAAGGCCAGGTGATCGAGTTGGTCGTGCGGCCGACCGGGTTGATCGATCCGCAAGTCGAGATCCGGCCGGTGGCGACCCAGGTCGACGACCTGATGTCGGAAATCACCGAACGCGTGGCGATGGGCGACCGCGTGCTGGTCACCACGCTGACCAAGCGCATGGCCGAGAACCTCACCGAATACCTCGGCGAGCACAACGTGCGCGTGCGCTATCTGCATTCGGACGTGGATACGGTCGAGCGCGTTGAGATCATCCGCGACCTGCGGCTGGGCAAGTTCGACGTGCTGGTGGGCATCAACCTGCTGCGCGAGGGCCTGGACATGCCGGAGGTATCGCTGGTGGCGATCCTGGATGCGGACAAGGAAGGCTTCCTGCGTTCGACCGGCTCGCTGATCCAGACCATCGGCCGCGCGGCGCGCAACATCCGCGGCAAGGCGATCCTGTACGCCGATCGCATGACCGATTCGATGAAGCGCGCCATCGATGAAACCGACCGTCGCCGCGAGCGCCAGATCGAATACAACACCGAGCACGGCATCACCCCGCAAAGCGTAGTCCGCGCGGTGATGGACGTGATGGAAGGCGCCCGCGACGACGGCGAGAGCCAGGGCGGCCGGGGCCGGGGCCGCGGCGAGCGCAAGGCGGCCAGGCGCGTGGCCGAGGAAGCAGAAGAGTACGCAGCGCTGGACCCGGCCAAGTTCGCGCAGCGGCTCAAGGCCCTGGAGCAGCAGATGTACCAGCATGCCCGCGACCTGGAGTTCGAGGCTGCGGCGCAGGTGCGGGACCAGATTCGGCGGCTCAAGGACGCCAGCCTGGGCGGTTGAACCGGGCGACGCGGGCCGATGGTCCACGATGCTCCGTAGGTCGGGGCGACGTCCCGGCGGCTTACGAGCGCGTCGGGGCGTTGCCCCGACCTACGGCCCGCAAGATTGGTTGTTCCGATAGTGCCGCTAGGCTAGAATTCGCAGCCCTGCACGGTTTCCCGCGCAGGCGCATCGACGTAAATCGGGGCGGTTAGCTCAGCGGTAGAGCACTACCTTGACATGGTAGGGGTCACAGGTTCGAACCCTGTACCGCCCACCACGCCTTCGAGCGTGGATCCCGGCAACGGCGCGGCTCTGGAGTCGCGCCGTTCTTGTTTCCGGCGACGGTCGCCGGGCAATCGAAAGAAATCCTATCTTTTGAAACCGGAAGCGCCTCTCCAAACCGGCGCGCGGCTTGGCGCAAACTGCGGCCATGACGGGCAGAACCCATGCGTAGCAAGTTGTTCGTGCCGGGCGCGCGGCCGGAATTGTTCGCCAAGGCGTTGGCGGGCGATGCGGATGCGCTGTCCTTCGATCTGGAGGATTCGGTGCCCGCCGAACGCAAGGCCGAAGCTCGGCTGAAGGTGTCCGAATTCGTCGGTTCCGATGCGGTGCGGGCGGCGGCCAAAGTCGTGATCGTCCGGGTCAATGCGCCCGACAGCGGCCATTTTCAGGACGACCTGGCCGCGGCCGCGCGCGACGGCGTGGCGCTGCTGAACCTGCCCAAGATCGAATCCGCGCAAGCTTTGCTGGCGGCGATCGGCGTCGTCGAACGCGCCGAATCTGCGAACGGCGTCGCCGCGCCGATCGGGCTACTGGTGAATATAGAGACGCCTGCGGCGCTGGCGCACGCCGCCGAGATCGCCGCCGCGCATCCGCGCGTGGCGGGACTGCAATTGGGCCTGGGCGACCTGTTCGAGCCTTACGGCATCGACCGCCGCGGCATCGCCAATGTCCACGCCGCGATGTTCGCGGTGCGCATGGCCGCCGCGCAGGCGGGCCTGTTCGCAGTCGATGGCGCTTTCGCCGATCTCGCCGACGATGCCGGTTTCAGCGCCGAGGCGGGCATGTCGCGCCGGCTCGGCTATATCGGCAAGACTTGCATCCACCCGCGCCAAGTCGCCTTGGCCAACGCTGCATTCGCTGCATCCGCGGAAGAACTCGCCGCCGCGCAGCGGATCGTCGACGCTGCACAGTCGGCGGCGCAGCAAGGGCATGGCGCCTTCTTGGTGGACGGTAGGATGATCGATCTCCCTTTCCTGAAACGCGCGCAAGCGCTCGTCGCGGCGGCACAACCGCATGCGTGACGCAAAAGGGCAGGCCGCGCCGCGGGGTGGCGCATTCGCGGCGCTGATGCGGCTGTTCGCAGCGATCTGCGTGCTGGCTTTGGCATCGCCCGCCGGCGCGGAAAGTCTGACGCCGATGCGCGGCGGCTCGCTGCCGGCGTTGCAGGCGTCCTCCGAGCCGCTTGTCGGCATCGCGATGATCGAGGGGCGGCCTGTCGCGATACAGCGCGATGCTGCATGGGCATTGGACAAAGACAAGACGGCGTGGTCGCCGCTGCCATGGCGCAACTTCGCCGATTCGGCGATCGTCATCGGCCTGTTCGGCGACGAAGCCCGGACGTATGCACTGACCGGCGCTCCGGGATCGCAAGCCGTCACCGGCGTAGCGCAAGTCGTCATCGCCCACGGCCAGCTCGGGCTGCAAGCGCTGCCATCGTTGCCGATCGCGCTCGAACAGGCGCATGGCGCGATCAAGGACAACCAGATCTATGTCGCCGGATTGGACGGCATGGCGGCGCAGCTGTTGAGGGCCGAACTGGATGCGGTGAATCCCCAGTGGACAAGGTTGCCAGGATGGCCCGGCGTGGACCGGCCGACGTCGCTGATGGCGCAGACCGGAGCGGTGTTTATAACAGTCTCCGGCGCGCAAGGCGGCCGCGAATCGCTGTTGCGCTGGTCCGCCGATCAGGGCTGGACGCGGGTAGGGCAGGTGCCGGGCACGGTCGTGCCGAATTCGCCGCGCCCCATCGGCCAGGCGCATGCGATTTATCTGGTGCGCGAGCCGGGCACAGAGGCCGCGGCCGTCCCGATGACCTTCCAGACCATCACTCGCGCCTGGGCGACGTTGCCGGGAGTCACCGTGCCCGAGCCGGTCGCCGTAGCGCCATGGCACGACGGTTTCCTCTGGGCGCAGGCATCGCGAGGCGGGCCAGTTCGGTTCGGCTATGCGCAAATCGAATCCACCAAGCTGCTGCTGAAATGGCTCGACTGGATCGTGATTGCGCTCTACCTGATCTCGATGCTCGGCATCGGCCTGTACTTCTACCTGCGGGAAAAGCGCAATTCCACCGCCAATTTCTTCGTCGGCGGCCGCAGCATCCCGTTCTGGGCCGCGGGCGTCAGCTTGTATGCCACCAATACCAGTTCGATCAGCTTCATCGCGATTCCGGCCAAGGCGTTCGAAACGAACTGGCAATACCTTACCAACAACCTCATCGCGATCCTCGGGCTGATGTTCGTGGCGGTCTGGATCGTGCCGCTGCTGCGGCGCCTGGACCTGATGTCGGTGTTCTCGTACCTGGAAACGCGCTTCCATCCGGCCGTGCGCATGATCGCCAGCGCGCTGTGCATCGTCATGCAGATTGGCAGCCGGATGAGCATCATCCTGTTCCTGCCGTCGTTGGCGATCGCCACGATCACCGGCATCGATGTGGTGTGGAGCATCCTGATCATGGGGGTGTTCACGATCCTGTACACCACGCTGGGCGGCATGAAGGCGGTGATCTGGACCGATTTCGTGCAGGTCTTCGTGATGTTCGGCGGTGCCTTCTTCGCGATCGCCTTCATCATCTACAGCATCAACGGCGGCATCCCCGAATTCCTCGCCGCCGCCAATGCGGACCACAAGTTCAAGCTGCTCGATTTCAGTTTCGACCTGACGCAGGCCACGGTCTGGGGCTTCATCTTCCTGGTGCTGTTCGACGTCGTGCTCACCTTCCCCAAGGACCAGGTTCTGATGCAGCGCGTGCTGTCGACGAAGTCCGACAAGGAAGCCGGCCGCTCGGTATGGGCCTTCGCGGCGATCATGATCCCGGGCGGCTTCTTCTTCTACATGATCGGCACCGCGCTTTACGTGTATTACCAGTCGCACCCGGAGCGGATGAACCCGACGCTGCCGATCGACGCCACATTCCCGCTGTTCATCGCCGCGGAGCTTCCTGCCGGCATCACCGGGCTGATCATCGCCGGCATCTTCGCGGCGGCCATGTCGACGCTGTCGAGCATTATCAACAGCGTTTCGACGCTGGCTTCGGTCGATTTCTACGAGAAGCTGGCGAAGAATCCAACGCCCAAGAAAAGCGTGTTGTTCGCCGAACTGATCGGCATCGCGGTCGGCCTGGTCGGCATAGGCATCGCGCTGCTACTGTCGCGCTTCGATATCCATTCGCTGTTCGACGTGTCTATCGAACTGGCCGGCCTGCTCGGCGGGGGCTTCGCCGGCGCCTATACGCTGGGCATGTTCACGCGACGCGCCAACTCGCCGGGCGTGGCGATCGGCATCGGCTCGAGCATCTGCCTGACGATGCTGGCGTGGTCTTTCGACCTGGTGCATCCGTATTTCTACCTGGCGATCTCGATCCTGCTGTGCATCGTGATCGGCTATCTGGCCAGCCTGATGTTCCCGGCGCCGAAGCGTTCGCTGGCGGGGCTGACGATTTATGCGGATAGGGCCAGCGATTCGAATCGCGACCATCTTCCTGCGCCGGAAAAGGCGGATTGACGCGGCTCTTCGTAGATGCGGCTTCAGCCGCACGCTCTTAATGTTTTCCCATCGATCGGCAAGAGCTCGCGGCTGAAACCGCTCCTACGAAAAGCCCGCCGCGTCAGGCCTTCTTCGCGTCCGGCATTTCGCCCGCCATGCGCCGCTCTCCGGTGCGCTGGTTGACTTTTACGCGCCACGGATAATGGTTTCCTTCACCGCCTGCGCCCACCGCCTGCAGGTGGTTGGTGACCGCTTTGCGCCAAGCCTTGCCTGTGTTGGCATTGCTCATGTGCGGGGTCTTGGAATGATGGAAGGCGACATCGCCGCGCGCCATCGGGCAGGCCACCGCGCGGCTTTCGTCGACCTCGCACACCAACAGATCGCTCTGCACGCCTTCGACCAGCCGATGGACGAGCACGCCGTTCTGGTGTCCGCCATCGACGAAATGCATGCAGCCGTTGACGGTGTCGACGTCCTGTAGCGGGATCCAGCCGGTGATGCCGCGATTGTCGAGATTGCGGCCCCAGTAACCCTCGTCCTGGTGCCAGTAGGTCGGGGAACTCTTGCCCGGCGGCTTGCCGAGGAACTGGTCGTACCAGAATTCCATGTCCAGGCCCATCAGGGCGGACGCGAACGACGCCAGCCACTTGCGATAAGCCTGCTCCTGGATATCGGGCCAGACGTAGGAAGGCGAGGACTGCACGATCCGGAATGACCGCTCCTCTTTGCTTTCCTTCTCGTCCCAGGCCCAGTCGTTGGCCAGGCGGTCCTTCTCGGCGATGAGGATGTCGCAATGCGCTTCGATCTGGTCCAGATCGGCCTGCGGGATCGCCTGCCTCACCACCAGGTAGCCGTGCGCGTCGAAGAAGGCGATCTGGTCCGCGGTCGCTGCGGGATAGTCCATGGCGGCTTACCGGCTCAGTAGGCGGTCGCCTAATTGTTCGCCCGCCGCCGTGATGCGCCAAGCGCGCGGCGCTATCTTCAAACGCAGCCATAAGTGTTGTTCGACAAGTCTCCACGGCGCCAGCTGGGCATGGCGCCGGCCGCGGCCGTCGTGTAGCCTGCCGCCACGCAGAGCGAGACGACGTGGACACCCAGTTCCTCAACACCTTCGTGACCGTGGTCGACCAAGGCTCCATGGCGGCGGCGGCGCGCGTGCTCAACATCACCCCGGCGGCCGTGGCGCAGCAGATCAGGACGCTCGAGCGGGAGATCGGTGCGACCCTGATCGCTCGGGTCGGGCGCACGGTCAGCGTCACCGAGGAAGGGTCGCGGATCCTGCAGCGGTCGCGCGACCTGTTGCGCAGCGTGGCAGATTTGCGCAGCGTCGCCAACGACAATGCGGTCTCCGGCGAATTGCGGCTCGGCGCGTGCCCGACCGCGCTCGCCGGCATGCTGCCCGATGCGCTGGCGCGGATGGTCGAGGCCTTCCCGCTGATCAACGTATTCATCAAGCCCGGTTATTCGGCCGACCTGTACCGCGCGGTGGAGGAGGGCGACCTCGACGCCGCCATCGTGCTGCAGGCGCCCTACGACCTGCCCAAGACCTGCGAATGGCAGCTGCTGCGCGAGGAGCCGCTGGTCGTGCTGGCGCCCGAGAGCATGGCCGGCCGCGACCCGCACGACTTGCTGTCCACCCAACCGCTGATCCGCTACGACCGCCACCAATGGGGCGGCCGTCAGGCCGACGAGTATCTGCGCGCGGCGGGGATCGTGCCGCGCGAGCGCTTCGAGCTGAATGCGCTCAACGCCATCGCAGTGATGGTCGATCGCGGCTTGGGCGTGTCGCTGGTGCCGGACTGGGCGCGCCCTTGGCCAGAAGGGTTGCGCGTAGTCCGTATTCCCTTGCCCGCGGCGACGGTGCCGCGACGGATCGGCGTGGTCTGGTCGCGTTCGAGCGTGCGCGTGCGCCTGGTAACCGTTTTCCTGCAGGAAAGCCGCAAGGCGATGCAGGCGCAGGCGCGCTGACGTTCTTGTAGGCGCCGGCTTTTGTAGGAGCGGCTTTAGCCGCGAGCTCTTTCCCGCAAGACGCCGCTGCTGGAAATAGCTCGCGGCTAAAGCCGCTCCTACAAAACCGCTCTTTCGAAAAGCCGCATGCGGTGGAAAGACGGTTATGTTGCACTGCGACAAACTTTTTCTATCGTGGTAAGCAACAAAAACTAGTCTCTGAACATAGTCCGCGGCGGTTCTACCCGTGGAATAGAGCGCATAGGCTCTCGCGCAACAAGGCTGTTGAGCACGGCGCCAGGGGGGCGCAGCAAGCGGGCGCGCGGATCGCTGCCGTCGTCCGCGCATCACCGCAATGTCCGAAATGCGGTCCGTCGCGTTTCCGCAGCCACGAAAAACATCGAAGAGACGACACATGATCAAGCCACTTTCCGCCGCGATCGCATGCATCCTGCTGGCCTCCGCACTGTCGCCCGACGCGCGCGCGCAAGAGGCCGCGCCGACGGACGATAACGCCAAGAAGAAAGAAGCGGTCGACCTGGACAGCGTCATCGTCACCGGTACCCGCGCGCCGAAGGCCGTGGACAAGATTCCGGGCGCGATCACCGTCGTCTCGCAAGAAGAAGTCCAACACACGTTGGCGGTCACCGAAGACGCGACCGCGGTCCTGTCGCGCACGGTGCCCGGCTATGCTGAATCTTCGCAGGCGATGAGCAACACCGGCGAAACGCTGCGCGGCCGCTTGCCGCTGCGCCTGTTCGACGGCGTGCCGCAAGGCTCGCCGCTGCGCGAAGGCACCCGCAACGGCACCTTCACCGACATGGGCATCATCAGCCGGGTCGAAGTGATCAACGGCCCGTCCGCGTCCGAAGGCATCGGCGCCACCGGCGGCGTGATCAACTACATCTCCAAGACGCCGGACAAGGAAGGCTACGAGACCACGCTGACTACGCGCTACAGCACCCAAGGCCACGAGGACAGCGAAGGCTGGAAGGTCGGCGGCATCTTCACCGCCAAGCAGGCCAACTACGATTTCATCGGTGCGGCTTCGTACATCGACCGCGGCATCTCCTACGACGGCGACGGCCGCCGGATCGGCATGAACACCAGCGGCTCGCTGGCCAGTTCCGAATCCAAGAACCTGTTCCTCAAAGGCGGCTACAACTTCGGCGAGGATGGCGTGCAACGTCTGCAGCTGAGCTACAGCAAGTTCAAGGTCGAAGGCAAAGGCGAGTACATCCAGGTGCTGGGTTGCCGCGGTCCGGACGATGAAGACGCGGATCCGCCCTGCGTGGTGCCGCGCACGAACACCTCCGAGAAGGGCCAGATCTTCGGTTCCAAGGACGCGTTCAACGACTTCGAACAGATCCAGGCCGAATATTCGCATGCCGATTTCTTCGGCGGCACGCTGATCCTCAATGCCTACGTGGCCGACCAGGCGATGCGCTACCTGCCGGAAAACAGCGACGATAAGCAGCTGGTCAAGGTGGACGAAAATTTCGACGAGAGCCAGCGCATCTACGACCAGTCCGAGATCGATACCAAGAAGAAGGGCCTGCGCACCTCGTGGACGCGCACCTCTTTGTTCAACGTCGACGGCCTCGAACTGCATACCGGCGTCGACCTCGTGGAAGACGAAGCCGAGCAGCGACTTGCGCTGACCGACCGCACCTGGGTGCCGCCGATGAAGTACACCAGCGTCGCGCCGTACCTGCAGCTGTCCTACGACATCGGTCCGGTCACCCTCAGCGGCGGTTACCGCCGCGAGGACGGCGAACTCGAGGTCGACGACTACACCACCACCCCCTTCCGCAACAGCGTGTTCGTGGAAGGCGGCAAGCTGGATTACACGGCCGACCTGCCCAACGCCGGCGTCATCTGGCGCGTCGCCGACGGGTTCTCGCTATTCGGTTCGTACAGCAAGGGCTTCACCTTGCCCAACGTCGGCATTCCGCTGCGCAACGTCAGCGTGCCGGGGCAGAGCGTGGACGGCATCCTGGACCTGCAGCCGGTGATCGTGGCCAACAACGAATACGGTTTCAACTGGCGCGGCGCCTACGGTTCGTTGAACGGTTCGGTCTACCGCTCCACTTCGGAATTGGGCGTGTCGCTGCAGATCGATCCGACCACCGCCGATTTCATCATGACCCGCGCGCCGGTGGAGATCAAAGGCTTCGAGCTGAGCGGCGAGCTGAATTTCGGCGACGACGTGACGCTGAATGCGCTTTACTCGGAAATCCGCGGCAAGACTTCGTTCTGGTCCGCCGATCGCGACGGGCGCTTCGGCCCAGGCCCATTGAACAAGCCGATGGGCGTGCTGGACATCAACCCGGACAAGTTGGCCATGTCGGTGACCTGGAGATTCCTGCCGAATGCGGATGCGACCCTGGGCGCGACCCGTTTGTCCGACCGCGATCTCTACGGCACCGACGTGCGCCCGTTCGACGGCGCCGAGTTCAGCTACAGCGAAAAGACCGAGGGCTACACGCTCTGGGATGCCAGCGTGAACTACGATGCCGGCCGCATCGGCAAATTCACCCTCGGCGTTGAAAACCTGCTCGACGAGCAGTACATCCTCAGCTGGTCTCAGCTGGCCGGTTTCCAGAATTACTGGGCCGGACGCGGGCGCATGACCTCGCTGACGTATACGATTTCGTTCTGAGCCTCCGTGCTCCAATGGAGCGGGCCGGCGGCCCGCTCCATTTTTGTTTTTAGCGGAAAGACGACCGATGGCATCACCTGTAATCCGGTTGGCGAGCGTCGCGCTGTATGCCGCGGCCATTGCCGCGCATGCCGGGGGGCCGGAGCCTCTGCCCGCCGCGGCGCCGGCGTCGAGCGGGTTCTCGGCGCAAGGCCTGGAGGACTTGCATCGCTTCATGCGCAACGCCACCGGTCCGCAAGGCTATCTCGGCGGCGTGACGCTGATCGCGCGCGACGGCAAGATCGTCGACTGGCGGGCCTACGGACATCGCGACCTGGCGCGCAAGTCGCCGATGGACAAGGACGCGATCTTCCGCATTTATTCGATGACCAAGACGGTGACTTCGGTTGCCGTGCTGATGCTGGCGGAGGAAGGCAAGATCGCGCTCGACGATCCCATCGGCCGCCACTTGCCGGAACTCGCCAAGATGCAGCTGTTCTCAGGCGGCACAGCCGATGCGCCGCAGCTGCGTCCTTCGGCCGAGCCGATCACGATCCGCGAGCTGCTGACCCACACCGCGGGTTTCCCGGCCGGCTTGAAAGGCGACGAGCCGGCCGTGGCGTTGCAGGAGCGCGCCGATCCGCATGGCGCGGCCGATCTGCGTGGTTTCGTCGAACGCCTGAGCCGCGCCCCGTTGGCGGCCGAACCCGGCACGCGTTTCGGCTACGACGGCGCGGCCACCGAGGTGTTGGCGAGACTGGTCGAAGCGAAGAGCGGCGAAAATTTCGCGGTATTTCTGCGCAAGCGCCTGTTCGGTCCGCTGCGCATGGGCGATACGGATTTCAGCGTTCCCGAAAGCAAGCGCGACCGCATTGCCGACCTGACCCGAATGGGCGACGACGGTCGCTTAGCGCTCGACGGCAGCGTCAGCGCACGGCATCCCGGAGAAAAATTGAACGCTTACGACAGCGGCGCGGGCGGCCTGTATTCCACCGCCGCCGATTACGCGCGCTTCTGCCAGATGCTGTTGAACGGCGGCGAGCTGGACGGCGCGTCGGTACTTGGCCGCAAGACCGTCGACATGATGATGAGCAACCAACTCACGATGCTCGATCCGCCGGTCACGCAATTCAGCGATGCCGAGGGTTTCGGGTTCGGCGGCGCGGTGGTGATCGATGCCGCGAAATCCGGCATCCCCGGTTCGCTCGGCCGGTTCGGCTGGCCCGGCGCCGCTTCGACCACCTACACCATCGACCGGCGGCAACGGCTGGTCGCGATCATGATGCTGCAGCACCTGCCGCGCGAAGGCGTCAAGGACCTGCCGCGGATCAGCCGCAGTTTCTACGGCCTGGTCTATGAAGGATTGGCGCGATGACGAACACGGACCACCGCGAAGTCCTGGTGGCGGGTTCGGCGAATCTCGATTTCGTCGTTCGCGCGAGCCACGTACCGGCACCGGGCGAGACCGTGCTCGGCCGCGATTTCGCGACTTTTCCGGGCGGAAAAGGCGCCAACCAGGCGGTCGCTTGCGCGCGCGCGGGCGGCGCGCAGACACGCATGCTGCTCGGCTTGGGCACCGACACGTTCGCCGAAATTCTTGAAGCCTCGTTGCGCGACGCGCAGGTCGGGCTCCATATCGTCCGTTGCGCGGACCGCGCCACCGGTACCGCTTTCATCTGCCTGTCCGACGACGCGGAAAACGCGATCACGGTGGCGCCCGGCGCCAACGAGGCGCTGCGCGCGGAGCATCTGCCGGATCTGGCCGGGATCGGCCACCTGCTGCTGCAGCTGGAAACCCCGCTCGAAACCGTCGAGGCCTATGCGCGCGCCGCGCGTGCGGCCGGCGTGCGAGCCGTGTTGAACGCCGCGCCGGCGCGCGCCTTGCCGGCGGGCCTGCTGCAGCTGATCGATGTGCTGATCGTCAACGAAGGCGAACTGGCCGTTGTCGCAGGCGTCCGCGACGGCATCTCCGCCGGCCTGGCCCGGATCGATGTGCCCTGCGTAATCGTCACCATGGGCGCACGCGGTTGCTGTGCGCGCACCGGCGACGGGTTGCTGTTGCAACCGGCCTTCGAGGTCGACGCTGTCGACACCACAGCTGCTGGCGACACCTTTTGCGGCACACTGGTCGCGGCGCTCGGGCGCGGCGAGCCGATGGCGGATGCGTTGCGCGAAGCCAGCGCCGCGTCTGCGCTGGCCTGCACGCGCCTGGGCGCACAATCGAGCGTGCCGACCCGTGCCGAAGTCGCCGCCTTGATGGCTTCCGCCACCGACCGGCGCCCAGGCGCCATCGACGATCTCGCCGCCTATTGCAATCCACTTCCGAACCCGATGCATCGCCTATGAATGCCAGTTCCGACGACGCGCCTCCGTCCTCCGCCCCGGCCAACGGCCGCGCACCGGTGAAGACGGAATTCAAGTTCTCCCACGTCACCACGGGGCGCTACTTGCCGCCACCCGGCAAGGCGCCTGGCTGGCCGTTCGCCGAGATCGGGCATTGGAAGATCGACGTCAACGGCACCGCCGACGACTGGATCGCGGAACTGATCGACTGGCGCCGCGAGCACCTGACCCGCATCGGCTACGACGACGCCCATTACCGCCGGCCGGAACTGCAGTGGGCGCAACGCAATTTCGTGCATGCGCAGATGATGGTCGAGGATCGCTATTTCTACGATCCGGCGGCCGGCAAATACACGGTCGACCGCTATCTGGACGATCTGGAAAAGCGTTTCGGCGGCATCGACAGCGTGCTGATCTGGTTCGTCTATCCCAACATCGGCATCGACGACCGCAACAAGACCGATCTCGCGCACGACCTGCCCGGGGGGCTCGAAGGCTTGCGCGGCGCCGTCGAGGATTTCCACCGGCGCGGCGTGAAGGTGTTCCTGCCCACGATGCCCTGGGACAACGGCACGCGCGAGCCGGAAAAGAACGACTGGCAGACGATGGCCGAGCTGGTCGCCGCGGTCGGCGCCGACGGCATCAATGGCGACACCTACAACGGCGTGCCGCGCGCGTTCTTCGATGCCTGCGACGCGGCCGGCCGGCCGGTGGTGGTGCAGCCGGAATCGACGATCAGCGCCGAGGAGGCGCTGATCTGGAATGTGCAGAGCTGGGGCAAGAAGGTGCCCGCCGACGTGGTTCCGTCGGTCGCCAAGTTCAAGTGGCTCGAGCCGCGCCACATGATCAATTACGAGAACCGATGGGGCCGCGACCGCACCCACGACCTGCAGTACATCTTCTTCAACGGCGTCGGCTACAACGCTTGGGAAAACATCTGGGGCATCTGGAACCAGTTGACGCCGCGCGATGCCGAAGCCTTGCGCCGGATCGCGGCGATCGAAAGGCAGTTCGCCGCTGCGATGGTCAGCCTGGATTGGCGGCCCTATGCCGCCACATTGCAGCGGGACGTGTTCGCCAGCCGTTTCCCGACCGCTGAATACACGCTGTGGACGCTGGTCAATCGCAACGAATACGAAGTCGCAGGCGAGCAGATCGCTGTACCGCATGCGGAAGGCGCGCAATACTTCGATGTCTGGAACGGAACGGGCCTGCAGCCGCGGTTCGAGGATGGCCATGCGATCTTCGATTTCGCCATGGAAGCGCGCGGTTTCGGCGCTTTGATCGCGATCGCGCCGGGCGCTTCGATCGAAGGCCTGGACGCCTTCCTGGCGCGCATGCGCGAATCGGCCAAGACGCCGTTGCAGGCGCTCTCCAACGTCTGGCGTTCGATTGCGCAGCAGATGATGGAGATCGAACGCACCCAGCCCGCCGCCGATGCGCCGGAGGGCATGGTCGCCATTCCGGCCGGCGATTTCGATTTCGTGGTCGGCGGGATCGAGATCGAGGGGCAGACCTGGGATGGCGTCGACGTGCAATATCCCTGGGAAAACAGCCCGCGCCGCGGCCACCGCCGGCGCATGCGGATGCAGCGGTATTTCATCGACCGCTATCCGGTGACGAACACGCAGTTCAAAGCGTTTCTGGATGCCAGCGGCTACCGCCCGCCGGATCCGCACAATTTCCTGCGGCACTGGAAAGACGGCGCGCCCAGGCCGGGCTGGGAGAACAAGCCCGTGACTTGGGTGTCGATCGAAGACGCGCGCGCCTATGCCGCGTGGGCCGGCAAACGCCTGCCGCACGAATGGGAATGGCAATACGCCGCGCAGGGCGGCGACGGACGTGCCTATCCCTGGGGTGGGCAATGGCAGGCCGATGCCGTGCCGGAGATCAACCGCGGCCGCGAACTTCTGCCGCCCGACGACGTCGATGCGCATCCGCGCGGCGCCAGTCCGTTCGGCGTGATGGATCTGGTCGGCAACGTCTGGCAGTGGACCGACGAGTACGGCGACGAGCATACGCGCGCGGCCGTGCTGCGCGGCGGCAGCGCCTACCAGCCGCAGACGTCGCATTGGTATTTCCCGCAAGCCTATCGGCTCGACCAGCACGGCAAATATCTGCTGATGGCGCCGTGCAAGGACCGTTCCGGATGCGTCGGCTTCCGCTGCGTCGTGGATGCGGCTTGAGCACAAAGAACCCCCGAACGATCCCTGCTGTCCCCCCCTTTGAAAAAGGGGGGCAGGGGGGATTTGCCCTTGCTCCTGCCTTTGCTGTTGCTCTTCGTAGGAGCGGCTTCAGCCGCGAGCACTTCCCATCATCATCGCGACGGATCGAAGAGCTCGCGGCTGAAGCCGCTCCCACGAAGAGCAAATCCCCCTTGGCCCCCCTTTTTCAAAGGGGGAGACAGCTGGTCCTCATCGGTTTGGCGGCCTTCCTGTTGGTCGCCTGCCACAAGGAACCCCCGAAGAAGATCGTCCTGATCGGCGGCGCCAAGAGCGAAGGGCCGGCGCGTCACGATTATCCGAACGGCGTCCGGATACTGAAGGCGATCCTGGAATCGTCGCCTGATGCGCAAAACGTGACGGTCGCGGCCTACCCGGGCGGCTGGCCGAAAGACCCCCGCGCACTCGACGGCGCAGCGACTATCGTCCTGTACTTCGACGGCCTGGACAAACATCCTCTGCTCGATGCGGCGCACCGCGCGCAATTCGAAGCCGCGATGCGGCGCGGCGCCGGCGTGGTGGCGCTGCACCAAGCGTCGACCGTGCCGCCAGGCAACGATATGGATCTGCCGCGCTGGCTGGGCGGAGCGCGTTACGGCATGTTCGATCGAACCACACAGTGGACGCAACCGGTATCGACGCAGCCTGCGCATCCGGTAAGCCGCGGTGTGGGTGCGATCTCCTACCGCGACGAGTTCTATCCCACCTTGCGATTCCGCAGCGGTACTGTGCCCATCCTGAAAGCCCAGCTCCACCCGCAGTACCGCGACGGCAAATACCTGGTCGACGACGTGGCGGAAACGCGCGATATCGCCTGGATTTACGAGCGCGAAGGCGGCGGCCGTTCGTTCGGATTCACCGGCGCGCACTATCTTCAGGCGCTGGACGAACCGAACGTCAGGAAGCTGCTGCTCAACGCCATCTACTGGACGGCCGGACTGGATGTGCCGGAAGCCGGCGTCGGTTCCGGCCTGAGCGATGCGGCGACGCAGGCCGCACGGAAGGCGATGCAGGCCGGCCCATCGCCGGACAAGCCCGCCTCGCCGGACATGCTCACGTTCCATAACGATCGCGGACGCAGCGGTTGGCGATCCCGCGAGACCGTACTGACGCCGGCAGGCGTATCCGGCGACGCGTTCGGCTTGGTTTGGGAATCGCCGCAGCTGGACAGCGTCGACGGCTATCCGCCGCGCCTGTACGCATCGCCCTTGTTCGTCGACCGCATGCGCATCTCGGAAGGGCCGCATCGCGGAGAAATCTTCCCCGCGGTTATCGCCGCCAGCAGCAACGGCTTCGTCTACGCCATCAACGCGGCCAGGACGGGCGACGTGGCGCCGGGCAGGATCCTGTGGCGCGCCCGGCTCGGCGCGCCCTGCCATCTGCAGCCCGCGCCGCTCGACGGCGTGCCCACCGGCATTCTCAGCACGCCGGTGGTCGACCTCGCGCGGCAGCGCATCTACGTCACGCATTGCGATCCGGACAAGCGCTGGCAGGCGTACGCGCTCGAACTCGGCAACGGCAAGATATTGCCGGGCTGGCCGGTGCGATTGGATGAGGATACGTTCAACGCGCTCAACCGGAATGCGGGCCCGGAACGCGTGCCGCCGAAGCGCCGTTTCGATTTCCGCGTACAGCGCGGCGCCTTGAACCTGAGTCCGGATGGCGCCATGTTGTATGCCGTGTTCGGAGAAACCGAAACCGGTTGGATCGCCGCGGTGGATACCGCAGCGGCGAAAGTGAAGAGCGCATTCGCCGCCGTCGCGATGCCGCACCGCGGCAGCGGCGGAATCTGGGGCGCCGGCGGGCCGGCCGTCGATGCGCAAGGCCATGTCTACGTCGTCACCGGCAGCGGATTCGACGGCTATGCGGATGCGCCGAACGACTGGACGCAATCGGTATTGAAACTGTCGCAGCCGGGCGCCGACGGTTTCGCGCTGCGCGGCACCTACACGCCGTTCAATTACTGTCGGACCGCGAAGATGGACATCGACCTGGGCTCGGGCGGCGCCGTGCTGCTGCGGGATCGCGATCCGGCCACGACGGCCACGCCGCAGCTGATGGCGGTCGGCGGCAAGCAAGGCAACGTCTACTTGCTGGACCGAAGCCGTCTGCCCGGCCGTCTCGATCGCCGCCAGCCTTGCGGCGACGATGCTTCGAAGGACGGTTCGCTGCTGCCGCCAACGCCGCAAAAGCAATTCGGCAAGCGCGGCCCGCTGAATGTCTTTGGTCCGTATTCCGAGCAGGATGCGGCACTGGATCTTGCGCGCGCGCGTTCGGTGCCGGCCACGTTCCGCGATGCGGACGGCAAGGATTATCTGTTCGTCACCGGCAACACCAAGGCGAAGCAAGGATCCTCGACGAGCGTGCCGCCTTCCGTGGCCAGGCTAGAAGTCGTGACGACGCCGGGGCGACCGGCCTATCTGCGCATCGGCCGCACGCAGCCGACCTTGGTGCTCGGCAATCCCGGGTCGCCCTTCGTAACCAGCGACGGGGCGCGCAACGCCATCGTCTGGATCCTGGACGAAAACGCCAGCCGCTCGGCGCTGCTGCAAGGCCCGGATGCGCCGCGGCCGGTGCTGTATGCGCTGGATGCGGCGACGTTGCGAATATTGTGGCAAAGCGCGCCTGGCGAACTTTTCACCAGCGGCAAATACAACGAACCCGGTTTCGGGCGCGGCCAGGTGTTCGTGGGCACCGACCGCATACAAGCCTTCGGCCTGGGCGGGCGCAAATTCGCCGGACGTGCAGCGGAAGAACCAGCGGCTGCGCCAGCACCCGCGGCGGCCGCTGCGGCGACGACAAGCCTGGATGGCGAAGCGATCTACCGCCAGCGCTGCGCGATCTGCCATGATCATCCCCAAGGCAATATTCCGCCGCGTTCGCTGATCGCCGCGCGGCCGCGCGAACGCATCATAGAGGCGCTGACTAGCGGCGCGATGCGCGCGCAGGCGCAGGGGCTCAGCCCGGAACAGATCGACAGCGTCGCACGGTATCTGAAATGAAACAGCCGCAAGTGCAGTTGCAGGGTTTGCTGGGCGAAGCGCTGGACGCGAACCGGCGCGGGCGCCTGTCGCATTTCATCGTCGACGAAACCAGCCCGGCGATCGAGATCTTTTCGCCGCAGCGGCGCCAGCACAACACCGAAGGCGACTGGTACGGCGAACACGCCGGCAAATGGCTGTACGCTGCCGCCAAATCGGCGGGACGCAGCGGCGACGAAGCGCTGGCCGCGCACGTACGCCGCGTGGCCGACTATCTCGTGTCCGTGCAGGAAGAAGACGGCTATCTCGGCACCTACGCGCCGGAGCGCCGCTTCATGCGCCGCCAGCCGCCCAAGCCAGGCACCTGGGACGGCGCGCCCAGCGTGCGCACTTGGGACATCTGGACGCATAGCTATCTGATCCTGGGCCTACTGGAAACGCATCGGCATTTTCCGGAGCCGCGCTATCTCGAAGCGGCGCGCCGCATCGGCGACCTGTGCTGGCGCACGCTGGTCGAAGGCGATATCGACATTACCGAATTGGGCAATCATCACGGCATGTCGGCCACGGTGCTGATGGATCCTGCGACGGAGCTGTATTTCGCCACCGGCGAGCGCCGTTATCTCGATCTCGCCTTGCGCATACTCGAACAGGCCGACCGCAATCCCGACCTGGCCTTGCTGACGCGCGCGCTCGCCGGCAGCGATCCTTCCGAGATCGCTACCGGCAAGGCCTATCAACTCGCCTGGAACCTGGTCGGCCTGGCCAAACTGCACAAGGCCACCGGCAACGCGGATTACCGGCGCGCCGTCGACCTGTTGTGGCGCGGCATACGCGACGGGCATCTGAGCCTGGGCGGCGGGCCGTGGGGCGGGGTGGCGCATCGTTCGCGCGAAGTGTTCAATCCGGCCGGCGTGTTCAGTCCTTACGGCTACGTCGAAACCTGTTCGACCCTCGCCTGGATCCAGTTGAACCGCGAATTGCTTGCGATCGGCGGCGACGCGCGGTACGCGGAAGAGATCGAACGCAGCGCCTACAACGACCTGCTCGGCGCGCAGGCGCCGGACGGCGAAAACTGGTGTTATTACTCTTTTCCGAACGGAAGGCGGGTGCATACCACCTATTGGCGCTGCTGCAAGTCGAGCGGCGCGATGGCGTTGGAAGAGTTGCCCGCGGTCGCGTACACGGCGACGGACGACGGCATCGCCGTCAATCTGTTCGGGCCGGGCAGGACGGCGTTCGAGCTGGCGCAGGCGGGTGCGGTCGCGATCGAGCAGAGCACCGCCTATCCTTACGAAGGCGACATCGTCCTGCACGTCGTGCCGGAACAAGCGGCGCGATTCGCCATCGACATCCGGATTCCTTCGTGGGCAGAGGGCGCGACGCTGCGCATCGGCGATGCTCTCGTCGATGCCGCCGTCGAACCAGGAACCTATGCGAGGATCGATCGCATCTGGAAACCGGGCGACCGCATCGTCGCGCGCTTTCCGATGCGGCCGCGGACGCATCGCGCGACGAATCGCAACATCCAGGAATCGCGCGCGCCGGACGGCAGCCCGGTCCGCCAGCAGGTGATGCGCTACGACTATCTGGCGATTACGCGGGGGCCGCTGGCGTATGCGACGGGGTTGATCGACGGCTACAAGATCGAGGAGACCCTGCGTCTGCCGACCGGGCCCGAGCAGTCGTGGCTGGAAGACCTGCCGCGGACGGCGGAGGACCCCTTGCCGCGCATCGAATTGCGGCCCGACGGCCGCGCGCCGCTCGTCTTCGTTCCTTATTTTTGTGCGGGCGGTCGCATCGACGGCGCCTGGAGGCTCACCTGGATGCCTCTGGCGCCCGATCTTTCATGGCCGCCGGCCTCGTCCGACGCCGTCAACCAATAATTTGTGGCGCCAGAACATATGAAGCCAAGCTGTTTCTTTGCCGGGCCATGGATCAGAGTGCCCCTGGCCTCCGCCGAGGAACCTGCCGGACGCGCAGCCTATGGAAATCGTTACGCCTGACAACGCAGCCAGCGATAGCCCGACTCTGACGGGACGAGGGCCGTTGAACGGCGTGCGCGTGCTCGATCTGAGCGCGTACATCGCCGGGCCTTACGGTTGCACGCTGCTCGCCGACCAGGGCGCCGAAGTGCTCAAGATCGAGCCGCCCGGCGGCGACAACCTGCGCCAGTATCCGTCCACGCTGCCGAGCGAGAGCCGGGCCTTCCTCGGCGTGAACCGCAGCAAGCGCGGCGTGGTGCTCGATCTCAAGAAGGCCGAGGACCATGCCGTCCTGCTCAAGCTCGTGCGCGATGCGGACGTGCTGGTGCACAACTTCCGTCCCAGCGTGCCGAAACGGTTGGGCATCGATCACGAACGCCTGAACCTGATCAACCCGCGGCTGATCTATTGCGCAGTCACCGGCTACGGCGAAACCGGCCCGATGAAGGACAAGGCCGGCTACGACCAGGTGCTGCAGACCATGACCGGCATGTGCACGTTGCAGGGCAAGCGCGGCGGCGCGCCGGAGATCATCTACGGCTCCGTCGTCGACTATTACGCGGCCGCGCTGCTCGCCGCGGGCGTGTCTTCGGCGCTGTACGAACGCGAGCGCAGCGGCTTGGGCCAGTTCGTCGGCATATCCTTATTGCGCAGCGCGCTGACCATGCAGTCGGCGCGGATGATCTGGGCCGAGGGCGAGTCGCTCGACATCGGCCGCGACATGCGCTCCGGCGGCGTCACCGGCATCCACCCTACGCGCGAAGGCTATATCTACATTTCCGCCAACACCGCGCACTTCTGGAAGGCGCTGTGCGAAAAGACCGGCCTCGGCGCGCTCGCGGCCGACGCCCGCTACGACAGCGTGCGCAAGCGCGCGCAGTTCGCCGCCGAAATCGTACCGAAGCTGCATGCCGCGCTCGCCGCGCGCGACGCCTTCGAATGGGAGGCGCTGTTCGGCGACGACGTGCCTTGCGCCGCGGCAAGGCGCATCGAAGACATGTTCGACCACCCGCAGGTCCTGGCCGAGGGCATGGTCGGCACCCTCGAGCATCCGGCGGTGGGCCGTTACCGCGGCGTTACGCACCCGATCAAGTTCGGCCGCACGCCGGGGCCGGCGCCGTTCGCCGCGCCGACGCTGGGCCAGCATTCCGACGCGGTGATCGCCGCCGCCGGCACATCCGCGGAAGCCCGCGATGCACGCGGCGACCCCAAGCGCAGGCAACGTTAACGCGGGTTGCGCGATACTCGGCGCAGCGCCTTTCGCGGAAAATCGCATGAATACGCAACCCAAGCCCGTCGCCGAATCCTCAAAACTCGCGCAACTGCGCGAAATGTCCGTGGTCGTGGCCGATACCGGCGACTACGCCGCCGTGCAGCGCCTGCGGCCGATCGACTGCACCACCAACCCTACCATCGTGCGCAAGGCGCTGGATTTGCCGGTCTACGCCGACCTGATCGAAGAGCAGCTGGGCTGGGGCCGCACTCAGTCCGGCGCTGCGGATGCGGTCGCCGCCGCGGTCGCGGACCGTCTCACGATCGGCGTCGGCAAGAAATTGCTGGAGCTGATTCCCGGCCGCGTGTCGACCGAAGTGGATGCGGACCTGTCGCACGACACCGAAGCGACCATCGCCAAGGCGCGCGAGTTCATCGCCATGTACGCGGAGCAGGGCGTGCCGCGCGAGCGCGTGCTGATCAAGGTCGCCGCGACCTGGGAAGGCGTACGCGCCGCGGAGCGATTGCAGCGCGAAGGCATCGACTGCAACCTCACTTTGATCTTCAACCACACCCAGGCGCTGGCCTGCGCGGAAGCCGGTGTGTTCCTGGTGTCGCCTTTCGTCGGCCGCATCCTCGACTGGCACGTGGCGCGCGGCGAGCTCCCGTCATCGATTGACGAGGATCCCGGCGTCGTCTTCGTGCGCAAGGTGTACGGCGCGTTCAAGCGTCGCGGCGCGGCGACGGTGGTGATGGGCGCTTCGTTCCGCTCGACCGCGCAGATCGAAGCGCTGGCCGGTTGCGATCGGCTGACCATTTCTCCCGATCTGCTGGACCGGCTCGAGCAGGACACCGGAACAGTGCTGCGCCGCCTATCGCCGATGGCCGCGGTGCCCAGCGCCGACCAGCCTATCGATGCCGACCGTTTCCAGCGGGATCTGGCCCAGGACGAGATGGCGACCGACAAGCTGCGCGACGGCATCGCGATCTTCGCCAAGGATCTGGCCGCGCTGCGCGACGATATCGCCGCCAAATTGCGCTAGCCCGCCCTTGTAGGAGCGGCTTCAGCCGCGAGCTTTTCTGCGAAATGACACAAGCTTAAAGAGCTCGCGGCTGAAGCCGCTCCTACAAATGAAGCGGGGTGCTAAAGTTGCGCCGGACGCACCGGGCAGCCCATGGATACGACCACGAACGCCATCGCAGCAAATCAGGACGCCGACGAACTGATCGTCTCCGCGCTGACAGCCAAAGGCCGCCTGAAGGACGCCGACCTGGCCCGCGCGCGGCGCCTGCAGGAAGAGGCCGGCGGCAGCCTGCTGTCGTTGCTGGCCCGGCTGGGCCTGGTCTCCGAGCGCGACCATGCCGCCACCGCCGCCGAGGTGCTGGACCTGCCGCTGGTCAGCGCCAAGGACGCGCCCGAGCTGCCGCCGGAAGGCGTGGCGCTGTCCACCAAGTTCATGAAGCAGTTCCACGTCTGCCCGATCGGCACCACCGACATCCAGGTCGGCGTGATGATGGCCGACCCGCAGGACGCCTACGCGCTCGACGCGGTCCGCCTGGCCACGCAGCGCGAGGTGAAGGTCGCGGTGGCGCTGCGTTCGGAAATCGACGACCTGATCGAACGCTGGTACGGCCAGGGCCGCAGCGCGATGGGCGCGATCGTGGAAACCGCGGAAGGCGAGAGCGGCGATATCGACGACGTCGAGCACCTGCGCGATCTGGCTTCCGAAGCGCCGGTGATTCGGCTGGTGAACCTGGTCATCCAGCGCGCGGTCGAGATGCGCGCCTCGGACATCCACATCGAACCTTTCGAGAACCGCCTGAAGGTGCGCTACCGGATCGACGGCGTGCTCGAGGAGGGCGAAAGCCCGCCGTCCAACCTCACCGCCGCCGTGATCAGCCGCATCAAGATCATGGCCAAGCTCAACATCGCCGAACGCCGCCTGCCGCAGGACGGCCGCATCATGCTGCGCGTGCAGGGCAAGGAACTCGACCTGCGCGTCAGCACGGTGCCGACCGCGCACGGCGAAAGCGTGGTGATGCGTTTGCTGGACCGCGAGACGGTGGTGTTCGATTTCGAACGGCTGGGTTTCACCGACAACTTCCTGCCGCAGTTCCAGAAAGTGCTGGACCAGCCGCACGGCATCCTGCTGGTCACCGGGCCGACCGGCTCGGGCAAGACCACCACGCTGTACACGGCGCTGTCCAAGCTCAATACGGCGGACGTGAAGATCATCACCGTCGAGGATCCGGTCGAGTACCAGATCGAAGGCATCAACCAGATCCAGGCCAAGCCGCAGATCGGGTTGGATTTCGCCAACGCGTTGCGCAGCATCGTCCGCCAGGATCCGGACATCATCATGATCGGCGAAATGCGCGACCTGGAAACCGCGCGCATCGCGATCCAGTCCGCGCTCACCGGCCACCTGGTGCTGAGCACGCTGCACACCAACAACGCGGCCGGCGGCATCACCCGCATGCTCGACATGGGCGTGGAGGATTACCTACTCACGTCCACGGTCAACGGCATCCTGGCCCAGCGCCTGGTGCGGCGGCTGGAGCCGACGCATGCCGAGCGTTATCCGGCGTCGCCCGAGGAAATCGAGAAATTCGGCCTGCGCCGCTACCAGCCGCAGGGCGAGATCTACCTGTACCGCCCGCGCGGTTCGGCGCTCGCGCCGACCGGCTATCTCGGCCGCACCACGATCATGGAATTCCTGGTGATGAACGACGAGCTGCGCCGCGCGGTGATGCGGCACGCCGGCATGGGCGAGATCGAACAGCTCGCCCGGCAGTCGGGCATGCGCACCATGTACGAGGACGGCATCGTCAAGGCATTGGCCGGCACGACCACGATCGAGGAAGTGCTGCGCGTCACCGAAGACGCCTGAGCCGCCGCTTTTCGTAGGTGCGAATTCATTCGCACGCTTTTCCCGTACCGACAAGAGCGTGCGAATGAATTCGCACCCACGAAAAAAAGAAGCCCGGCTTGCGCCGGGCTTCTTTTTGTTGCGCTTGCCGTGTCGTGCTACAGATCCAGACCGAAACCGATACCCGCCGACGACTCGTCGCCGCTGAACGCGCCGCCCAGGGTGAACGACGCGCGATCGCCGATCTTCTTGCCGTAACCGATCGAGATCGCCTGCTCGCCGCCCAGGAAGCCCGCGCCGACCGCGATGCGCCCGCGCGGGCTGTCGCCGTTGGCGGCGTTGGCGGTCATCTGCACCATCGCCGAACTCATCGCGCCGACTTGGTCGATGCGCTCGTCCTGATCGTTGAACCGGCGGTCGACATCGCCGCGGAACGCGTTGAAATCGTCTTCGATCGCGTTGAAGCGGATGTCGGTGTAGGCCTGCGCGGACGACAGCGTCTGCGAATTGGCGGTGCGCATCTGGTTGACGTTGACGGCATCGGTATCGCGCGTGCCGGCGGCCACGTTGGCGACTTGGCGTTCGTTGCCCGCCGAGCCCACCGAGACCGTGTTGTCGCGGTCGGCGACCGAGTCCGCGCCGATCGCCACCGAGTTCTCGGCGGACACCTGCGCGTTCTGGCCGATCGCATTCGCGTTCTGCGCCGTAGCGCCCGAAGCGACGGGCGTGCTCTGCGACGCGACCGCGGTCGGCCGGCTGCTGGCCGTCGTCGGCTGCGAGGCCGTCGCGCTCGCGGCCGGCTCGGTGCCTGCCGTTGCGTTGCTTTGCGTGCCGACCTGGATGCTGTTCACCTGGCCTTGCAAGTCGTTCAACTTGTTGTCGACCGCGGTGAACGCCGCGCCCACGTTGCGATAGCTGCCGCCCTGGATCGTATAGGTCGGCGCCACGAACGCGCCGGCCGAGAAGCCGGCGCCGCCGCCCAAGCCGCTGGCGAAGGTCTGCATCTGGCCGACGTTGACCGCATCGGTGGCGTTGGTGCCCGCGCGCAGGTTGGTGAGGCGACGCTCGTTGCCGGTGCTGCCGATCGACACCGTGTTGGAGGCGGTGGCGATCGAATTGGCGCCCAGCGCCACCGAGTTGGTGGCGAGCGAACCGACGTTGGCACCCTGGCCGATGGCCGTGCTGCCGTTCGCCAAGGCGCTGGCGTTGGCGCCGACCGCGGTGGCGCCGGTGCCGTTGGCCCGGCTGGTGGCGCCCAGCGCGGTGCCGTTGACGCCCTGCGCCTGCGCATCGCTGCCCACTGCGGTGGCCAGATCGCCCTGCGCGTTGCTGGCCGCGCCGACCGCTACCGACAATGCGCCGCCGGAACTGGCCGATGCGCCGGCCGCGACGCTGTTCTCGCCGCCTGCCGTCGAGCCTTCCTCGCCGTTGGCCTTGAAGAACTTGCTGGTCTGCGCCGCGCCGTCGGCGACTTCGTTCAATTGCGCGAGGTTGACCGCATCGGTGTCCTGCGTGCCTGCGGCGACGTTGGTGATCTGGCGTTCCGCGCCGGCCGCGCCGACTGAGACGCTATCGGCTCGATCGGCTTCGGAGTTGGCGCCGATCGCCACGCTGTTGGCTTCGATCGCCAACGCGTTCACGCCCAGCGCCACGCTGTCGTCGCCGTAGGCCCAGCTGTTGTGGCCGATGGCGGTGCTGTAATCGCCGGTGGCCCAGGCGCCGTTGCCGAACGCGGAACCGCCGGTGCCGATGGCCTGGGTGTTGATCGAACCGTTGGCCACGCCGCCGATCGCGGTGCTCTCGGCGCCTACGGCCAGCGCATCGAAGCCGATGGCGGTGGCGTTGTTATTGGTAGCCCACGCACCGTAGCCGAGCGATGTGGCGCCGAAACCGGATGCGACCGTGTAGCCGCCGAAGGCCGACGAACCGTCGCCGGAGGCATTGGCGCGGAAGCCGCTGGCGGTGGCCTGCAAGCCAGAAGCGGAGGCCTCGGTGCCCAGCGCGGTAGCGTAAGAGTTCGATGCCGCGGCACCGGCGCCGATGGCGGTGGATCCGGCTTCACCCGTGGCTGTCGCACCGGCGCCGATCGCAGTGGCGTCCACGCCGTTGGCTTCGGTGGCCGCATAGATCGGGTTGCCGTCTTCGTCCAGGATCGGATTGCCTTCGTCGTCGACCAAGGCGCGCTGGCCGCCGATGGCGGTCGCCCCGGTGTTCGACGCATTGGCACCGTTGCCGTTGGCGGTGGCGTTGTCGGCCGTGGCGGCCGACTGGTTGCCGGTGGCGGTGGCGCCGTTGCCGATCGCCGCTGAACCTGCGCCGTAAGCCGAGGCGGTATCGCCTTCGGCATACGCGTTGGCACCGGAAGCGATGGCGAACTCGCCGACCGCTTCGGCGTCATCGGTACCGTCGTTGGCGCCGTTGGCCTGGAAGTAACGCGTAGCCGCAGCCGTGCTTTCGTTCAACTGCGCGACGTTGACCGCATCGGTGTCTTCGGTACCGGCCGCGACGTTGGTGATCTGCCGCTCGCTGCCCGCATCGCCCACCGAGACCGTGTTCTCGCGGTCGGTGAACGAGCCTGCGCCCAGCGCGACGCTGTTGGCCGCATTGGCGTAGCTGTTCACGCCGATGGCCACGGTGTCGTCCTGCGCGGCCCAGCTGTTGTGGCCGATCGAGGTGGAGTACTCGCCGGTGGCCCAAGCGCCGTTGCCGAACGCCGAACCGCCGGTGCCGCTGGCGCGGGTGTTGATCAGGCCGAAGAACGTCGTGCCGCCCACCGCGGTGCTCTCCGCGCCGCTGGCCGCCGCGGCGAAGCCGACCGCGGTGGCGTTGTCGCTGGTGGCTTCCGAGCCGTAGCCCAGGGCCGAGGCGCCGAATGCGGTGGCGACGGTATAACCGCCAATCGCACTGGAACCGTCACCCGACGCATTGCTGCGGAAGCCGGCCGCGGTGGATTGCAAACCGGACGCCGAGGCTTCGGTGCCCAGCGCGTTGGCGTAAGAGTTCGAGGCCGATGCACCGGCACCCACGGCCGTCGCCCCGAACTCGCCGGTGGCCGACGATCCGGCACCGACCGCGGTGGCGTCCACGCCACTGGCTTCGGTGCTGGCGTACATCGGGTTGCCGTCTTCGTCCAGGATCGGATTGCCTTCATCGTCGACCAAGGCGCGCTGGCCGCCGATGGCGGTCGCCCCGGTGTTCGACGCATTGGCACCGTTGCCGTTGGCGGTGGCGTTGTCGGCCGTGGCGGCCGACTGGTTGCCGGTGGCGGTGGCGCCGTTGCCGATCGCCGCTGAACCTGCGCCGTAAGCCGAGGCGGTATCGCCTTCGGCATACGCGTTGGCACCGGAAGCGATGGCGAACTCGCCGACCGCTTCGGCGTCATCGGTACCGTCGTTGGCCCCGTTGGCTTGGAAGTAACGCGTAGCCGCGTCAGTCGTCTCGTTCAACTGCGCGACATTGACCGCATCGGTGTCTTCGGTGCCCGCCGCGACATTGGTAATCTGCCGCTCGCTGCCCGCATCGCCCACCGAGACGGTGTTCTCGCGGTCGGTGAACGAACCGGCGCCCAGCGCGACGCTGTTGGCCGCATTGGCGTAGCTGTTCACGCCGATGGCCACGGTGTCGTCCTGCGCGGCCCAGCTGTTGTGGCCGATCGAGGTGGAGTACTCGCCGGTGGCCCAAGCGCCGTTGCCGAACGCCGAACCGCCGGTGCCGCTGGCGCGGGTGTTGATCAGGCCGAAGAACGTCGTGCCGCCCACCGCGGTGCTCTCCGCGCCGCTGGCCGCGGCGGCGAAGCCGACCGCGGTGGCGTTGTCGTTGGTGGCTTCCGAGCCGTAGCCCAGGGCCGAGGCGCCGAACGCGGTGGCGACGGTATAACCGCCAATCGCACTGGAACCGTCACCGGACGCATTGCTGCGGAAGCCGGCCGCGGTGGATTGCAAACCGGACGCCGAGGCTTCGGTGCCCAGCGCATTGGCGTAGGAGTTGCTGGCGCTAGCGCCAGCACCCACCGCCGTCGCCCCGAACTCGCCGGTGGCCGACGATCCGGCACCGACCGCGGTGGCGTCCACGCCACTGGCTTCGGTGCTGGCGTACATCGGGTTGCCGTCTTCGTCCAGGATCGGATTGCCTTCATCGTCGACCAAGGCGCGCTGGCCGCCGATGGCGGTCGCCCCGGTGTTCGACGCATTGGCACCGTTGCCGTTGGCGGTGGCGTTGTCGGCCGTGGCGGCCGACTGGTTGCCGGTGGCGGTGGCGCCGTTGCCGATCGCCGCTGAACCTGCGCCGTAAGCCGAGGCGGTATCGCCTTCGGCATACGCGTTGGCACCGGAAGCGATCGCGAACTCGCCGACCGCTTCGGCGTCATCGGTACCGTCGTTGGCGCCGTTGGCCTGGAAGTAGCGCGTGGCGTCGGTCAGCTGGCCGAAGTTCACCGCATCGGTGGTCTCGGTACCGGCCGCGACATTGGTGATCTGACGCTCGTTGCCGGCACGACCCACCGACACGCTGTCCTCGCGATCGGCCACCGAGTCGCCGCCGATGGCCACGCTGTTGTCGGCCGTGGCCGACGCCAGGTTGCCCAGCGCCACCGAGTTGAAGCCCGGCGACCAGGCGCCGCCGCCCACCGCGACGGAGAAGTCGCCCGAGGCTTCGGTGGGAATGAAGCCGAAGAGCGCACCGCCCACGGCCACCGAGTTGTCGCCGCTGGCGATGGAGTTGGACCCCAGCGCGGTGGCGTCGAAGTTGGTCGCGCTGGCGC